>JBARBE010000040.1:0-36809 GCA_049792735.1 Candidatus Acidiferrum sp.
ACGTCCACTACGCCATTCCCCACTCCGTCAGCGCCCTCCTCGCGCGTTCCATGGCCGCCCCGCGCCGCCTACCCTTCATCACCACGCTCCACGGCACCGATATCACTCTCGTCGGCAGCAATCGCAGCTATCTCCCCATCACAAAATTTTCCATCGAGCAATCCGACGGCGTCACGGCCATCTCGCAGTATCTTCTGAATCAAACCATCAAAGAGTTCGACATCAAGCGCCCCATCGAGATTATCCCCAATTTCGTCAATTGCGATCTCTACACGCGCAAGCCTCATCCCGAACTGCTCGTGCAATGGGCCCCCAACGGCGAGCCCATCCTCATGCACCTCTCGAATTTCCGCCCCGTCAAGCGCCTTACCGACGTCGTTGAAATCTTCGCCATCGTCCGCGCCAAAATGCCCGCCAAGCTCGTCCTAATCGGCGACGGCCCGGACCGCGGCTCCGCGGAATATCTGGTCCGCAAAAAACGCCTCCAAAAAGATGTGATTTTTCTAGGGAAACAAAACGGTGTTTACGAAAAACTCGCCGCAGCCGATCTTTTCCTGATGCCCTCGCAGCTGGAATCCTTTGGCCTGGCCGCTCTCGAAGCCATGGCCTGCGAAGTTCCCGTCATCGCCACCGACGTCGGCGGCGTCCCCGAAGTCGTCGAAAACGGCGTCGACGGCTATCTCGTCGAGCCCGGCGACGTCAAATCCGCCGCCGCCCACGCCATCGAAATTCTCTCCCGCGCCGATCGCGGCCGCGAAATGGGCCAGCGCGCCCGCCTCGACGCCAAACGCAAATTCTGCGCCAACGATGTCATCCCCCTCTACGAATCCTACTACCTCCGCGTCCTAGAACAATCCTCCGCCGCCCGCGCCTAGCCCTAACTCACACACACGCAATCGTCACAATAGTGTCATTCCGAGCGTAGCGAGGAATCCGCTTTCTCTTCTCTGCGCTCTCTGTGCCCTCTGTGTTAAAGAAACATTCCAATTCGTCTCCACTTTATGTTCATTCGCATGATAATTTCCTTGAAAGCGTCTACCATCTCCCCTTCCGGAGGCTCATCAACTTATGCATCGCCGCGATTTCGTCCATCTCTCGCTCACCGCCGTCGCAGCCTCGATTCTTCCCGCCCCGCTGCGCGCCTCCGAAATCCCCCACCTCCGCGATCTCGCCGCTCACCGAAAACTCCTCTTCGGCTCCGCCGTCTCCGACCCTCAACTCCACCGCCCCGACATCACCGCCCTCATCATCAATCAGTGCTCCATCCTAGTCCCCGAAAATCAAATGAAATGGCGCGCCACGCATCCCGAACAAGATCGCTTCGATTTCACCCAAGCCGATGCCTACATGGCCTTCGCCGAATCAAATCACCTTCTCGCTCGCGGTCACAATCTCTGCTGGCACCAATACAATCCCGCATGGCTCGACGCCGTCGCCACTCCGCAAAATGCCGCCGATCTCCTCCGCACCCACATCCTCACCGTCGCCGGCCGCTACAAAGGCCGCATTCATTCCTGGGACGTGGTCAACGAAGCCATCCGTCCCGAACATCACAATCCCCACGAGCTAACCAATTCCGTCTGGCTCAAGAATATCGGCGAAGACTACATCGACCTCGCCTTCCGCACCGCCCACGAAGCCGATCCCTCCGCCCTCCTCACTTACAACGACTTCGACATCGAAACAGACGCCCCCGAACAAGAACAAAAGCGCGAAGCCATCCTCGCCCTCCTGCACCATCTGCGCAAAAAAGGTGTCCCCATCCACGCGATGGGCGTTCAGTCTCACCTAAGAACGGTGAACGGTTTCCCCACCTGGAACGGCCTGAACAAATTTTTGAAAGAAATTTCGAAGATGAAGTTACAAGTCTTCGTCACCGAGCTTGACGTCGACGATTCCGCCATGCCGGCCGACATCACCGAACGCGACCGCCAGGTCGCCGCACTCTACCGCAGCTACCTCGACAACATTCTCCACCAAAAATCCCTGAAAGCCGTCCTAACCTGGTGCCTCTCCGACCGCGATTCGTGGCTCCAGCACTTCCGCCCCCGCAAAGACGGCCTTCCCCAGCGTCCTCTCCCCTTCGACGCCGACCTCAACCCCAAACCCGCTTTCTTCGCCCTCCGCGACTCCCTGGCCTCCAAACACTGAGTCCGCAAGTAATCTTCCGCGCCATTCCTTCCAAATCCGCCTCCGCCGCCGGATGCGTGCCACTGTATCGTGTTACGATATATAAGCTGATGGTCTAAAATGTGACTTTCCCTCCCCAAGTGCTACGACATGGCTGACGGCAAAATCTCCCGAGCCTCAACGACCGGCGGCTTGCCAGTCGACACTTCCCTGGCGCCCGCATTAGAGGCCGCGCGCGCCCCCGTGCAAATTCCCCTGGTCAGTCTTCGCACCGTCTACATCAGCGGCGTGTCCATTCTCGTCGCCTGCGCCGCAGCTCTCGTGGCGCGCCTCTTGACCGCGCTGATCGGCCTGATCACGAATCTCTCTTTCTACGGCCGTTTTTCCTTCTCGTTCAGTTCTCCCGCCGGAAACCATCTCGGCGCCTACGTCATTGTCATTCCCGTCATCGGAGGTCTCATCGTCGGCGTCATGGCTCGCTATGGCTCGGAAGCCATCCGCGGCCACGGCATTCCCGAAGCCATGGAGCAGGTCCTCTTCGGCGGCAGCCGCATTCCCCCGCGCCTCACATTCCTGAAGCCTCTTTCCGCAGCAATCGCCATCGGCACGGGCGGTCCCTTCGGCGCTGAAGGCCCCATCATCGCCACTGGCGGCGCGTTAGGCTCGCTCGTCGGCCAAATCCTCAAAATCACCGCCGACGAACGCAAAACTCTTTTGGCCGCGGGCGCAGCCGCCGGCATGACGGCCACTTTCGGCAGCCCCGTATCCGCCGTCTTGCTCGCCATTGAACTCCTCCTCTTCGAATATCGTCCTCGCTCCATCATTCCCGTCGCCCTCGCCTGCGCCGCCGCTCAAGCAATTCGCATCGCGTTCGTTGGCGCCGCGCCGATGTTTGCGTTGCACGGCATCGTCGAGCCGCGCGGCTACACTTTGGTCGTGTATATATTGATTGGCGCAATCGTCGGCCTGGCCGCCGTCGTCGCCACGCGCGCCGTTTACGGCGTCGAAGACGCTTTTGAACGCCTTCCCATCCACTGGATGTGGTGGCCCGCCATCGGCGCCGTGGCTGTCGGCGTCGTCGGTTATTTCGCGCCGCACACCATGGGCGTCGGCTATGACAACATCGAAAACATCATAGGCGGCAGCATCCTCGGAAAAGCTCTGGTCTTTCTGTTTGTCCTGAAATTTGTCTCTTGGGCCATCTCTCTAGGCAGCGGAACTTCCGGAGGAACTCTCGCTCCGTTGTTCACCATCGGCGGCGGATTGGGCTCAGTCCTCGGTGCAGCAGCGCTCTCCATTTTCCCTACCCTCGGCGTCGATGTCCGTGTTGCCGCGCTTGTCGGCATGGCCGCCATGTTCGCCGGAGCGTCCCGCGCCCTCCTGGCCTCCGTCATCTTCGCGTTTGAAGTCACTCATGAGCCGCTCAGCCTCTTGCCGCTTCTCGGCGGTTGTACCTCGGCATTCCTCATCTCCTCCCTCATGATGCGCAACACCATCATGACCGAAAAAATCGCTCGCCGCGGCGTTCGCGTCCTTGCCGAATACTCCACCGACTTTCTCGACCAGGTCCTCGTCAAGGACGCCGCAACACGCGAGGTTGCAGCCCTCGCCGCCGACGACTCCTTGACCGCCGTCCGCGCTTGGTTTGCCTCGCGTGCTCCCGGCACGGAGCATCAAGGTTTCCCGGTCCTCGATCGTGATGGATATTTTCTCGGCGCCATCACTCAGCGCGAAATCCTTGACTCCCCGCTACCGGAATCCACACCGCTCCGCCAGATTCTCAGAGGATCTCCGGCCATCGTCTTCGAAGACAACTCGCTTCGCGAAGCCGCCGACCATATCGTGAATGAAAACGTAGGCCGCCTCGCCGTTGTCGCACGTGACAATCCTCGCAAAGTCGTCGGCTGGCTGACTCGCAGCGATATTCTCGCGGCTCACCGCCAGCGCCTCGCGGACTCTTCCATCTCCAATCGCGAGATCGACATCCGGCCCACTCGCCTGAACCGCCCTGTTCAACCTCAGCATTGAAGTCGCCCCAGCAGTTCTGGAATCGCGGCATCCGGCTGGTCACACTTCAGCGGCCTCCCAGAGTGTCCCAGCCCCTATTTCAAAGGCCAGGGTTCGGAGACTCCTCCCTAAGTGCTTCTCTTCGGACTCTGTTGATCGCGTCCTAGGGCTGAGCAGGTGTGTAATTCGGCGCGTGAGGTGTAAATTTGCGGACGACAAACTCTTGCAGGAGATTTGCAGCAGCGGTCGTGCCAATTCCGATCAGCGTGTTCTCGAACGTCAGCGCCAAGTCGTTTCGGTCCGCCGCCGGATAGTAAAGATTTGAGATTCCTCCCGCCGCCAGCCCGCCCAAAATACCCGAATAGTTTGGCTGCCACTTCCCGTTATCTCCTTTGCAAATCACCGAGTTGGCGAGCGCATACAGAACCCTCGAACGAACTGTTCCTTTTCCCTTGTAAAAGTAGCGCGGATCTTGTTTCAGGAGCGACGGCAACATCGCGCTGCCGATAAACGTTCCAGCCACCAGATTCGCATAGGACGCGCCATACCGCTTCGCGTACCCCTGCGCGCCTTGCCCGTAACCTGGGAACGTATTTGTCGCCTGCTCAATTCCCGCAACCGCTCCCGTCAGCCCAAAACTGATCGGATCCACTGTCGTTTTCCACGCCAGCTCAAACTTCTGCTTGCTGCTCAGCGGAACCGCCGCGGGGTTGTAGGTCACATAAAAGTTGGGAAGGACGCCAAATACGCGTTGTTTCTCTTCGTCCTTAATTTCCGCCTCCGCTAACTCGGTCCGCGTCATCGTGACCAGCACGTGGCTCGAACTGCTGGCCAAAACCAGCGCGATCGCCGGCACGACATAACTTTCGCCCGAATTTACGGCTCCAGAAAATGTCTGCGCCACAAAGCCATCCGCCGTCACCGTGAGCTGGAATGGCCCCGGCGCAATCCCCGCGAGCGAAAACTTTCCTTCCTCGTCCGAAATCACTTCCTGGTTTTGCGATGGGTCTGCGCCCGAAAGCTTCACCCGCGCTCCAACAACCACTCCTCCCGTGGGATCAACAACCGTTCCGCTAATCGTCCCCGCCGCCTGTTGACCGCCCAGTTGCACGAGGTTGGCCGTTGCCCTTCCCGCCGAGACATTGACACCATTCGCCAGGCCCGCTATCGCACCTGCCACCGGGCTGCGATCCGTTTCTCCCCCCAACAAAGTTTGCCGAGGTTGCCCCAACGCCGGAATCCCGCAAAGTAAGGCGACGCCCAAGCCCAAGCCAAGGAGCCTTCCTCCGCCTTGCAAACTCTCACACACCCGTACGCTCCTGCGGCCCAGTAGCGCCTTCCAAATCTTTACACCGGCAGCTTGGTCATCGAATTTGGTTTTCCCAGCGTTCATCGCGGTTCCCCAGTGCCTTCTATCTTTCTTCCCTAAACCTTCATCCGAGTTCCAGCAAGGGTTCACACTGGGATGCTTCCCCGGCCTTTACAACCTTGAATCCTTTGGATGACGCCTGCAACCCCCTGGTTGGTTGCCCTTCCACAGAATCTGGACTCAGAAGTCAGCTACTTGATGGCCCACACGATTTGCGCCTCCACCTCTGCCTCCAAATCCTAAGCATCGACCAGCCAGGTTCCTCTCGCGCCTTCCATCGCAGCTTAGCTCAGATCGCAAAGCATATACCTCGATGCGCTTATTCTGTCATCTGTCCGTTAGTACAGTGGGCTTGCCATCGATTCTCCCGGGTTCCTCTAGTCGACTGGCCAGTTTTGCTTCAACGTAGGACGCCCGTCCTCGCCTCTTCCGAATGGATCTCTCCCTTCAAAAAAGCACTCTTGACACTTGGAAGCCTTTTGCCGGGCGTTTCGAAACGGGCCGCCCCCGCGCCGCAGCAACCCCCTCCGCTTGCCCATCGATGTAATCCCCCGCCTCCGCCGCAAAACTCGTTCCGCTCCGGCACAGCATCACTATACGCTCCCCCCGTCCCGCTCGCGCGCGACGTTCGCTTTGTGCTGTTTCGTACAGCTTTGCGCATCCCGCTCGCCCATACTTTCTCCAAGCTAGATCTCTACCCCTGGAGCTCGCGATCAACGGAGGATCACACGTGCACCTAGCAACTAAATATCTAAGTTTAGTATTCCTGACGGCCGGGCTTGCTATTTCAGCCGCGCCAAAAGCAGCCGCAGCACAGGAAGTGGTCGTCACCGCTGGCGTCGACCATCACCGCTACTACGATCGCTATCATCACGACTACCATCAGTGGAATGATCGGGAAGACCGTTCCTATCGCGTTTATCTCGGCGAAAGGCACAGGCAGTATCATGAGTTCCGGCTCAGCAGTCGCCAGCAGCAAGACGACTATTGGAAGTGGCGCCATCGTCATCCAGATCACAACTAAAATGGCTTTCCAGTAACGAACCAATGTGTGGCTTCCCCGGCGAACAGTAGCGCAGGGGAAGCCTTCGGCGTTTCTCCAGCTCTTGGCGGTGAACACGCCGCGTTGCGCAGCCCTTTTTGCGGCCTGCGCAACCGAAAGGAAACATCATGTCATTCGGACTCTACGCGATGGGCTTCGCGATTCTAATCGTCGGCCTTATTTATGGCGCGCACCTCATGCATATTCCCGGACATTGGATCGTTGTTGGCGCTATTGTCCTGGCCGGCGGGGGTATTCTCTCCGGCGTCAAAGCCACGCGCCAAAGAGACACGGCCGCATGACGATCGCCACTGCTTGGCTCGCGAATCGATAGCGCCGCTCCACGCTTGGTCCAAACTTCCCTGCCGCGTTAATACGCAAACACCAAAGAAGAAGCCGGCTCGCCTCGAGCCGGCTTCTTCTTTCTACTTCTGATGCGATTACGCTTCGGTTAGCGAGGCGTTGACGATGCGCTCACTGGCTGTACGACCAGCGATACGATCTTCGTGCCGATCACTTCGCCGGAAACCACCAGCTCGACCCGTCTGTTTTGCTGGCGTCCGTCCGCTGTATCGTTGGAAGCGATGGGCCGCGTCTTGCCAAAGCCTTGGGCTGTAGTGGACGCTTCCGGTATCCCTTCCTTGGTGAGATAGCTCCGAACACTTTCCGCTCGATTCTCGGAAAGCGTCTGGTTGAACTCTTCTGTCCCCACGCTGTCGGTGTTGCCTTCCACAGCCAGGCGGAGCGACGGATAAGCGAGCACGATGCCCGAAATCTTGGCCAGCTTCTCACGAGCCAGCGGACGCAACGTGTATTGTCCGCTGTCGAAGAGTACGTCAGACATATTCACGACCAGCCCCCGCGCTGTGTCGCGAGTTTCCAGAATCATGTTGAACTGTTGGAGCAGCTTTGCGCGAAGCTCTTCGCGATCGCTGACGGCTTGCTGCGCCGTGAGGTCGGAAGCGGCGGCAGCCGCTCGGTTACGGTCAGAATCCGCTTCGGCGGTGGCTTGCGCGTCCCTGGCTTGCTGGGCCTGTTGATCGGAGGATGCAGCCGCTGCTCGGTTGCGATCGGAATCCGCCTCGGCAGTGGCCTGGGCGTCTTTGGCTTGCTGCGCCTGTTGATCGGAGGATGCGGCCGCGGCTTGAGCGGCTAGCTTCCTTCGGTCGGCTTCGTTGCGCTCGCTAACGGCGTCGGCAGTAGCGGCATTTGCGTCCGCTACCTGGTTCGCAGACGCGTTGCGCTCATTCTGGGCGCGATCATCCGCGATGCGCTTGGTCGCAATTTCGCGTGCGTCTTCTGCCGTTTGTACGGTTTCGCGCGAAACGGAGATCAGTGCTTTTTTGTCTTCGTGCCGGCTGGTGGCCAGCTCGTCCG
Organism: Candidatus Acidiferrum sp.; assembly: GCA_049792735.1. Lineage (GTDB taxonomy): Bacteria > Acidobacteriota > Terriglobia > Acidiferrales > UBA7541 > Acidiferrum. The sequence continues at coordinate 7,926 of JBARBE010000040.1, forward strand.
CTTCTCTCATCTGGTGAGTTGCATTCTCGAAGCTCGAGCTCGCATAGCGCTCGGCTCCCGCAGACTTCGCGATGCGCACCGCATTGCGCGCTTCATAGAACTCCAGAGGCAATCTCGCGTCTAGCACCACCGGGTCGAATGTAAAGCCCGTGGGGACATAACCGCCGCGATCGATCAGTTCGTACTTCGCGTCCACCACGGCCATCGTGCCTTTGGTATCCGGGCGAACCACATTTTGCAGGATCACCGCATTGCTCGGGCGGCGCACTGCGTAATACGGTTCCGCGGTCACGATGAGCGCGAAAGCTTGTAGGTCGGTCGTCACTTCCAGCTTGCTTCGGCGATTGTCGCCGACCAGGACTTCGCCGAGATTTACGGAACGTCCTTCCGGCGAAATGGCCCAGAGCACGTAAGTGAGATATTCGTTGCCGAAGGTTGTCGGCCTGTCAAGGTTCCCAAATTCAGCTTCGATTCCCAGAACTCCGCGCTTGCTCTCGACCTTGGCTTCGCCGCTTGCGCTGGGCATAAGGTCGGTGCCTTGGAAATCCACGTGCGTTGAGCCACCACGGTGTTTATAACTGACGGCCTCCGCGGTGCGGCTCACCACGGAAACCCGGTAGGTTGGTATAGGGTCGCCCGGTTGTGCTGGCGATTGCGTCTGTGCCTGGCTATAAGCCGCTGCACCGAGCGCGATTGCTAATCCTAGCGAAAGTCTTGAAAGATTGTGCATGAGTCTCCTTCGAAAAACTGCGAGACTCAGAGTGTGCCTTTTCTCGTCTGCAAATACTGTGCGTAATAGGACAAGTTTCCGAATAAATCGAGTGCGCCCAGCCACCAGGACTGCTTCTGCTCCGTGCGCATGAGAACGCTTCTGTCCCTTTGGATCGCGCCAAACCGCGTCTCCTCATTAGAACTTCCTCATCCCTACACATCTTCCCTTTCGGAACCGCGCTTGTTACGGAAAAAGTACGCAGACCCGCCAATGGCAATCGCGAAAAAGAGCACCACGCCGGCCAGCATCGCGAACGCTCCTGGGTCCACCCTTGCTCCCGAAACCGCGGCGAACTGGTGCGACCAGATGGCTGCATAGCCTAGCGAGTTGTGCTGTCCCGTGCTCCCGGCCGGAGTCGTTGTCCACGGCGCAAAAAAGCAGAGCAGGGCCATTCCAATCAAGAAAGCAACAAACGTAACTCGGAAGAGAGTGTTCATGGGAACACAGTCTACACCCGCTGATACCGCTCCACGATAAATGTCATCTCGCAGCCGCTTCTAAGCTGCGTCTAATTAGCACAATCTCTTTTTGCGAAGGCCGTCAGAGACGAGAATGGCATTATACTTCGCTCAGGGGGGCCCATGAAAATTCTCCGGTTTCTGATGTTGACTCTGTTGTTTGCCACTTCCGCTCTGGCGGCTCGGCATTGGAAAACCGGAGAGATCGAGCTTACTTCGGAAACCAAAGTCTCCTGGAAACTCTGGGGCGAAAAAACCACCATTCACTACACGATCGAGACCCCGGACATGATTTATTTTGCCGAATACGCTTACAAACCCAACCAGCATCACGAAAGCCCACCGCAAATCGAGATGGGCTCATCCGCGAAAATTGCCATCGAAGGCCACCACGCCTACGTTCTCGACGTCTCCGGCAAAGAGGTCAAGCTCCATATCATCAAAAAGGTGGCCAAGAAGTAGCCCGCGCAACTTCCCGGCAGGCGCCGAACTGATTCTCGAAGCGCCCTCCCGGTTGCACTCGCAGGGCGGCCACTTCTCTCTTCGCGATAACACATCAGTTTCCGCTTAGCCGTGCCAGCTCAACTGGACAAATTTGATCAGCCCGGTCCAGCTAATGGGATTGGGACGCTTGCGGAGCCTGGGGGCGCCGGGAGGACGGCCTGCGCGTCAATCTCCAGCTGGCCATTTTGCTGCAACTGCTGACGCATTGCGCCCGCGCTCAGACTCTTTAAGATTCGAAGTGGAAGTGAATGGTGATCGTAACGTGCGCGGGAACGGGCTGGCCGCTCCGCGTTGCTGGTTCGTACTTGAATTGCTTCAAGGCTTCCACCGCGGGCTCGCGCAGTGACGGAGGCCCGGAAATCACGCTGATGAAATGCACCTCGCCCGACGTGCCCACGACGGCATCGACGACCACATTTCCTCTTTCGAAATCCCGCAGAGCTTCCAACGAAGCCACCGCTTGCACCGAATGAATCAATTTTGGCGGGACGACAGCGCTGTCTTTCCCGGAATTCGCTTCCGAATTCGCTACAGGTTTCGCCGCTGGCCGAACGGATGAAGCCTTCGCCGCCGTCACTTCGCGAGACGCTTTTTTCTTTGATGCCGACCGGTCAACCGGGGCATCCGGCGAGGCTGCCTCGACAGGTGCCGCACTTCCATCCGCGGGGGACGTCGCTCCCACATCGGACACCGGCGCACTCTTCGCAGGCATTCCCGCCGAAGTCAACGGAGCATCGCTCACCACTCTCACATTGTCGTATGCTGTAACTTTTTTGGGCTTTGCTCCCGCCGACTTCCAGGGCACCCAATTCTTGCGCCAGGCCGTGCCAACCCCCAGCACCACCAGCAGAATCGCCAACACAAGCAGTACCCGATTGAATTCGGGTGTGAAGCCGCCGCGGGGCAACTGCCATCGCTTCGTTTTAGGCAAGGAATTGATAAAATCGGCAACCGTCTGCGGCGTCTCCACTTGCTCTGCCGCTTCCCATGGCGCCGGATCCGCAGCGCGTTTGGCTGGCGCAGGCGCACCCGCTGCATCCAGCCCGCTTTCGAGAATCGCTTCCGTACTCAACGGGTGGCCCGGCTCGTGAATCGCAGAACCCGGGTAAACTTCGCCTCTCAGCTGCGCCAGGGCACTCGCCTCCGCGTTCGTGGCCGGCGACTCCGTCGAGACCGGTTTCCCGCGCAGCTCTTCCATTTCGCGCTTGAACTTTTGCAGTTCGCTCGCATCGGGCGCTGTCGGCAAAACCCAGGGTTGGTCGGCGGTGGACTCCGCGGTGATCACGAGCGCGGCCGTTTCCACATCCTGAGTGTTCTTCGGCAGCAAAGCCGTCGCCGCCGAAAACTCCGTTCCCCAGAATCGCGGTGCTGCCTCTACAAACTCAACCTCCAGATAACACATCGTCGGTTTGTAAGAGCGCTTCCGCAGTATCTGGACGATCACTTCGCGCTTGGTTTCCACGTTGGCCAGAACCAGCAGCTGCCCGGCGGTCACCGCGGCACACAAGCGAATTACGCCGCCAGTCTCAGCCACCAGGACAGAAGTAGTTTCTTCATAGAAAAGCTGTCGCCCCGGCTCATTCTTCTCGGGTGAAATACCGGTGGCTCTCACCGGCACTTCGCGTGCGATCGCATTCGGCTTCAGAAGCGGGAGGGGCGTCGTAGGAAGTGGTTCCGTTCCTATCGGTTCCTCCGGATCGTCCGGCGTCTGTTCGAGGTGAGGCTGCGCGTCCTGGAAGTCTCCTGCGGAAGGCCCCGCGGAAGGCGCTTCGCTTGCCTTCGATGTCGCTTCCTCCGCGGGGACGGAGACATCTACCGTCCTCTGCTCTGGAATTTTCGTGGCGCTGGCAGCTTCGACGGCGCTCGGTTGTTCGGGCGCGGCAGCCGCACTGGGAACCACAGGCTCGGGAACCACAGGCTCGGGAACCACGGGCGCCAGTTCCGGCCGTACTTGCTCCGCTGCACCGATAAACCCCAAAAGCATCAAAGCATAGAGCGCGCGAGAGGCCTCGGACTTGGGCAACCCACTCTGTGCCACGACGTCTTTGGCCAAAATGTGCTGGGAGATGAGGCCGAGCAAGCGCCGCTCTCCATCTTCCAGGTCCTCGGCCTTAAAAAGTCGCAGCGCGTCAGACGAGGGCTCAACCTGAAGCTCGGCGTCCTCGGCGAGTTGCTCCAGAGGCAGGTCACCGGCTTTGCGCACGGCCGCCAAGAGCAGCCTTCCCAGCGGCACAGGGATGCCGATTTCCGGGAGCACATTTTTTTCAAGAGAGCTGAAGAAAGAGTAGCGCCCGGCAGGATAGTCGAGCGCGGACGCGGTGATTTGCAGCACCTGGCGTTGCACCCAGCTGACAATCTGTTCGACTCCATAGATCCCCATCTCGGCAATGGCAGAACCAAAGCGTTGGCCCGTCTCGACGAGCGTCGAGGCCTCCTCAAACTGGCTCTGGGTCAGGGCTCCGGCGCGCAGCATCACTTCGCCGAGCCCATCCTGCCTGTCGCTGCTTGTCGCAAACACCACTTCCCCGGCATCGAAAAAGAGCGCCTTTTCCACCCGTCCAAAGACGAGTTGCAACTTGCCGGTCAGGCGCTGGGAGTAAATCCGGTGCACCAGGGCGAGAAGAGTATGGTGACTGTCGATTTCACCGGCATCGAGTGGCCGTTCGGCCGGAGAAAACCAGCGGAATGGAGTGGCGGCAGCGTCCCTGCCCTGCTGCGCGTCCAATAGCTGAACAGACCCACTCTGCCCGGCCGCGGTGGGATACGGGCTACGATCCTGCTTTTCGCTTGCGATGGTTGCTGCCTCTGTAACCAGAATACTCGATCAGAATTGGGCCGAGAAAAGGCTTTGCCCAATGACATATTAATCGTTGCGAGCAAATCAGCCGTTCGGACTATTCCAAACGACAATCCAAAGCCCTACGAATCGGGGCGCCAGGCTTTCCCTGCACCTTATCGGGATGGCCGACGAATTGGGATTGGGACGCTTGCGGAGCGTGGGGGTGGCGGAGCTTAATTCTTGCCAAAGTGTGTGTGCGGGTGCCTCCTGTACCTGGAGTGCCCAGCCTGGGTGAGCAACGGCTCGAGCCGTATGCGAGCAAGGTACGCAACAAAAACCGGTTGAGCCGGCAACAGTCGCCGGAAAAGTGGATTTTTCAAGTTTCCGATTAGCCGACAAGCGAAATGGACTTAAATTCGATCACTGCTGAATGGTATCTAGGGCTCTTTCCTCCCGAAAAAATGCCCATGCTTGCAGTCTGGGTTTTGGAGCAGGGCTTCGACGGACCCGCGTTGCGTGAGTTAGCTGGTTGCACAACTGCCACCTACTCAGGTGAGGGGAGCCTAATTGAAGGTGCGCTCCGTGAGCTTGGAAAGGAACCACTTGATTTGTCTAGTGCGGGCCAAGGTTGCGACGAGAGTTCAACGAGGTGGCTATTGCGTAAAGGACACTGGAGGCCCGCTGACCCGTTTCGCTGTGAGGTCGACCTTGACCTCGACACGGTCGGCAATTTTGACAAGCGGAATTCCTTTGTTCATCCCGTAGTCTTTACGGTCGAAGGCCATTGTTCCTTTAACTGTTCCAGAGCCCGTCCCCTTGCCGCTAATGACAAACGTCAGCTTCTCCTGCTTGGTTACTCCTCGTATGGTGAAGTCGCCGTCGAATACGACCGTATCGGGACCAGTTTGTTCAACCTTCGTTGAGTGAAACGTGATCAAAGGATTGTGCTCGACATCGAAGAAATCCTTACTTTTCAACTTGCCGTCCTTCATTCCACTTCCTGTATCCACCGTGGCAGCCTGAATCTTGATGTCCAAAACTGCCGTCGAAAGTTCCGGCGAGGTCATAGTTAAAGTGGCATCCCACTTGTCGAACTTGCCGACTATAGCCACCGATGCCTTCACGTCAAACTTCACTGCGCTTTCTACCTTCGTAATCTCGAAAACAGGAGCCTGTGCTCGGATCACTGACGGAAACACGGCCGACGCTAAGAGGCATAGAACAGCTAATCTCATGGAAACCCTCCACCTACATGAACATGGCGACAACACTTTATCCATCTCGCATCACCTTAACGACTATGCAGCGTTATTGCCGACAGTTCGACTGTTCGAACTAACAGGAGGTCTCCGGGAGGGAGTGTGACCTGAGTCACATGCCTGGTAAACGCCCGACTCTCCAGAAACTTGGCTCATAACCCCTGTCGAATCAACAAAACATTCTTGCTAAGTTTCTGGCACTAGCGACACTAGCGACGCATCGAAGACGCAGTTGGGGTTAATGGGGACTTACTAGAGCAGGCGATCTTCTGTTGCTGTCCACTAGTCCTTCTCGTTTTCAGCGAAGTCTTTATCTGCGATGTTTTCCTATAAAAGTCTGTTTTGGGCAACAATCATTTGAATTTCATCTCCTGTAATTGATGACAGTTTAAGACCTCCAGTCATAACGCAGATACTCGCAGAGGATTCGGAGCGTCTTGCCTATTCGGTGAAATAAACGACGCCTCACGCCAAGGAGATGCGGAAATGTCTTCCCGAGTAGCCTCGGCGGTTTCGCTCGGACGACGATGGGTGCCGCTTGCTTCGCTGCTGTTCGCGGCCGCATGCAACCAACCTACAGTTCCCTCCGCGGGAAGTCTTGCGCCAGGTGAGTGGCGCACTTTCGAAGGCACCTGGTCCGCCTCAGGTACACGACAGACGATCAAACTCGAAGCAGATCACCGCGCCTCGATCTTCGTTCTAACGGGATCGTTGCTCCTCGTCGGGGATCAGGGGCTAGGAGTTGGGTTCCAGGCACAGGCCATAGGCTTCACCGATAGTCTCACCGGCATGCAGGGCCGATGTGTGTGGACGGACGAGCGGGGCGACAAGGTTTATAGCGAATTGAAGGGTGAATTCGTGGCAACCGGAAACCACATCCAGGGCACGTTCCTGGGAGGAACGGGCCGTTACGCCGGGGTGACCGGGGAGTACTCGTTTCAATGGCAGTTCATCGTCGAGTCCGAGGATGGCACCGTTAGCGGGCGAGCCGTCGACCTTAAGGGCCGGGCGCGGATAGGCTCGGCGGCTGCCATATCGACCGGAAAAGACAGAAAATGAGTCCCGCCATCACCAACCGCCGCAGTCTCCTCAAGCAAGCCCTGTGCTTCGCCGTGGCGTTCGGCATTTGGTTATCGCCGATACCAGCCGGGCTAACGAAGGAGGCATGGCATCTCTTTGCGATATTTGCGTCCGCAATTTTCGCTGTCATTCTGAACGCATTCCCGCTCTTGACTGCCTCGCTGCTGGCCGTGGCGGCCGCGGTGCTTACTCGCACGGTCGATCCCGGTAAGGCGTTTGCAGGCTTTGCCAACTCGAGTGTTCTTCTCGTTGTCGTCGCGTTTCTAGTCGCCAACGCGGTCGTGAAATCGGGACTCGGGCGTCGTATCAGCCTCCTTGTTGTAAGCGTATTCGGGCGATCCTCGCTCGGGTTGGGCTACAGCATTTTTCTCACCGATGCCATGATCGCACCGGCGTTTCCGAGCAATACGGCGCGCGGTGGCGTGCTGTACCCCATCATCTTGTCCCTGGCCCAAACTTCCGGCTCCATGCCGGACGACCAGAAGAACCGCCGAATGGGTGGTTACCTTATGTTTTGCGGTATGGCCAGCCTCAGTGTCTCGTCAGCCCTTTGGCTCACCGCCACCTCCGGCAATCCTATCGCGGTCAGCTTGGCGGAGCACTACGGCGTAAAGATCAACTTTGGTTCGTGGATTTTCGCGGCCTCGGTTCCCGTGTTGACGATGATCGCCTTGCTTCCCCTGATCCTTTACAAATTGTTTCCACCGGGGGTGACCGAGACCCCTGATGCGCCGAAGGCCGCACGGGAAGCCCTTCGCACGATGGGACCTTTCACGCGAGACGAATGGTTCGTTGCAGTGACTTTTGCATTCATGGTGACAGGATGGGTGATGGCTGGGACGCTGAATTTGAGTCTCGCCGCCGTGGCGTTCGCCGGGCTGGGTGCGTTGCTTGCCACCAATGTCCTCACGCTCGACGACATCAATCTGCAGGGAGGCACCCTAGTCACTTTTATCTGGCTCGCAGTGCTCTTTGCATTGAGCGGCGAGTTAAACGAGCTCGGCTTCATGGGCTATGTCGGGGGAAGGCTGACTTCCCTCCTCGGCGGCATCACATGGCCCATTGCTTACGTCGTGCTCCTCGTGCTCTACGTCTTGATGCACTACACGTTCGTCAGCCAGTCTGCGCAAATATTGGCTCTCTTCGATGTTTTCCTGGGAGTTGGCGTGAAGACTGGCGTTCCCGTGCGCTTAATGGCTTTTGCCCTTCTTTTTGCCAGCAGTTACTTCTCGACGATCACCCCGCAGGGCGGGAGCCAAAACGTCATCTTCGTCGGGAGCGGCTACCTCACACAGGGGGAGCTCTACCGACGTGGCCTGCTGACCACGGTTTTCTGTCTGCTCGTGTTTCTGGTGATCGGAACACCGTGGTTGCTTTTCGTAGCGCGGTGACGCAAGGTTCAAAAAAGCTCTGCAGGAAGCGACTGAACCAACTACGGAATGATTCTGAGATATTTGGGTGCTAGATACATTCCTCTTGCTCAGGTCGTGGTAAACGCGATTACCAGAAACTGACCCGCTGTCCGCTTCGCTCTTTTCTTGATAATCTTTTCAACATGTGCTACAGTGGTTGTAGTTAGTTTTGCGCCTCGCCACCCGCGAGGCGTTTCGTTTTTTAGCATCGTGTTGTCCCGCCGGCCTCTTGCCGGCGTTTTTGCTTTTGGTGGCACAGGCTTCAGCCTGTGCTCTTGTTTCGGCCAAGTTTGTACCTGCCGGGCTTCAGCCCGGCGCTTTCTTTTCCGTCAGTCCAAATCGCAAAAACTAAATCTAAGGAGCTCTGTATGTCTTCTCTAATTCCAAAGGATCGCGTATCTGTCTGTCTATTCACTTTCTCCGATGGCCGCCGTTGCCGTACTCCCCGCTCCAGCCGCCATCCGCATTTCTGCTTCTACCACGCCCGCAAAGAATCCCAGGCCCGTGCCGCCGAAAATCTCGGCGAGGAACTGTCCAATTTCTTTTCCCGCGATTTCGTCACCGCCTGCGATCTCAGCACCGCCCTGGCCCGCCTCATCCCCGCTGTAGCCCGTGGCTACATCAAACCCAAAACCGCCACCACCCTCGCCTACATGGCCCAGACCTTCCTCCAAACCCTTCATCTCTCGCAGAAGGAATTCATCGCCGCCATAGGCGAACTCGAATGGCGCAAAACCGTCTGCAATTCCCTCAACCAAAATTTCAAGTACCTCAATTCCAAGCCTGACAACTACGCAGAATCCCCCGCGCACCCGCCAACCCCTCCTCCATCTCCCACCCCACCAATCTCGCCCGCTTCCCCTGCCCCACCAGCCCCGCCCCCATCCTCCGCCCCATCAGCCTCAGCCGAAGCCTGTCATCCTGAGCGAAGCGATCGCAGATTCCGACCCGGTCGGAAAGGATCCTGCCTCGATTCCGCCCCATCCACCACCAACGAAACTCCCGCCGACTCGATTCACACTCCATCCCCGGAACCAGTGGCGAATCCGGGAGTGCAACCAAGACAGCCCGATGCAAAAGCTCCGGAATCCGTTCGCGCCAACGCTGCCCTAGCCATGGCCCGTTCGAGAGTCCGTCGCCGTTCAACCGAAACGCCGACTAACTCTTTTCAAACCAATATTTACACAACTCCTCGCAACTGATGATTCTGAAGGACTTACAGAAATACTAACTCATTTAGAATGAGCAATTGCAAGAATCAGGAAGGGGGTCACGCCACCACAATCAGAAACCGCACAAGCAAGTTCCTGTAGGGGCACGATACATCGTGCCCTCTGTCGTTAGGACAAGTAATCCGGACTCGCTCGCCACAAACATGCGCGAACAGCGCGACGCTACTTCCTAGTCTCCGTCTTCCATCGCCGCACTAAGTCCGCTGCCGCAGCAGCCCAGCCCGGAAACCGAAACCGGAACCCTGCCCGAATCAATCGCGCGGGCACGACTCGCCGGCTCTTCAAAATAAGCTCCGTCTCCGTGCGCAGTAAGACCGCTCCGGCCTCGAGCATCCATTCCCCAGCCGACAGCCCGATTTTCGCTCCCCAAGCCTCGCGCAGCGCGCGCATAAACTCCCGGTTCGGCAGCGGTTCCGGCGATGCTAGATTCACCGCCCCCTCGAGCTCCTCGTGTGCAATCAAAAACTCGACCGCGCGCGCAAAATCTTCCTCATGAATCCAGGAGACAAACTGCTCCCCGGAGCCGGCCGCCCCTCCCAGTCCAAATCGCACAAGCCGCAGCAGCGTATCGAAAATTCCACCTCGGTCCGGGCTCATCGTCATCGCGCTGCGAAGGGCTACCTTGCGCGTCTTCGGCGTAGGCGCCGCAAAAAAGCTTTCTTCCCATCGAGTCGCCACCTCGATACTGAATTTCCAGAACGCAGGTGCATTCGCTTCATGGCCGCCGATTTCTCCCGTGAATTCATCCATGGGCCGATCGAGCGCATGCCGGTAAATCGTCGCTGTGCTCGCGTTCAACCAGACGCGCGGCGGCTCCGCGAGCTGCGCGATCGCCTGGCCAAGCAACCTTGTGCTCTTCACGCGCGATTCCAAGATTTCGCGCTGGTTCGCCGCGTTGTACCGACAATTCACGCTGCGGCCCACGAGATTGATCAGTACGTCTGCGCCTTCCAGCTCCTTCACCCATTCGCGCAAGTTTTGCCCGTCCCACGCGGCAACGCGCCACGGAGCTTGAAACGTGTTCCGGGCCAACGCCACGACCGAGTGCCCACGCGCATGAAAGCATCGCCCCAAAATGTTGCCGACTTGCCCGTTCCCGCCGGCAATTATGATACGCAGCGCCCGCGCGCCGCTTCTGCCCGGCTCGTTGGTCTCCAAGTGGTCTTCCAGAACTCGCATGGATTGCGCCTCGCTGGAATGCTTCTCAAAATCCAAGTTCGCGCTAATTTTGCCGCGTCGCTTCAGGCGCCGGGCACGCGTGTGCCGCGCAACTACGATGGATCGCAACGTGCCTGTATCCGGACCGCAATACTTCCATGATCCCGGGAATCCTGGCCAGCCACGCCAGCGGCAGCGCCCACCAAATCTCTCGCGCCAGCGCTACCGCAACATCCGCTCCCCCAAACCGCTGCCCGTCCGAAAGTAGGAGGCGCATTTCGCGCAGCAACTCTTCGCGCGACATACCGAGCAGCACCCCAACGCGCGAATCCTGCAGCGGCGCGACCGCCAATCCGCGCCGCTCCAGAATCGGCGCCAGCCACCGCGCAATCCGCGTACAAAACGCGCACTCCGCGTCAAAAAACAACCACCCCCGCGCGTGCCGCCCTTTTCCTTCCGTAAATTCCGATGCCAGCGAAATCATTTTTGTACGATAGACACTCCTGTCTGTCTCCTCTCGTTTCGTCTCTGCGAACCTCAGCGTACTCTGCGTCTCTGCGTCTCTGCGTTATCTTTTCCTTGTTGCTATTTTTCTTCATGCGATCGACTGTTAGCTGTTGGCGGCCTTCTTGCTTAGCAATGTCACCACCTTACCTCGCAGCTTTCCCACCCCCTTGAGCGCGGGAATGGGCATTCGCAGGACTTCCTCGAAAAGTCCCGACATCGTGGTCAAGAATTCCAACATGCTTTCCATGCGCTCGCGCGTGTACGGATCGCCGTGCGCGTCGGCCTTGGATTCCGCGACACATTCCGCGAGCACGCGTAGCGTCGGATCGATTTCGCGCCGCTTACGCTCTTCCGAAACGATGCGGAAAATCTCCCAAACGTCCTTGAGAGATTCAAAGTGGTCGCGCCGGTCGCCCAGCACGTGGACCACGCGCACGATGCCCCACCCTTGCAGTTCGCGTAGACAGGTGCTCACGTTCGACCGCGCCACCGCCAGCGTCGTCGAGATCTCATCGGCGGGCATGGGCACGGGCGATAGAAAGAGCAGGGCGTGGACCTGCGCCACGGTGCGGTTGATGCCCCAGCGGGTGCCCATTTCGCCCCAGTGGAGGATGAATTTCTGAGCGACAGGCGAAAGCGTTGGTTTTGTCGTGGCAGTCATTTCTGTTGTTTCTCTACTTACAGAACGTACCGTAATGACGGCAAGTTGTCAAGCTCTTTTTCGGCCTTCCCTCGCGGCACAGCCGAAGGTGAAAATTCGCCACACCTGTCCTTTTTCCGCCCTTCCCCGCCATTTACACGCGCTCCCCGCTTTGCCAAAGTTGTAAGTGGAAGCAGGAAGAAAAGGTTTGCGTTTGGGATCGCAAGAAAAACGTCTCCGAGCAAGGACGATCGGCACGTTGGCAGGCACAAGCGCCATCGCGGCGCTTGCGGGTTTTGCCTGCGCGTTCAGCCTATTGGCGTTTGGGCGGACACGCGCACAATCGCAAGGCAACTCCGCGAACAGCCCGGCGAACGACTCCGCCAACGCGGCTCTCTGCCCTGTCGTTTATCCGGATGATCAAACTCCTTCGGGCCGCGGCTATCACTACACTTTCATTGGCAATGCGTTCTTCATCAACGAGCAAGGCTACCTGCTGACGGTCGCGCATGTGCTTGAAACGTTTCGCGACGGCGGCCAGCCGTACATTCTTGTCAAACACGCGGACACTCCCCCGCGGCTTCTGAAGGTCACGGTGATCGCCAAGGATTTGCAGCACGATGTAGCGATTCTGCGCGCTACGCCAAATCCGTTCGGTGGAAAGTACACGGTGGCATTTGTGCCTCTGGATTCCGAGGCAGCCGTTCGCGGCGAAGCGGTTCTTGCGCTTTCGCTGCATCCGAAGAGGCTGCAGGATGCGGAGAGTTTCGAATACGAGCGAGAGGATACGTCGCCGGGGACAGTGCTCTCCTACGAAACCACGAAACTCGATAGCGCCGGCCCCGCCGCTGACGTGTTCTTGCTGAGCCATCCCGTCGTCCAAGGCCAAAGCGGCTCGCCCGTTCTGGCGGTTAACTCACGCGGAGCCGTCGGCTTGGTAGAGGGCCTATGGCTGCGCGGCGTCCCGCTCGCGTCGGTCAAGCCAGCTGCGCTGCCTACAAACACTCCCGGCGCCGCCGTCCCCATTCGCTATGCCATTTCCCTCCTAGCGCAATACGGCATCGCCTGGCATTCCGCCAAGGCTTCTCCCGCGCAGCCACCGCGCGCGGCTCAATTGGGCTCGACCGGTCCAAGTCCCGTGGCCGAACAACCGAAACAGCAGCCTTGAAAAACAGAGTGTCCACTTTGGCCCAGTAAAATTTCGCTTTCTTTGCGGAACAGAGATTTTTTTTCGCCTGATAGGGCCGCGGCAGCTGTTACTGTGCCTAATACTACCGATTAAGGAATTAACGTCGACTGATTAGTTGCAGTATAATTCTACCCCGATTCCGTGGGGTCCATATGACACAGGCGCTCAGCCCACATGCGCGGCGTACGGGCAATTTCCGCGCAGGAAGTTTTGCTTTTGCCGTACTTTTTCCGCTGTTCCTAATCGCCGGCTGTGGCGGCGGCAGCACAGTAGTTCAGCCGCCGCCCGTTGGCCCCCCTCCTCCTCCGGCATTTCAGCCTCGTGCTTTTCCGGGCGATTTTTTTATGCGATTGCCGACGGCGAACGTTGATGGCACGATTCCGGCAGAGGCCTACGACGCAGCGCTTAAAGAGCTGTTCATCAGCGACCCGAATTTCAATTCCGTCGAAGTTTACTCGACGGTAGACGGGCACAAGATTGGGGAAATCTCGATTCCCGGGCCAGCTGGACTTGGCTTCACGCCTGACTTCTCGAAACTATTTGTGGGCACGATTACGCCGAACGTTTACACAGTGGACCCCGCGGCACTCCATGTGACCGGAACCATCGCGCTGCCCGCGTCTATGCTGACATTCAGTCCGGGCGCCACGAGGGCAACTCTGATGCCCGTAATGCCATATCCGATGGCGGATGGCAGCCTGATGCTGGGAATCGGTTACACATCGCAATCGTCATCAGCGGCAGTTTTTGTTGGTGTAAACGATCTTGTCCGCTATGAACCGACCAGAGGCACTTTCACACCGGCGGATCCAGGGCCTAGTGATCTAGCGGCTAATCCTGCGCGATCTTTGGATGGGAAGTTTCTGTTCGTTTACGGATTCGGGAACGCGGGCTACGAACTCTTGCTTTATTCGAGCGACACCCAAGGATACTTGCCCGTGTCCGGACAGGTGCCAAACGGCGGAGTATTCCTGGCGGCGAACGCCGACGGCTCGCAATACGCGGCGGTTCAGGAGGTGGTAGCGCCCGGGACGGGGTCGTTTAATTCACAGGTGAATTTTTGGGGAGCGAATCTAGAGCCTGAATCGCAAACTTACACGGTCGACTCGCCGGTGACTAGCGTGGTGTACAGCCGCGACGGAAAATACCTCTATTTATTAACTAGTCCGGGCTACCTACTCTCTCTGAACACCCAAACTGCCACGCCTGCAGGTTATGAAAGCCTGGCGCTGGGCTCGACCCCTTTCCCTCCCGCATTTTTCGACGTGGATGAAACCTATCACTTGTTTGGGGGCGCGACTGGAGGGGCGTTCATTCTGAATGCGTCGCAAATGCAGGCATCACCTCCCTCCGCGATCCCTGACTTTGCAGGGCTTCCGAGCACGGAAGCCAATCCGAATGTAGGGCCGCTTGCTGGCGGAACACAAGTTCAATTCGTTCCCGCGCCGACAGGGTCGGCGAGCACGGATGGCGTCGCTAGCTCGATGGAGGCATATTTCGGCACCGTTCCGGCCACGTTAGACACCGTCGCTCCTTATCCCGCCTCATCCGACGGGGAAAACTTTCTGACGGCTACTGCTCCAGCGGCCACGGTTCCCGGGCCCGTGACGGTTGTCTTGTCGGACGCAAACAACAACACCGTCCTGCTGCCGGATGCATTTACTTATGGTCCGCACATACTTCGCGTGGAGCCAAACGCAATTTCAGCCGCTGGGGGAGACCAAGTCACAATCTACGCATATGGACTAGGTTTTTTTGATCTGGGTGACATCCACGTAACTGTTGGCGGAGTGGCGGCGCAAGCTGTTGTGCAGAACTCGTATGCGTCCGACGATTATCCCGAAGAGTCGGTAACGGTAGTGACGCCGCATGGAACCCAGGGCTGGGCTGATGTTGCGGTCACGACGAGCAGTGGTTCCGATACAATGACGCGTGGAGTTCAATACTTGGGCGAGGAAGTCAGCATCGCTGGCGGCCCCTTTTCCTCCGCCGTTTACGATGCAGTCCGGGACGTCTTCTACTTGACGGGGAACGGAAATAGCGTTGCGGTCTTCAACCCGAATTCCCAGACGCTGGGAACGCCGCTGCAATCGACGTCAATTAGCTCGGGGGCGATATTGGAACAGGAAACGCTGACGCCGGACAGTTCTACTTTGTTGGTATCCGACCCGACGGATCAGCGGGTGATTGTCTTCAACCTAGTGGCCGGCACGAGCTCGGCGGTAAGCGTTGCACTGGCCTCCGATCCACCAACAACGCTGGTACAGCCGGGGACGATCCTCGCCTCGGCCAACAATCGAGCGCTTGTGAGCGTTACGCCTTGTGTTACGGATCCGGTGAGAGAAATTGATCTGATCAATCTCACAGTGCAACCGCGCACAGACGTGTCGCCCTCCTGCGCCACATACGTTCCGTATCCCGAGTATGGCGGCGCGAGCGCGGACGGGAGCACTCTCTTATATGCGGGGAGCTCGGGCCAGGAATTCGGCGAGGAACCTTCCGGGCCCGAGTACTTGTGGAGTTACAAGGCAACGACCAATACCTTTAGCGGACCCGTACTCGTTTCCGATACACCGTGGGTCGGGGGATTTGCGGCGGCGGATGGTGATGGAGGAGTGTTGGCGCTTGCTCAAGGAGTACTGGACCAAAGTCTGCTGCCGCGCGTCCCCATCATGCGGCCTGGATTTGATGCGCGACTGAATGAAACGGGAAGCTTGCTGTACGTCGACGGACTCGAGAGCAACATCGTTGTTGTGTCCGATACTCCCAACGGGCGCTGGCATCTGATGCTGAACGCACAGCGCTCGAACGGCACAGTCATCGCCCCCGTTCGGCCACTGGCGATTGACCCTACCGGGACAAAGATTGTCCTCGGGACGCAGAACGGCGTTTCCTATTTCGAACTTGCTGTGGTACCTCTGGCAGTGGGGACGGTTACCCCAACTACCACGCCGGCCGGAGGGACGATTCAACTGCGCGGGAGCGGATTTGTGGCGGGGACGACGGCGAAGATGGGGGGACAGAATGCGACGTGCAGCTTCGTGGACAGTGAAACGTTGTCTTGCACGGTTCCCGCGCTGAATACCGGATCGGCTTCCATCGCGCTGACCAATCCTGATGGTCAGACGTACTCGTTTGAGAATGCGTTCGTTGTGCAATAAGGCGACGCTGAGCAGAGACAAGAATTTCGTTAGGGGATGACGACGAGGCGGCGGCCGGAGGATTCGGGACGCTGCCAGACTGATTCGATTTCGGAGAGAGGAACGGATTCGGTTTCGATTTGCAGGACGTGGTTGGCGCCCCACTCGAGGACTTGGTGCATCGCTGCTACCAAGACTTCGCGGGAGGGGATTCCGGCGGTGCCGAGGATGGTGAGGGCGGTGCTGCGAAGGACGGCGGCGGGAAGCGAAATGGTGGGGCCAGCGCTTTCGCCCATCTGGACGAGACGCGTTTCTGAATTTATTGCGGCAAATTCTGAACGCGTGATTGCGGCGAGCAGGACTTCGGTGGGGCGGCCCCAGACGTAATCGATCACGACGTTGAAGCCAGCCTCGCCAGCTTCGCGGGCGAAGGAGTTTTTCAATTCGTCGTCGGTTTGGTTGAGTTGAATGGTGGAGTCGGCTCCGAGAGCGCGAAGTTTATCGAGGGCCAGAGAATTGCGGCCGGAAGCAATCACGCGGCCGGCGCCGAGAAGCTTGGCGATCTGGACAGCCAGCCTTCCGGTTACGCCGGTGGCGCCGAGGATGAGAACGGTTTCGCCCGTTGCAACTTTCGCGCGCTGTTGTAGCGTAAGAAGAGCGGACACGCCGGGATTGGGGAGCGCGGCGGCGGTCGCGTCGTCCAAAGCGTCGGGCACGGGAAAACAAAACGCCGCGGGAGCCACGGTGCGCTGAGCGATGGAGCCGAAAGGACGGCGAGGTCCGCCGAAGAAAACGCGCGTTCCATCGGGAAGAGTGCCGACGCCGTCGGTTCCGCAAATGACCGGGAGTTCGCGCGGGCTGGCGAAGTGCTTGCCGCTGGCGAGTTGCTTATCGACCGACTTCAGCGACGCGGCGCGGACTTGCAGGATGACTTCGTTCGCGCCTGCGGTGGGCTCGGCAAAGTCTTCGCAGCGAGGCGGCTTTCCTAATGCTTGCAGAACGGCGGCTTTCATGTGCCCTCGGTTTCCAGCGTGCAGATTGTATCTTCCTTGAGAGATCCGAACGTAAAATGCAGTCATTATGCCAGCATTTCCGCACCGCCGGGCTTTGAGTTCGGCCGATGGGCCGGGATGGCGTCGCGTGCAATGAGATTCCTCGTGGCCTGATGGCCCTTGTCGCCGCAAGCTATCCGTGCTGTCATAACCAGCTGCATTTCAGGAGGTATGCGATGACGCCGAATGATTTTCGAAAACTCGCGCTTAGCTTGCCGGAGACGGAAGAGCGCGCGCACATGAAGCACCCCGACTTTCGGGTGGCAGGCAAGATTTTTGCGACGATGGGCTATCCGGACAAAACGCGCGCGATGGTGAAAGTAACGCCAGTGGAACAGGAGATGCTGGTGCACGCAGAGCCGGCGGCCTTTACGCCCGTGAATGGAGCATGGGGAAGACAGGGATGCACAAGCGTCATACTGAAAGCGGCGAAAAAAACTACCCTGCGGCGGGCTCTTGCTGCCGCCTGGCAGCTGGCTGCGCCGGAAGCCCTCGCCAAGCAATTCCCTAAGGCCGCGGCCGCGCGAACGAGCAAAGCATCTCGCAGCGGGTCCCGCCGGAACAATAGCGGCAGGGTCCGCGGTGATGAAAAACGGTGAAGCAGCCAGAGACGATTCGGGCATTGGGGATGTGCGGCTGGATATGACCATGGTATAATGACCATAGTTGTGTTGGAGTCCGATATGAAAAAAATAGCGGCGGGATACTTCAAAACGAATTGTCTCGCGATTATGGACGAGGTGCAGGCGAAGCACGAGACAGTCGTTATCACAAAGCGCGGCAAACCGGTGGCCAAGCTGGTCCCGGTTGAGCCACAGGATGATGATATTTTCGGGTTCTTTCGCGGGAAGGTTAGGATCACGGGCGACGTGGTTTCTCCCGCCTTGTCTTTGCGAGAATGGGGCAATCTCGCGTGATTCTGCTTGACACGCATGTTGTGCTTTGGCTGACGTCGGACCCTGCCAAGCTATCGCGAACGGCCAGGGAAACCATCGAGAAAGCGCGCAGGGATGCGAACGCCTTGGCCATTTCCGGAATTACGCTATTGGAACTAACCACACTTGCGAGCAAAGGCCGGATCGACCTCGACATCAGCCTCGAATCCTTTCTGGGGGAGCTGGAAACTCGTTTCGCGGTGCTTCCCATCACAAGCCGAGCGTGCGCTCGCATCATGGGGCTACCAGCGACTTATCCGAAAGATCCGGCGGATCGAATTATTGCTGCTACTGCGCTGGTCGAGGGGCTGCCCCTGATCACGGCCGACCGAGAAATCCGCCGGTCGAAAACTGTACAAACGATTTGGTGAGAAGAACCGGCGGAAGAGATTTGAAAATGCATGACGCGCCAAAGAGAGAATCTTTGAACTTTTCGTTGGGCATTTGTGTCAGCCTTGTCACAGGTCGAGCCACCAGTGCACTGCTTGGGTTGGCAAACGTAATCGGGCGTGCATTGGCCGCGAGCTTCGCGTATCATCGCGTGCCATGCGTACCATGAGGAAATGGATTATCGTAACATTGCTCGCTGCTACTTCCGCGGTCGCGCAGCAAACCCACAATCAGTATGAACCTGCGAACGCGCCGGGCGCCGGCCAGAAGCTGCTCGCGCAATTTGCAGGCGACTGGGACGTGGTCAAGACGTTTTTCCCGATGGACGGGAAGCCGCGCGTGACGAAAGGCACTTGTAAGCAATACATGATCATGGACGGAAAGTTTCTGCAGTCGGATTTCACGTTTTTCAATGCGGACGGAACGACGAGCACCGGAACTGGAATCTCCGGCTTCGATTCCAAAACGAATCGCTTCACCACCGTGTGGTACGACTCGCGGCAGACGACGATGTCGATTCGCCAAAGCGACGGCACGTTCGACGGCAAGAACATCGTGCTGTGGACCACGCCGCTGGATACCGAGCATCCCGGACGAAAGACCGTGGCGCGCGCGCACCTTGAGGATGACGGCCGCGTCCTCCTTCATCGCCATTTCCTGATCAATGACAAGGGCCAGGAGCGGTTGATGATCGAGTTCCGGCTGACCCGGAAGTAGTTCCCTCGAGATTTTTTCGCCGTAGGAAGAAATACAAACTTAAAGGCAAAGACGGACGATTCACAAGCTCTCGGCCTTTTCGGAGAGCTCTGGCCAGCCGATTTTGGTGGAGCCGATGGGATTCGAACCCACGACCTCCTCGATGCCATCGAGGCGCGCTCCCAACTGCGCCACGGCCCCACCGGGTCGTCACTTTTTGATATTAGCATCCGGCGATTGCCCACGTCTACACGGCCTGTGGCGGCATTTGCACGGCCGTGCTTCGCGGAATGAACTTGAAAATCGTGGCGTTCGCCAAGATGGTGATCAGGGAGGCGGCGAGCGTGGCGTTATAGATTTCTGAAGAAATCAGCCCCGCGTGAAGGGCGACCTGGGCGAGGACAAAAGAGAATTCGCCGATCTGCGTTAGGCCCAGAGCGACTTTGAAAGAAGTCTTCCACGAATAAGCGAACAGGCGCACCACCCCCGTCCAAACTATAAATTTTCCGAACAGAATCATTCCAACCAGCAAGAGGAGCGCGCGCCAGCCCGTGAGCCAGCTTCGCGGGTCGATCAGCATACCTACGGCGACAAAGAAAAGAGCAACGAAGGCGTCGCGGATGGGGAACGTTTGCCTCGCGAGCTTGTGCGCAAAGCTGGAACCTCCCAGCAAGAGGCCGGCGAGAAAAGCGCCGAGGGCTAGCGACAGGCCGATCACTTCCGTGATTGCGGCGACCGCCAAACAAATCGTAAGGGCGAGAAGAAGCGAGATTTCATCGTTGCAGGTTTTCTCGATGCGCGTGAGCATGGGAGGCACAAGCTTCCAGCCTGCAAGCACCACAGGAACGAGAAGAAGCAGAGCCTTGGTGATTTTCCACGCGGTGGCGGAATAATTTGAATCACCGGAAGCGGAAAAACTTGGCAGAAGCACCGTCAGGATGATGACGGCGAGATCCTCCACCAGAGTGAGCGTCATCATGATGCGGCCAGATTCGCTCAAGAGTTCGCCGCGATCCATGAGGAGACGCAGCATCACCATGGTGCTGGCCACGCAGATGATGCAGCCCACAGCAACGCTCTGCAGCAAGGGCCAGCCCATAAGCGTTCCCGCACCCGCGCCGAGAGCGATGGACAAGAAAATTCCCAAAGGGGCACCCGCCAAAGCGACCCACTTCACGCGAAGAAGGTCTGGAACGGAGAATTCAATGCCGGCGGAAAACATAAGCAAGATGACGCCAATCTCTGCCATGACTTCGAAAGTGGAAACATCGTGTACGTGCGGACCGGGGGTGAAGGGGCCGAGAATAAGCCCCGCCAAGACGTAGCCGAGGATGATTGGCTGGCGCAGCCGCCAGGCCAACAGGCCGCAAACGAATGCCGCGGTGAACACCATGGCGATATCGCGAAAGATGAGAGAGTGATCGGTCACCGGATGGACCTCGAAACGATGGAGCAGGCTGGAAGTCTAGCACCAAGAATCGCGAAAAAGGATTAGGCATCGCGAAGGTGAGCGAGGAAGGCGTGATGTGCGCGTGATAAAGAGCGCCCGCGGAGAATGGCGGCGCCGATCGTGCGCGAGGCTGCGGCGTCTTCGATACGCACGAAACGGCAGCGCGATTTTTTCTCGATGGCCATTTCCGGGACGATGGAAACGCCCATTCCGGCGCCCACCATGCTGAGGAGGCTGCTGAACTGGCCACTTTCGAAGATGATTTGCGGGTGGAGGCGGGCGCGGTCGCAGGCGGCTACGGCGTTATCGCGGAAGCAGTGGCCGTCGCGGAGGAGGAGGAAAGGCTCGGCGCGAAGATCCTTTAGCGAAATTAATCGGCGTTTTGAAAATTTGTGGCCTGCGGGAAGTGCGGCAAAAAAACGTTCGCTAAGCAAGGAAAAAGCCTCGAATTCGTGGCCGCGGATGGGCAGGGCGAGAATGGCGATGTCTACCTTGCTCGCGCGTACTTGATCGAGGAGGACGGGCGTGATTTCCTCGATGACCGTAAGCCGAACCTGAGGGAATTTCCTCGAAAACCAAGTCAGGCGCTGCGGAAGAAAATAGGGAGCGACGGTGGGGATGACGCCGATGGTGACGGAGCCGCCGACGGAATCTTTCTGCTCGGCGACATCGCCGCGCGCGGCTTCGAGTTCGCGGAGGACGGAGCGGGCCCGCGGGAGAAAGGTTTGGCCGAGTTCGGTGAGGCGCACGGAACGGCCGAGACGGTCGAAGAGCCGGGCACCCAGCTCGTCTTCTAGTTTCATGATCTGTTGCGAAAGAGATGGCTGCGAGACGTGAGACTGCTCGGCGGCGCGGCTGAAGGAGCCAGCTTCGGCGACAGCGCAGAAATAACGAAGCTGATGAAGTTCCATTGAAAGAGCTCTCACTTCCCGCAAGCGATTCTCAACTCAACTCGCAAAACAAATTCACTCGCCTGCAACGACTCACTCTCCTTGTGATTCATGTCACAAGGAGCCATAGGCGCTGCCTATCCATCGTATCCGAACTATATATTGGAAGTATAGCGATTGAGGGCGTAGTTTTTAAGGAGCGCGCAGGATTCTGCTCCGAGGGGCTGATGCTGCGGGCAAACTGAGGAGGATTTTATGGCGGAAGAACAAAAGATTATGACGACGGATGCAGGCCGGCCGGTGGGTGACAATCAGAACTCGCTCACAGTTGGGCCGCGCGGGCCAGTCGTTTTTGAAGATTTTTTGTTATTTGAAAAGATGGCGCACTTCAACCGGGAACGCATCCCGGAGCGCGTGGTGCACGCAAAAGGCTCGGGCGCGCATGGACATTTTGTCTGTACGAGTTCGGAGATCACCAAGTACACGACGGCGAAGCTGTTCAACACTGTGGGCAAGAAGACGCCGACGTTCATCCGCTTCTCGACAGTGGGCGGCGAAAAGGGTTCGGCGGACACGGCGCGCGATCCGCGCGGCTTTGCGTTGAAATTTTACACGGAAGAAGGCAACTGGGACATGACGGGAAACAACACGCCCGTCTTTTTCATCCGCGACCCGCTGAAATTCGGCGATTTCATTCACACGCAGAAGCGCGACCCGGAAACGAACCTGAAATCGCCCACGATGATGTGGGATTTCTGGTCGCTCTCGCCGGAATCGCTGCACCAGGTGACGATTCTCTTTTCCGACCGGGGGACGCCGGACGGCTACCGCCACATGAACGGCTACAGCAGCCACACGTTTAGCTTGATCAATGCAAAGAACGAACTCTTCTACGCGAAGTGGCACTTCAAAACGAAGCAGGGAATCAAGAATTTCTTCCGCGAGGATGCCGGCGCGATGGAGGGCAAAGATCCCGATTATTCGCAGCGCGATCTTTTCAACGCCATTAAGACTGGGAATTTTCCGAAGTGGCGCGTGTGCGTGCAAATCATGCCGGAAAAGGATGCGGAGACGTACCATCTCAATCCATTCGATCTGACGAAGGTATGGCCTCACAAAGACTATCCGCTGCATGAAGTCGGCGAACTCGAACTCAACCGCAATCCGGAGAATTATTTCGCGGAAGTCGAACAGGCGGCATTCGAGCCCAGAAACGTCGTGCCCGGCATGGGCTTTTCACCGGACAAAATGCTGCAAGCGCGCCTGATTTCCTATCCAGATGCGCACCGCTATCGTTTGGGCGTGAATTACGATTCCCTGCCGGTGAATAAACCGCTATGCCCTTTTCACACTTATAACAAGGACGGCGCGATGCGCTTTGATGGCAATCAGGGCTCGGCAGTGAATTACGAGCCGAACAGTTTCGGCGGACCAACGCAGGATCCAAAATATACAGAACGGCCGAAAATGGTAAGCGGCACGGTGGCGAGGCACGATCACCGCAGCGATGCCGACTATTATTCTCAACCGGGAAATCTATTCCGCCTGATGCCTGCGGACGCCAAGCAGCGGCTAATCGATAATATCGTCTCGAGCCTCGGCAATGGCGCGCCGCAGCGCATCCAGGAGCTGCAGATTCAACACTTCTACAAAGCCGATCCTGCCTATGGCGGCGGCGTTGCCAAAGGGCTGGGCCTCAACATCGACGCGATCATCGCCAAGAAGCAGGCCAGCGCCGCGGATTGAGAACAGTCGCGAGTTGTTCCTTCGTGGTTCTCTAAATATCGATGGATTAACGGCCAAAGAAAAAATAAAGCGGCGCGGGGCGAGCCAGATTGGTTCGCCCCCTGTTGTTTTAGCGCACCGGCAGCCCCGCAAGTTTTGTTTTGCCGCGCCAGTTTGGGGTAAGGTGTAGCGCGGCGTTGCGATCAGCGAAACGGCGAGGCCCATGGCGAAACTCACTTTTCTTGGCGCGGCAGGATGCGTTACCGGATCAAAATATCTCGTCGAAACGTCCGGCAAGCGTCTGCTGGTCGATTGCGGACTCTTTCAAGGCTCGCCGGAACTCAGCGATAGAAATTACAAACCGCTTTCCGTCGATCCGAAGACGATCAATTACGTCGTTTTAACGCACGCTCATCTGGATCACACCGGCTGGCTTCCGGTGCTTGTCAAGGATGGCTATCAAGGTCCGATTTTCGCAAATCCGGCGACAATTGATTTGACCACGCTTCTCTTGAAGGACTCTGCGCACCTGCAGGAAGAAGACACGTTGCATGCCAAAAAAGGCAAATACAGCCGGCACGCAAATCCGGAGGCGCTCTACACGTCAGAAGATGTCGATCCGGCGCTCAGGTTGCTGAAACCCATGCCGCGCAGCGGCGGGTTCGACATCAGCCCCGAGTTCCATGTGACCTCTTATGATGCGGGGCACATCCTGGGCTCTTCCAGCCTGGAACTCATCATCGCGGAAAACGGAAAGAAGATTGTCGTGGTGTTTTCAGGGGATATCGGTCGATACGGCCAGCCAATCTTGAAAGATCCGACCACGCCGCCATCGAAAGTGGATGTGCTGCTTTGCGAATCTACCTATGGCGACCGGGAACATGCGTCGGGTGACCCGGCCGAGTTGTTGGCTGACATCGTCAACCGCGTTGCGAAGCGCGGCGGATCCATCGTGATTCCGGCGTTTGCCATCGGGCGCACGCAAACTTTCATGTACTACCTGCGCCAGCTCGAAGACCAGCAGCGAATTCCCCGTCTTCCGGTGTTCGTCGACAGCCCCATGGCTTTGAGCGCCACGGATTTGTATTTGAAATATAAAGAAGACCACGACGTCGACTACTCGCACGAGGAAGGCAGCGACGGCAAGGGCGACCCGCTGGACGTGCACGAATTCCACCTCACGCGCTCGGTCGAAGAATCGAAAGCCATCAATAATGTCAAAACGCCATGCATCATCGTCTCCGCCAGCGGAATGGCCTCGGGAGGCCGTGTGCTGCACCATCTAGCGCAGCGTTTGCCGGATGCGCGGAACGCCGTCATTTTGGGTGGTTTCCAAGCCCAGGGAACACGCGGGCGCGCGTTGCAGGAGGGTGCGAAAGTGCTACACCTTTTCGGGCAGGCCGTGCCTGTCCGCGCCGAGATCCTGGAAATGGGGCAGTTTTCCGCACATGCTGGGAAGAGCGAACTTTTGCGATGGCTGGCTGCCTTGCCGACACCTCCGAACCAGACCTATTTAACCCATGGGGAACCGGAAGCGGCCCAAGCCTTGCAGGGCGCGATTCAAGACCAGTTCAAATGGAAGGTTGCGGTAGCGCGGTACCTGGATACAGTCGATTTGGCAGGTTGATCGAGTCCAAAATATTTTTGGCCATTCAGGAAACTAATTTCGAGCTGGCATCGTCTATACACATAAGACCACTCGCGGGGTAGGGGGCTAACCACCACAGGGCAACCGACCGTCAGTCTCCTACCCCTAAAAAATCTGGAAGCATCGGAATTTCAAGTACTGAGATGGGTTAAGAGGAATCCGGGCGCTAGACGCTTTATCGGCTACGACGGTTTTTGTCGTTAAGAATTTGCTGCCTTTTCGGTAAGGCGTGACAGCCTTTCCTCGGCGGAAGAGAGCGTAGATTCCTTTTTGCAAAACGTAAAGCGGACCTGCGCTGCGCCGTCTTGAGCGTCGTTGTAGAAGCTTGAGCCGGGAACCACGGCGACCCCGATTTTTTCCACCAAAAACTTGGCGAACGAGACGTCCCGCGAGGCCGCCGGGAATTGGTGGGCGGGAAAATCGAACCTCGAGATGTCCGTCATGATGTAGTACGCACCGCGCGGCTTGTAAACCTGGAAGCCGGAAGCGGTGAGGATTTTGAGCAATCGCTCGCGGCGCGCAGTGTAATCCGTGGCGAGCTTGTCGTAGTACGACTGCGGCGATTTTAGTGCGATGGCGCCCGCTTGTTGCAAAGGCGCCGCGGCGCCCACCGTGAGAAAATCGTGCACTTTGCGAATAGCCGCGGTTGCTTCCGGCGAAGCGATAGCCCAGCCCACGCGCCAGCCGGTAACACTGTACGTCTTGGACATGCCATTGATCACGATGGTGCGGTCGCGCATGCCATCGATGCGCGCCATCGAGATATGCTCCGCCCCGTCATACAAAATGTGCTCGTAAATTTCGTCCGTGATGCAGTAAGCGTTCCAGCGGACGCAAAGGTCGCGGATAAATTCGAGCTCAGCGCGGCTGAAAACCTTTCCGGTGGGATTATTGGGGGTGTTAAGAATGATGGCCTTGGTGTGCGGGCCGAAAGCCGCGGCCAGTTCCCTTTCATCGAATGTCCAATCCGGGGGGCTTAGCTTTACGAAGCGCGGCGTGGCCCCGCTCAAGATCGCATCCGGCCCGTAGTTTTCGTAAAACGGCTCGAACACCACGATCTCATCGCCAGGATTAATGATGGCCAGCATCGTGGACATCATCGCTTCGGTCGAACCGCAGCAAATCGTGATCTCGCGCTCAGGATCGACGCGGATGCCCTGCGTCCGCTCAAATTTCTCGACAATGGCGTCACGCAGCGGTTTGGCGCCCCAGGTTATCGCGTATTGATTGATGTCGTCGGCGATAGCCTGCCGCGCCGCTTCCTTGATCTCCGCCGGCGCCGCGAAATCGGGAAAGCCCTGCGAGAGATTGACGGCGCCGTGCTTCATGGCCAGCCGCGTCATCTCGCGAATCACGGATTCGGTGAATTTCTCGGCCTTTGCCGAGAGCATGCGGCGAGCGGCCTGCGCCATGCCAGTTTCAGAGGGGTTCATTTAACCTGCCAGAAGATCTGGATTGTCAGCGCAATCGCGGCGGAAAACAATGGCTCGCCGAAGGTTTATCGGCGGTGCCCTGCTGCCGACGCAGACGTAGACGTCGAAGACGCGCCTGGCTGACCATAAATCATCCGGTAGACTTCGGAATTGCGCAAGACGATTTGCACGTAATCGCGTGTTTCGCTGAAGGGAATGGATTCCACGAGCTCGGGGATTTCGTCGTAATTGCGCTCGGCTTTCCACGCCGCGATGCGGTCTTCCCCGGCGTCGAATGCCGCCAGCGCGTAAGCGGGCGCTCCCGTCAACTTCACGAGTCCGGAAATGTACAGCATCCCAAGCTGGATGTTGTAGTCGGGCTGGAAAAGCTTGGCGGGCGAAAAACGAACGCGAAGCTGCTTGGCCAGCAGCCGTCCCGTTTTCGGGATCACTTGCATCAATCCAATGGCGTCTTGTGGCGAAAGCGCGTCGGCCTGAAAAGTGGATTCCTGCCGCATCAACCCGGCCGCGAGCATGGGATCGAAATTGTTCTTGGCCGCCTCGCGCCGGATCACGGATTCATACGGAAGCGGGTAAAGCACCTTCCAGACGTCGATAGGCAGGTCGCCGAATTTGCGTGCATCAAAATTGGGAACCATGACGCGCCCGTAAGCCATGCCCACGGCAAAATGGCCCTGATCGAATGCGGCTTGCGCGGCTTCGTACAGAAAGCGCGGCGATGAAGTAGCAAAGTACGCGTTCTTCAGCTCAAGCTCCGCGGCAGAATCAAACGCGATGGTGCGCAACGCCTGCGCGCGCGCCCAGCGATCAGCCGCGGCAGGGGGAATCGGCTCATCAAACGGCCGCAGCGCGGGCGGCGGAGGAATCTTATCCAATATTTCCGGAGCCGGCGGGTCGGCGGCAGCTGTGTTGGGGCCAAGCTTACTTAGGCGCTCCACGGCAGCATGGCCAAAATAAGTTTGCGGAAATCGGTCCGCGTCCTTCTCATAGTAGGCTTGCGCTTCGGCCACTTTTCCATTGCGTTCCGCATCACGCCCCAGCCAATAGACCGCGTCGGGCGTGTCCGCCGATGCCGGATACCGCAGCAGAAATGCCGTGAGTTTTTGTTCCGTGTCAGGCTGCCGATTTAGATAGGACACCCACGCGACGCGCCATTCCGCATTGAACGCGTTTCTCCCGCTCGGAAAAGTATCTACAACACGCTGGTAGTAGCTGGCGGCTTTGGTGCGGTCGAGGTTCACCCAATAATAGTTCCCCGCCGCCATCAGCCCGTCTTCGTTCCATTTGCTCAGCGGATATTTCTGTGTGAGCTCGTTCAGCGCCGCGAACATTTCGCCGGTCTTCTGATCGGAACGATAAAATTGCGAGAGCGCGTAAAGCCGTTCCGCATCCACCTCGAAATCCGAAGTCTTAAGTGAAACAAGAAGTTTCGGCGAGCCTTTCAGCTGCACCCGCGCTTCCGCAACCCGGAGTTCCGCCAGTTGCCGGTTGGGATTCTGAGGATCTTGCAGCATCCCCAGGAGCTTCTCGAATTCCACCCGCGCTTCTTTCCATTTATGCGCGTCATAAAACGCCTGCGCGCGCTGCTGCTGCAACTCAACGCCGGGATAGGGATACTCCTTGCCCATCTCGTGCATGATTTTCTTTAGCGGGCTCTCGGCGTCCTTCGCTTCATCGCTCTGCGAATACTTATAGAAAATTGCCTGGTAATCACGGGCCGCCTGCGCGAGCTGATGCGCTGCCTGATACGCCTGAGCCCTGAGAAGAAGCATAGCGGGGCGAGTATCCGTCGCCGGATAAGAGTTCAGCGCATCGATGGCGTCCCGCGGGTGGCCCAGTTCCGTCGCCAGCGGCGCAAGGCTCGCGAGCAACTGCTCCTTCATCGCTGTGTTCGGATAGTCGTGTTGCACCGTCTCCAAATCGTCGAGCGCTTCCTTCGAGTGCCCCAGCGCATGTTCCGCCTGCGCCGTCCAGTAGAGAACGTACTCGCGAAGAACTGAGTCTGAGCTGGCCTTGTGGAACCACGCCAAGGCTTGCAGGCCCCGCTTTTTCGAGTAATCGTCAGAACCAAGCGCCAGCGCCGCGCGCGCGCCCCATACATTCGCAACATTATTCGTAGCAAACGCGGAAAGTTTGCCGTAAGCGCCCGGCTCCGCGAAATGTAAATCGCGCGCAAGCTCCGACAGTTCTTTTTGCCGCGCACGATCTTCCGGCGTGTCTCCCGCAACAAGTTGTGGAGCCGCCGTTTCCGGCACGCATCCCGCCCGGCAGGGCACGGGCTCCGGCTTTTTAATTTTCTTTTTCTTGTGAGTACGCGAAGGCGCCCGTCGCGCCGCTGGTGTGCCGCTGCCGCTGGCCACGAGCCCGAACGCCAGCATCATTGCGCACACGCTCAGCGCCGCCGCGGCCCAGCTTCTCGCCGCGCCCGCATTTCCAGCCGCAATCTTAGCGATGCCGCGCAGGCGTGGCGTACGGGTATTCGCCGAGAGCGTGTGCATCGCCCTCCGCGAGGATTTCCACCATCCAGCGATAAAA
>JBARBE010000041.1:0-5739 GCA_049792735.1 Candidatus Acidiferrum sp.
TCGTGCCAGTCGTAGCGAACTCCCTCGACGGTAATGCTCCGCCGCTGAAATCCGATCACCTCATAATCCGTCCCGCGAATTTTGCCGCGCGTCCCCAGCGGAATCAGTGGCGGCACTTCACCGGTGATGACATTGAATTTTTGCAGGATCTGAAGATTCGGATCTTTCGCATCCAATATCGAATGGCAACTCGCGCAAACCACGGTTTCCGCGTTCCCCAGCGAACGCAGCACGATCGCCGCGCCGCACTGCGGACAATTCAACGCCTTCACTTGTGGCTTCGGCGGATTCGAAAGCGGCGGCGTGCTTGTGCTCATCCCCAGCCCTCGAAACGGCGCAGATTTTTCAGCTTAAGGTCGTCGAACTCCACAAATTCACCGAGATAAAGCGCCGGCTGCTCGTCACTGTAGTCCAGAGTCGCAAATTTGCCCGTCTCGCTGCGCAGATCGGCAAACGTGACGTCGGTCTTGTCCCAATATTGAAAGGGCAATTCACCCTCGACGCCGCGGTAATGCGCCGGTGTAATCACTGTCAGGGTGTAACTCTGCTTGTCCCAGTTGTATTGTTGCCCAACCTGAATCTGCGGCGCTGCCGGTAAACCCGTCGTGTTTGTGGCAAAAGAGATCGCGTACTCATTCTGCGCATCGGAGAGCCACGCGCTCGTCCCGTCGTTCATTGTGATGTGCCATTCGTTCCAGCCGCCCTGATCGTACTCGTACAAAATGCGCCCAATCACCACGAACGCTTTATTGCGATAGATACCTTCCGTATTGAGCTGAATCGGCGAACTATCCGGCGGAAGATCCGCGACTTGCCCGACTTTCTTAAGATCGACGTCCGTGCGCACGAGAATACTTTTGCAGTAAGGACAGACCGTTTGCACGCTGCTGGACCACTTGAAGACAATTCTTGCGCCGCAGTTCGGACAGTTCGAGACGGGCTGAGTCATCGTCCGTTGCTCATCTGTTTCACAAAAATCTCATCGCTCCGAACTCGAATCGCCGCCTAATCGCTCGCTGCTTGCTGGCGCGCCACCTCATAAGGCCGCGCTAGCCGCCTCACGGAAACCGTCCGTGCATAGAAAAGCTGCTGCAGCGCCGCGTCAAAATTCCATTCCGCGCGCGGCACGCAACAAAACAGATTCAAGCAAAGCGAATTGTGCTCCGGAAAAGTGTGGCAAGCGATGTGCGATTCGGCGAGCAAGCACAACCCTGTAATTCCGCCCGTCCCGGGAAACTGATGCCATTGCGTTTCTCCGACGGGGCGCAACTTCATCCCGCGAATCATCCCATGAAAAAGCGTTTCCACCGCCCGCAGGTCGCGCAGCGATTCCGACGAGCAACCGAAGGCCTCGACCACCCACTCGATTCCGCTCATGCCTGCCTCACCTCTACTACGCCTGGGGCTTCCCGCACTCTGGGCAGAACTTGCTCGTGCGCGGGATGGGTTTGCCGCATTCGCTGCAGAATTTTGTGGTTGCAGACGCGGCACCCGCGGCAGCGACCGGCGTCGCGCCGCCTCCGCCCGGGGACCCGGACGTGGATTGCTTCACGGCGTCCATCATCGCCTGCCCCATCGCCACGCCCGCGCCCAGTCCCGCGCCGATTCCAACCGCTCCGCCACCCTCATTCGCAGCCGCAATCGGAATCGCCTGCGCCACCTGATACTGCGTGAACTTGCCCATATCTCCGAGCACGTTCATGCTGATGCGCTGGTCGAGCGCTTTCTGCAATTCGTCCGGCAGCGAGAGATTCTCTACCACGAAACTATCCAGCGTCAGACCGTATTCCGAGAAAGCTGGTTTCAGCTGTTCGCTGATTTTTTCGGCAACAGCTCCCTGGCTGGCCGCCATATCCAGAAAGGGCACTTGGCTTTGCGCAAAGGCATCCGTCATTTTTGCGATGATGGTGTTCCGCAACTGCCCTTCGAGATCAGCCACTTGATAAACGTCCCGCGTCCCGCTGATCTTCGAATAGAACGACTTCGCATCACTGATGTGATACGAATAAATTCCGAATCCGCGCAACCGGATCGCTCCAAATTCTTTGTCGCGAATCGTAATCGGATTTTGCGTGCCCCAATGCTGATCGGTCTGTATACGCGACGAAAAGAAATACACATCCGATTTGAAGGGCGACTGAAACTTCTTATCCCAGTTCTTCAAATACGTCAGAATCGGCAGCGTATTCGTGTTCAGCGTATAGAGCCCCGGTCCAAACGCATCCGCCACTTTCCCTTCATTCACAAAAACCGCCAGCTGCGACTCGCGCACCGTGAGCTTGCCGCCGTTCTGGATCTCACGGTCCTGCATCGGATACCGGTAGGCAAGAATTCCGTCCTCTGGCTCCGTCCAATCAATAACATCAATCCACTGTTTGGAAATAAAATCGCGAAGACTCATGGGATCCTCCGCTCCGAGGATGGCTGAGCCGGCGCCCAGCCACAAGATAGACGCGATGCTACGGTGCGGCTCCGGGCATGTCAATCCCATTCGAAAAGTGCCAATCCTGAATTATTGCGATTCGTTATCGCGGCGGGAGCCTGCCGAAAATCCGCGGATTTTCACAACGCCCGTCGTAACCTTGCGAGCTATAATGCCATCCAAGCGGTCAGCAAATTCCTCGTTCGTGACGGAAGGGGCCTACATGACAAGTTTCCATGTGAACGGCAAACCGGTGCAAGTCGACGACGATCCCTCGACCCCGCTCCTCTGGGTCCTGCGCGATTCCCTCGGAATGACCGGCACAAAATTCGGCTGCGGCATGGCTCTCTGCGGCGCGTGCACCGTTCACCTCGACGGCCAAGCCATTCGCTCCTGCGTCTCGCCTCTCTCCCGCGTCGAAGGCAAACGTGTCACCACGATCGAAGGCCTCTCTTCCAATCTGACGCATCCTCTACAACGCGCCTGGATCGAACTCGATGTCCCGCAATGCGGCTACTGCCAATCCGGACAAATCATGAGTGCCGCGGTCTTGCTCGCAGAAAATCCCAAGCCCACTGATAAAGACATAGACGAGGCTATGGGCGGAAATATCTGTCGCTGCGGAACCTATTCCAGAATTCGCAAAGCCATCCACCGAGCTGCCGAGCTCCAGAGCGAACGGAGGCCGAAATGAGCGCCCGAACGGCAGTAGGACGCCGCGACTTCATCAAAACTGGCGCCGCGATCGGCGGCGGATTGTTGGTCAGCCTTTATTCCCCGCTCCCGGGCGAACGATGCCTTGCGTCAGCCGCCGAAGAAAAACAGTTCGCCCTCAACGCCTTCGTCCGCATCGGCACCGACGAATCCGTCACCGTGATCTCCGCTCATTCCGAAATGGGCCAGGGAATTTACACCTCTTTGCCGATGCTCCTGAACGAAGAACTCGAAGCCAATTGGTCGAACATCCGCGTCGAAGCCGCTCCCGTCGACAAGGTTTACAATCACCCCGTCTTTGGAGTTCAGATGACCGGCGGCAGCACCACTTCTCCCGCCGAATGGAAACGCTACCGCGAAATGGGCGCCATCGCGCGCGTCATGCTTGTCGAAGCTGCCGCCGCAGGGTGGGGAGTCGAGTCCGCAAGCTGTCACGTCGAAAAAGGCGTCGTCATTCACTCCGCCACTGGCAAACGCGCAACCTACGGCTCGCTCGCCGACGCCGCCGCACAACTAACTCCACCAACAAACGTCCCGCTCAAGCCTCCCAAGGATTTCACTCTAATCGGCAAATCCACGCGCCGCCTCGACACTCCCTCCAAAGTAAACGGCACCGCGCAATTTGGCTTGGACGTGAAGCTCCCCGGAATGCTCACCGCCGTCGTCGCGCGCCCGCCGGTCTTCGGCGGCAAAGTATCCAAGCTCGACGCCACCGAAGCTCTGAAAGTCCCCGGCGTTAAAGCCGTCGAGCAAATTCCCTCCGGCGTCGCCGTAATCGCCGAAAAATTCTGGCCCGCAAAACTCGGCCGCGAAAAACTCGTCATCGACTGGGATCTCGGCCCCAATCAGGATTTATCCACCGAAAAAATGCTCCGCGATTTTGCCGAAACGGCTCTCAAACCCGGCGCCATCGCCAAAAAAACCGGCGACCCCGAAGCCGCCCTCAAATCCGCAGCAAAAACCATCACCGCCGAATACGACGTCCCCTATCTCGCCCACGCCTGCATGGAGCCGCTGAACTGCGTCGTCGACCTTCGCGCCGATTCCTGCGAAATCTGGACCGGCTCGCAGTTCGAAACCGTGGACCGCGCCAGCGCCGCGCAGGTAGTCGGCCTCCCTCCCGAAAAAGTCCAGCTTCACACCACGCTTCTCGGCGGCGGCTTCGGCCGTCGCGCCAATCCGGCCTCCGATTTTGTCGTCGAAGCCGCGCACGTCGCCAAAGTCGCCAACGCTCCCGTGAAAGTTGTCTGGACCCGCGAAGACGATACGCGCGGCGGCTGGTATCGCCCCATGTGGCATGATCGTTTCGTCGCCGGCCTCGATGCCAATGGCGACCCCATCGCCTGGACCCACACCATCGTCGGCCAATCCATCATGATGGGTACGCCCTTCGCCGCCTTCGCCATCAAGGACGGCGTTGACAGCACTTCCGTCGAAGGCGCCGCCGATATCCTCTACGGCCTCCCCAATCTCCAGGTCGACTTGCACACTCCGCAAATCGGCGTTCCCGTCCAGTGGTGGCGCTCCGTCGGCCATTCGCACACCGGCTTTTCCGTCGAAGCCTTCTTCGACGAAGTCGCCCACGCCGGCGGCAAAGATCCTTACGAACTCCGCCGCAAGCTTCTCGCCAACCAGCCTCGCATGCGCGCCGTCCTCGAACTCGCCGCGCAAAAAGCCAATTGGGGCTCGAAACTCCCGCCAGGAGTAGGCCGCGGCATCGCCACGCATTTTTCCTTCGACAGCTACGTCGCGCAAGTCGTGGAAGCCAGCGTCGACAAATCCGGCGAAGTCCGCGTCCATCGCGTCGTCTGCGCCCTCGATTGCGGCATCGTCATCAATCCAGACACCGTCCGCGCCCAAATGGAAGGCGGAATCATCTTCGGCCTCACCGCCGCTCTGAAAACCGAAATCACCCTGAAAGACGGCCGCGTCCAGCAAGGCAATTTCAACGATTACCCCATGCTCCGCATCTTCGAATCTCCGGTAATTGAAGTCCATCTCGTTCCAAGCACCGAAAGCCCCACCGGCGTCGGCGAACCTGGCGTTCCTCCCGTCGCTCCCGCGCTCGCCAACGCGCTGTTCGCTGCCACAGGCAAACGCATCCGCCGCTTGCCGATTCGCTCAAGCGATTACGCCTAAAAAGCAAACGAGTCTGGAGAACGAACGAGAAGGAGCGAGACCATGAGCAATTTTTCCGCGAACAAAGAGAGAAGTGCCACGAAATTTTCTGCGCGCATTCCCACGCTCCGCCGAACTCTCGCCTTTCTCTTTGTCGCATCCTCAGCCGCCGCCATCGCCGTTTCATTGCAAGCCCGCGTCCCCAAGCCCGACACCGAAGCTTCCCGCGCCGCTTTTCTTCAGGTCTATCGCGTACTCACCTCCCCGCGCTGCCAGAATTGCCATCCCGCCGGCGATGCTCCTCTGCAAGGCGACGACAGCCACGTCCACATCCAAAACGTAAAGCGCGGCAAAGACGGCCACGGCGTCTACGGCATGCGCTGCGACACCTGCCACCAAACCACCAATCTTCCCGGCGCCCACATGCCTCCCGGCAATCCCAAATGGTCTCTTCCCACCCCCGAACTAAAAATGGTTTTCGTCGG
>JBARBE010000042.1:0-5995 GCA_049792735.1 Candidatus Acidiferrum sp.
TCGAGCTTGCCCACAAAAAAGTGGTCGGCATCTTCGACGACAACGAGCTTGTTTTCGCCCGGCAACGAAGAGACCACACTTTTCAGTTTTTCCACCGCGCCATAAATATCATTCGCTCCGTGCACGAAGAGCTTCGGCTTCTCGCACTGCAACAAATAAGAAAAGTCCACATTGTTCACCGGCGCTCCCAGCCCGATCAGCGATTTCACGCGCACATCTTCGCAGCCCACACGAAGTCCGACCCAGCACCCGAAACTGAATCCGCACACAAGCAGGGGAATACTTGGAAATTCCGCCGCGAGAAAATCGAGTGCGACGCGCACATCATCCCGTTCGCCCTCGCCACGATCGTGCTTTCCTTCGCTCAATCCCGTTCCGCGAAAATTGAAACGCAAAACGGGAAGTCCAAGTGCGTCCAGAGATTTCGCCGCTTGGTAAACGACTTTGTTGTGCATCGTCCCGCCAAACAGCGGATGCGGATGGCAAATGACCGCGGCCATCGACGGCACACCGCTGCTGGGACTCCATAAAATCGATTCCAAGCGGCCCGCCGGCCCAGCCAAAAAGAGACTGCGAGATTCGTGCGTTGCGCTCATGGACACCGTCAAAGAAATGCGAGTTTAGCGCAACCGCGTGAAAAGACCGAATTCATCGGCGAACCGTTGGGCGCTTTCATCGAGCCGGCGGATGCGCGACCGTCGCGACGGCGCGCGAACTGTTCCAAGTTGAACGCGGAAAAGGAGGACCAAGCCCATTGCTGCTGAATCCGGCGACGCGGGGGTAACAGTACTACCCAGAACGCGCGATACCGGAAATATATCGTACCGGTCCCAAACCCTGGTACTAGGACATAATTTCCTGACTTTCGCGTTGAAGTTTACTGGTGCCAGTGTTAGCGTTCCTCAAATTCCAGCCCCAGTGGGAGGAACGATGAGCGACGGAGCCGACCGCCGCGAAGCACGGCGTTTTAATATGACGCTGCCGCTGCGCGTGCTTCCTCACGAACCTCATGGGCACACATTCGCGGCGCAAACGCGAGACGTCAGTTACCGCGGACTTTATTTCCTCGCGGAGAAAAATTTCGATATCGGTAGCGAAATCGAATTCGTCATCACCTTGCCGCAACAAGCGACGCAATCAAACGAAGTGAATATCCGCTGTCTCGGCCAAATCGTCCGCGTCGAGTCCACAAACAACGGGCGCATGGGTGTCGCTGCGAAAATCGAACGCTACGAATTCATGCCGGCTACGGCCACGGCTGCGTGATTTATTTTATTTTTCTCCCTAATTGAGCGCCCCGCGCGTTCGGAACGCTTATTTCGCCCTATTCCTGCCGCTCGCTTGCGGCCGCGCCGTGCGAGTACAATGACGGGGGCCGTCCATTCCGCATCAAATGAACTGCGGCTCGTTTCACCGCGGAGGAAGTCATGTATCACTACGACGCGAGCCTTGCGCTCGAGGAATTGAAAGAGGACGCGCTTCTGCCGCATCCCGTCAAGCTGCGCGACATGATCCTGCGCACGCAGCTCGGCCCCGAAGAAGCAAAAGTGTTGAACCACGAATTCCAGGACTACCTGACGCGTTTCGGCGAGCTGCAAAGTGTTGCGCGCGGCATCCTAGAAAAGATCGCCGCCGGTCGCCGCAAAGCGTCTTAAAGACGGCCACGGCGGCCGCTCCGGATCGCGCGGGCAACAAAATGTGTGCGCCGCCAGGACAATTCTGAAGCCGCTCTCATTGATCGCCCGAAATGCACCGAGGCTGGTAGACTGACTTAGCCATGAAAGAAAATATAGACCGTGCTCGCGCTGCGAGCGGACTTGAAAGCTTGTCCCCATGCGACGCAACACACTCTTGATCGATGCCGACGACACGTTGTGGGAGAACAACGTGTTTTTCGAAAAATTGATCGAGGATTTCATCACCCTCGTTGAGCCGTGCGGCTACACGCGCGCTTACATCCGGCACATCCTGAATGAGACGGAGCGAAAAAATATCCGGCAGTACGGCTACGGCGTACGTAGTTTCGGCCGCTCGCTCGAGGAAACCTATTTGAAACTCGCGGATCAAATGGTCCGCCGGGAAACGCTGGCGCAAATTCACAGCCGCGTGGTCGATTTGGAGCGCACGCCGCCGCAAATTCTCGATGGCGTTCCGGAGACGCTGGCGTATTTGACAGAGCGGCATCGCCTGATTCTGTTCACAAAAGGAGAACCGGCCGAACAAGCCGCGAAGGTCGAACGCTCCGGATTGCAGGGATTTTTCGAGTTCATTGAAATCGTCAGTGAAAAAGATCCAGAAACGTACGGTCAACTGGTGCGGAAACATAAGATCGTGAAGTCGCAAGGCTGGATGATCGGCAACAGCCCGCGCAGCGACATCAACCCCGCGATGAAGATTGGGCTCAACGCCGTGTACATTCCGCACCAGCATACCTGGCAGCTGGAGCACGAACCTGTTATGGCCGGGGCGGGCAAACTAGTCATCGTACCCGCGTTTCGCGAGCTGCGCGGCCACTTCTAGTTCGACCTATTGAGCCTCGGCGGATATAGAGTCGCGCGAGTCACTGAAAAAGCGGCAGCGGGGCTGCCGCACTCCACATCGCGGCCCGCTGAGTTTCCAATTTGGATGTTGGATACGATGGAGCTCGGCGCGAGTCTAATTCCTCCAGGCCACGCAAAGGAGACTCTTATGGCAACTCCCGGTATTTCCACTAGCACCGACTGGCGGCAGGAATGGTTTGAGTTTGAGGACGCGACGTATCTGAATCTTGCGGGACAGTCGCCAATGCCCAAGGTCTCGCTGCGCGCACTACAAGCCGCGCAGGAGTGGAAGAAATATCCACATCACAAGTCGGA
Source organism: Candidatus Acidiferrum sp. (assembly GCA_049792735.1). GTDB lineage: Bacteria > Acidobacteriota > Terriglobia > Acidiferrales > UBA7541 > Acidiferrum. Next base: position 2,856 of record JBARBE010000042.1, read on the forward strand.
TTCGACTTTTTTTGAAATTCCCAACCGCATTCGCGCGTCGCTCGCAAGACTGATCGGCGGAAAACCAGAAGAGATTGCCATTACGACGGGAGCGAGCACCGGCGTTGCGGCGGTTGCTTATGGATTGGAGTGGAAGCCGGGCGACGAAGTCATCACCGCGAAGGGAGAATTTCCGCTGCAGTACACGGCGTGGAAGCCGATGGAAGAGCGCGAAGGCGTGAAACTGAAAATCGTCGCTCCGCGCGAACGATTTATTACCGCCGATGATTTGATTGCGGCGATGTCGCCACGTACCCGCGTCGTTTCCGTGAGCCTCGTGCGATTCAATGACGCCTCGCTGCTGGGCGCGGCGCGTGTGGCCGAAGCTTGCCACGCGCAAGGCGCCTTGTTGCTGCTCGACGCCAGCCAGTGCTGCGGCACGATTCCGATGGACGTGGAGAAACTGGGCGCCGATTTTGTCGTCAGCGCAGGATACAAGGGACTGCTCGGCCCGTTCGGCACCGGATTTTTCTGGGCGAGGAGCGAGCGCATCGCCAAGATGCGGCCTGGGCCATTTTATTGGATGGCGGTGGCGGGCTCGGATAATTTTGCTTCGCTCAATTTCGATGATCCGAAACCCGCCGCGGCGGCGAAGCGCTGGGACACCGCGGAGCCGGCCAGCTATTTCAATTTCAATCTCGTAGCGATGGATGCTTCGGCGGATTTTGTTTTGCGTGTGGGAGCGGAAACGGTGGCAGAGCACTGCCGCGGTTTGATCGAGTTCATGTACCAGCGACTTCCGAAGGACCGTTGCATTCCGACGAGTCCGTTGGAGGCGTCAAAGCGTGGCGCGTATGGATGCTTCGCGGCGCGCACGCCGGAAAAAACGGCCGAGCTTTATCAGAAATTGCGCGCGGAAAACATCATCGTGAGCCTGCGCGAAGGAAATATCCGCGTCTCGCCGCATCTCTACAACACGGAGCGCGATATCGACCGGCTGATTTCGGTGATCACCGCGTGAGCGCCGAAAAAAGTTGGCCGCTCGTGGCCGTTGTCGGAGCGGGCGCGGTGGGCGGGTATTTCGGCGGGAGGCTGGCGCGCGCCGGCGCTCCAGTGATCATGATTGGCAGAACGGCGTTCGTTGAGGCCGTCCAGAAAAACGGTCTCTTCCTCGACACCACGCAGTTCAAGGAAACCGTGCGCGTTGAGGCGTCGACGGACTTGAAAGATGTTCGCGGCGCGGAGATTGTTCTTTTTTGTGTGAAGACGATTGACAATGCGACGACCTCGCAGGAACTCGCGCCGCTTCTTGCTCCGGGAGCGATTGTTGCGAGCCTTCAGAATGGTGTCGACAACGCGGAGCAAATTCGCGCCGCATCCGGTATCGAGGCGTTGCGCACGGTCGTTTATGTCGCAGCGTCGGTCCCCGAGCCGGGCCGCATAAAGCACGCCGGGCGCGGCGATCTCGTCGTTGGCCCGCGCAGCGCGCAGAGCGAGCAGTTCGCAGCCGCGTTCGAACGCGCCGGAGTCGGCTGCCGCATCTCCGACAATATTGAGGGCGAGCTCTGGACCAAGCTCACTTGGAACTGCGCGCTGAATGCTGTTTCGGCGCTGGGACGCGCGCAGTATGGACAAATCGCCGCGAGCACCGACGCGCGCAAACTGGTCGAAACCGCCGTCTACGAAATTTTAGCCGTCGCGAGAGTGGCAGGTATCCATCCGCCGGGATTTGAAGATCCGCAAGTGGCGCTGGCCGGCGCTTTCAAGATCGCCACGCAGTTGGCGGAAGCGTATTCCTCAACGGCACAAGACATGATGCGCGGCAAACGCACCGAGATCGATTCGCTGAACGGCTACATCGCGCGGCGCGGAGCCGAACTCGGCGTGCCCACTCCGGTCAATCACGCCCTCTTCACGCTGGTGAAACTCGCGGAAGCAAGCAACTCTGACTGATTGACCATCTGTAATTTATAAGTTACAATGTATCGATGATCGAGGTTCGCCACTACGTCAGCCCCGCGGGGCGCGACATTTTCGACGAGTGGCTTTCACAACTGCCCGATCTCCGCGCACAGGCCAAGATTGCAGTGCGCATTGACCGGCTGGCAGCAGGAAACGCTGGAGACTGCAAGGCTTTGCGAGGTGGATTGTGGGAATTGCGAATCGATTGGGGACCGGGCTATCGAGTTTATTACGCGACGACAGGCAAAGATCGCGTGCTGCTGCTCAACGCTGGCGATAAGCGAAAGCAGGGTGCAGATATCGAGCGAGCACTCGGCTATTTGCAGGATTACAAGGAAAGGACCAAAACAAAATGAAGCGAAAATCGAGCGTTCCGCATGATGAGGCGATGGTCCGGCGCCTCCGAAAAGATCCAGAATTCGCAGCGGAATATCTTAAGGCGGCTCTGGAGGAGTCCGACGAGCCGCGCGTACTGCTCGTGGCGCTGCGGCGGCTGGCGCAGGCGCACGGCATCGCCAAAGTGGCAAAGGCCGCCGGCATCGAGCGAGAGAGCCTCTACCGCGCGTTATCCGAGAAAGGCAATCCTAGGCTGTCGACACTGGTCGCGGTTACACAGGTCATCGGATTGAGGCTAACTGTCGTGGCAGCTCGATGAAATAGCGTGCCGCTGCGAAACTGAAGTTAGCGGTTGTCGGCGATTTTGAAGGGGACGTGGACGATGGCTTCGAGAGCAATGGGTACGCCATCTTTCATCGCAGGACGGAATTTCCACTGGCTGAGCGCGCTCTTGGCGTTGGCGTCGAGGACGGGATCGACGCTGCGAACGACTTGAACGCTGTTGACGGAGCCGTCGGCGCGGATGATCGCATAGAGAATGACTTCGCCTTCGACATTTTGATCGATCAGATCGGGCGGATATTTTGGATCGACCTTGTGAATGGGAGCGAGGCCCGTCAAATCCGCAGCTGGGTCCCCTGGACGATACGCGCCAGAGCCGAGCTCCGAAAAATGCAGGATCCAGCTTCCGCTCGCGCTGTTGAGGTTCGCCATCTGGACGTTCAGCGTGAAGACGCGCTTCTCGGCGAAAATCTGCTCGGGTTTGGCGCCGGGCGGAAGACTGGCGAACTTGGGAGGGCCGGTTCGTTCGGGCGCGCGTTCAGAACTGGCGTCGGGGCGGGCGGTCAGATCGCGGGAGGGTG
>JBARBE010000043.1:0-9916 GCA_049792735.1 Candidatus Acidiferrum sp.
TCGAGAAGGTTCATATCCAGGAGACGGCGGCGAGGGCGGAGACGCCAGTGGATGTGGACGCTAGTTTGTTGGTCGCCCCGGGAGTGTTCTTGCCGGATGGGGAAGGCATGTTTGCGCTGGAAGGAAAAGCCGTGAAACGGCTTGGTCAGGTCGGCGCGCAAGATGAAACGGACAAGAAAACGGTCTTGAAACAGATTCTCTCGCCCATACCGATTGTTCCCAGCAAGAAAAACATCGAAATCCCAGGAGAGCGGGCCAAGGTGCGGATCACGACGCCGACTCCCGAGTTCTATTTGCGCGAAGCGGCGCCAGGCACGGATGAAGATTCGTCGGTATGGCGAACCGGGCGGCAGGGCGTGGATGGGCCGGATGTGGTCTTGGTGCGGGTGAAGATAAAGGGGCACAAGCGACTGCTCGAGTCTGTCCGAAGCATGTTTGGGCAAGAGATCTCGGAAGATAGAAATGACATTGTGACGCAGCGGTGGGAAGTGGCGCCGGAGGTGTACCGGTTCACGCTGAGCTCGCCGTTGCCGCCGGGGGAATACGCCATCGCCGAAATCCTGCAGGATGGATTGAACTTCTTCGTGTGGGATTTTGGCGTGGACGCGGCTCCTGCAGCCAGTTCTGCTCCGCACTGATTGCGAACGGCGAAGGTCGGAGTGAGAGAAAGGCCCACCCTCATTAGCCGAAAACGGGGCACCCGCACCGTTGAAAATCGAAAGTTGAAAGTCGAAGGAAGAGAGAGTCATCGGCCACGTGGGGTGCCCCCACCCCCGGTTTTTTCGGAACTGCACATTCTAAAAGGCTTTAAGTCCTGTGTTTTGAAAGTGCGCATTCCAAAGGGGTTACGGGAGTGTTTTGGGGAACTGCGCATTCTAAAGGGGATAGTGCGCAGTGGTGAGAGATTAGTGGAAAGATGGGAGTGCGAGGAGGCCGATCCTTCCACAGGGGTGAAGTAAGGATGTAACGAGGTAACGACGTAAAGACAGAAGGAGGAGGGCGGCAGGGTCCCTGACATTGTGAGGGTTTTTCTTAACACAGAGGGCACAGAGTACGCGGAGGGTAGCTGGAGAAGAGACGATGGGAGGCGTGCGGGCGGGTTTGGCGTTGTAGCCATGGGGAATGGTAGCACGGAATTGGATTACTGTCAAGGCATAGTACTCGATATGTGTCATTCGAACGTGAGACGCGGAAGTGGAATGGATGGAAGGAGTTGGCGGCAAATTGGGAGTTTGGTGAGACGGGGAAGACAGAGGTTGGAAGGTAGAAGTTGGGGGTTAGACGGAAAAAGCAGGCGAAGAGGGGGTAATAGCGTTTATAGGTTGGAAGGTTGGAGGGTTGGAAGGTTCACCGAGAGGGGCTCGGGCGTACCGGAATGGGACGAACTTCAAAACCCGCACCCTTAACTGCGAAGGGATGCGGCACCCCTCTCCGCCACCCGCCAGGATTCGCTGGCAACGCTCAGCGAATAACTTGCCAGTTTAGCGTTACCGGAATCGGGCTGATACCTGCGTTAGACCAATTGCAGTATTGAAAGCTTACACTGTTCGTCGCTGCCCAGGCCATTACTTTGAGACCCACTGCGCTTGTGGACGGCGCGCTGTTCGGCGAGGAATGAACAACGTCAGTAGGAAGCACCCCTTGCGCCACAGTCTGTACGACAGCGCTGCAGGTGTTTGCACCAATTGCCTCCGAGGGCATCGCTACTGTCCCGTTGGCGATCTTGACCGCGATTGTGCCGCTCACGTCAGGGACGGTCAGCGTACGATCTGCCGTGAACGTCCCGCCGATCACGGTCTTATGCCCGCCGCCGGTGAGCACTATCGTTGTGGTTTCCTCCCCACTTATTCCCTGGCCCGAACTCATGGCCGTATTTTGTAAAGGAACGCTATTCCCGCAAGCGACAAACGGTAACGTATCAATTTGTGTTGTCCCCAGACCAAAAGGGCCGCAAGCTGTGCTAGACGGGCCGGTTAATGCTCCATCACGATAGTATTGCCACCCAACCGCCCCGGGCGGTGCTGTCGGCGGCGTTATCCCCACAGCCTGCATTCCACTGACGATGTTAATCGTCGCGGACGGTCCAGCCGTCGTGGAATTGCCAAAAGCGTCGGTCCACGCAACTTCGTAGGTGTGATTTCCGACCGGCACCGCGCCGCCGGAACTGTTCGTGAGCAGCGGGGCTGCCGCCGGAGGCGGAATCAAATACCCCACTTGCGCTCCGCCTGTGGCGAACCATCCCCCACCCGGAGGCCCTGAGCTCGCCGTTCCGCCTTGTTGCCCGATAAAAACACTAGGGTTTCCTACCAAAAGAGGGCGACTTCCCTGCGGAGGGTTTGACAGATTTTGCAGTCCGACGCTAAGCGTCAGCGCCGCCCAGTTTCCGGTCATCGCTGAAGGATAATCGGCTGGAGAGAATCCATAAAAGTAGACGGCTCTATTCGTAGTATTCTGACTCGGGAAGTTACTGGAGATGTATACTGGCAACAAATCGTTCTGGGTCCGCGTATCATCAAATTCTTGGTAAGGCTCGCCATAAGGAGAGCCACTCATATTCACTTCGACAGCACTCTTTCCGAGGAACCATGAGTGCTGAAAATATCCTGATCCCGTGCCTATAGCGCCATTGGGCGCGAACAGGGCGGACGGTAAGAATGTGTAACCAATGTCGTATTCGTTTCCGTTCGGCTCCTGGTCCGCTGTAAATAGGCAGTTGGAGAAGTTGAAATCAAATCCCCCCGTGCGGATGATGAACTGGCGCTGCATATATCCTAGGTGATTGCCAGCTCCCGCTGCAAATGTTGTGTAGTCAAAATGGAAGTTGGTACCCGTGTCTGCATAAAACAACAGCCCTCCGTTGGCATCAGAGTTAGTCAACGTCACGTGGTCAAATTGCAGTTCCCCGCCGGAATCTCCTTCGTAAACCGTGGGATAGCTTCCCGGCAGGCCAAAAATCACAGTGGTTGGAGATGGTTGGAACGCCGTAGTGTAGGTGGGATCGACGCCTTTCCAATAGATGCTTCCCGGAATCTGTAACGTATCGGCTACTTTGAGCTGCCCGCCTTGTGCGACATAGATCGGGCCAAAGGCGCTCAAGTCCATGTAGCCGGCTACTTGGAAAGAGCCTTCTGGAAAATAGACTGTTCCAAACCTCGCCGCCTTGAACGCTGCTGCAATTGCGGCGTCGCTGCCCATTCGTGCGGAAATATTGTCTATCGAGTTTTGCGCTGGAGATGCAAGTGTGATGGTGGGCGTTCCGCCACCTGTTGCGATCGTGGTTAGTAAGTATTGATTGGTAGGTTGACTGGGTGTCGTTTTTGTGACGAAGCTCGGGAAAGAGAAGTTGCCCATCATCGTAGCGCCGTAGTCCTGCCACTGGGTGGTCCCAGGCTCAGCAACTCCGATCAGCGACGCGTCCCCTGGATCTCTCCCGTAGATGTAATATTTCCAAGCGCCCTTCACTTCACTCCAAGTGACCTTGTTGCAGTTGAACGCCAGTGCTGTACCTCCGGAAGTATCCGACGTTGGAGTTCCGCCGATTCGGCTGTCGAGTGAGGTGAGGAACGTGAACGACGTTGGCGAGGGAACGCCGGAAATAATGTACCAGCCCTCGAAAGCTGCGGTTTGCGTGGAGAAATACTGAATGTAGACGAGCGCCGAGGTATGAAAGCCATGGGGTGTCAAAGTTGTAACTTTCATCACGTTGTCATACAATAACATTTGTTTGATTTGGGTAGTAACCCGGCCTAGTGTTGCAGCTCCCGATGTCGTGGTCGCCGTAGGCGAGGCAGCGGAGCAGCCGCCCAGTTTGTCGCAGGCGATAACCTGATAGGAGTAGGACGAGTTCCCCAAGGTGAGATTAGCGACCGCAGGAGTTCCTCCCGCATTCATTCCTGGGGAGATGACAACATTCGTAGGTGCGGTCATCACTGTGGGTAGGCCACACTGATCCAAACGAATGGAATCACCGTCTTCAAACTGGGTGAGGTCCTGAGGCCAGTCTCTGTTCGTCAACGTGACCACATTACTGCTGGCTGTGCACGATGCAGTCGCCGTTGGCGCCGTGGTGATAGAGCGGGCACCGTAGTTGGTGACATTGACCCACTGACTTTGGTCTCCCGAGGGGCCTGGGGATGCAATTGTAATTATTGCAAGCGCGGTTTGCGTGTTGTCAGCAATGGAAGTGGCTGAGATCAGCGCAACGGACGAGCTCGGAGCGCTCGAGGGTGCAACGTAGATGGCCGTCTGGGTCGTGTACCCTATAATCGAACCGCAGGTGGGGCTGCATCCAACTCCGGACTGCGTCAAGGTCCAGGCGACGCCTTTGCTGAATGTGTCATTTTGTACGAGGGCGTCAAACTGTTGGCTTTGGGAGGGGGGAACGACGGCCGAGGTGGGCGTAACGGATACGGAAATCGCGGCAAGAGGAGCCGAAGCGATTGTGATTAGCGCGCTGGCCGATTTCGTGGTGTCGCTAACGGAAGTAGCAGTAAGCGTCACAATCGAAATCTTCGGCGTGGCAGCCGGCGCGGAATAGGTAGCACTACTTGTGTTCGCGAGAAGCGAACCACATGCGGGGCTACATGCAGTGCCAGACTGCGTTAGGGACCAAGCAACCCCCTTATCCTGAACGTCGTTTTGGACGACGGCATTAAATAGCTCGCTCTGCGAGAGCGAAACGGAGGCTGAGGTGGGTGATACAGCGACGGACACGCTGGAAACTGGCGCATGTGAACTGGTTGCGGGGGTGCTCGTCTTGACGGTAGCCGCGCAACCACACACCACCGTCGCGACGCACGATGTAACAAGGACCAACAGAATTCTCTTGTTGCAAACCATCCGGTCCCGCACCCGTGGAGACCGTATGCAATTTATTGCCCAACGAACTTATAGCCTAAATCTTAAAAAGCGCAGGCAGAGCCGCAGTAGTTTGCGTAGACACCTGGCGATCTCTTCCAACTTGGTAATCCATTTTGGGATTCGGGATGGAAATGAAACGAGGTGCGTCGTAGCCGTCGCTCCTTGTAATTTGCACGCTGCCCGTCTTGGGCTTGCCGCTCAGTAAATGCTTCATTCTACGGCATGCGCATCTATGCGATCAGCCGGAACTCGAAGTCCTTTGGGATCCCTTCTTTTCTGGGATGAGGAACTCCGCCGGGGTCCGCTCCGCCCCCAGATGATCCGAGACCACCCAGTCCAGTACCAGCCCCCAGAGCGTATCCACGGGGACGCCATAATGGTCAGCAAAAACCCCTACCTCACTAGACAGAGAAAAAAGGACTCCTTCGCCAGCCTTCTGAAGTCGAACAGGGTCAACATCATCAGCTTCAAGAGCGGGCGGCTCGGGCAGGTCTTGCATGAACTTGTCGAACAAGGCTAGGAACAACACGCGATCAACCGACCCACCTCGTTCATCCACAAAAATGCTGCGGGTTTGGGGCGGTCGCGGCGAATCTAGGCGATCCTTCCCCATCACCGCCTCCCCGATGCGCTGAGTAACTCCTTCGGATCAACCTTCCAACACGCGGCGATGTGAAGAATCTCAGACCAGACACTCTCCCGCAACTCTACGACCGCACACGCCAACCGCTCCTCACCGGAGACCGCGATTTTTGCCTGGCGGCGGAGAATGGTTGGGAGAACAACTACGGTATCTTTTCCAGACGCACGGCTAGGGCACATACATCCTCCAATAGCATGATTTACTATAATTTAAATTTGAGGACATGTTAAATCATATAGAAGAAAAGGCGAATACTGTCAAGCGATTTATTTATGCGGCTGCATCTGCCTGAGCCGCCCACACCGCCAGGAAACAAGGGGACGGACGGGAAGTCCCCGAGGCATTTTGACTGAACTTTGGCTGAGTTGGAGCTTCGGTCATCAAAGGCAGATTTCTGTGATAGGTGCGTTGCCGTATCGAGCTATCGTAATGTCTCAGTCAAGGAGTGTGGCGCGCATCCGAGGAAGAGAGGACAAGTTGGAGAGGAGAATTGGGCAGATGAGAACTTTTGTGTTGGTTGTGGCTGCCGGCGGATTGCTTTCGGCGGGGATAATGGCGCGGAGCGGGGCGCAGGGAGTGACGGCGCGGGCTGGGATTGATGCGGGGAATCAGGCGTGGATTGCGGGGATGAAAACGGGGAACGTGGGGCTGATTACGGCGACGTATGCGGCGGGCGGGATTGATTGCGGGCCGAGGGGAGAGTGCTTCCGGGGACGGGCGGAGATTGGGACGCATATCAAAGCTTTGATTACGAGCCGCGGGAGAGCGCGGGCGGCATCGGTGAAGACGTGGGGATCGAGCGAACACGGAAATTTTGTGTACGAATGGGGGCAGGCGGAGGCGACGTTCGAGGGAGGCGAGAAGCTGGTGGACAAATATTTGACGGTGTGGCAGAGACAGGCGGACGGGAGCTGGAAGATCTTCCGGAACATGGTGATTCCGGAAAAGTGAGGCGCGGTGGTATACGGAGATGGAATGCGGCGAGGGTTTCAGGCTGAAGTCGCGGCGGGAGAGTTAGGCGAGCGAGACAAAACATTGCGGGGACGCGCACAAGCGTGGCCCACGAGTTGCGGCGGACACGAACCAGATAATCGCTGGCTTTGGCAATATTCATTCGGGCTTTTCGCCGGCTGAGGCGGAAGTGAAAATTTCCAGCAGCGTGGCAAGGACGTCGGAAACGCGGAATGGTTTTTGCAAATGACGCGGCGAGCCGGGGCCAGATGAGGCGCCGGGGGAATCCACTAGATCGCCACTCATGTAAATGACGGCGGGTTTACGCGCGCCGGAGGCGGCGAGAATTTGTTCCGCGGCGGCCTTGCCATCCAGATACGCACCACCCTTAGAAAGATTCAGATCGCAGAGAAGAGCGTCGTGAGAACGCTGGGCGACGAACGAGAGGGCTTCTTCCAAAGTGGCGGCGCAGTCGACGTCGAGGCCGCGAGCGGTAAGGCCTTCGAAGAGGAGGCTGCGGAGGGTTTCTTCATCGTCGAGGACGAGGATGGAACGGCCTTTCAGCAAATTGAGATCGGGCAGAGGAGACGAACCCGTTCCGATGCCGGGGGGATTGGCGGGAGTTGAGGCGGGAGGTTCCTCGCCGAGAGCGAGAGGGAGATAGACGGTGAAGGCGGAGCCGCCTGCGGGGAGGGCTTCGGCTTCGATGGTGCCGCCATGCTCGCGAATGATGGAGAGGCAGATGCTGAGGCCGAGGCCCGTGCCGCCGCCGGGGCGTTTTGTTGTGTAAAAGGGATCGAAGAGGCGGGGGACGGATTCGGGACGGATGCCGACGCCATCGTCTTGAAAGGCGATGGAGACGCGGGAGCCGAGCCGAGCGAAGCGAATTTGAATGCGGCCGGATTCGCGGACTTCGCGGATGGCTTGCTCGGCGTTGGTGACGAGATTGAGAAAGACTTGAATGAGCTGGTTGGCGTCGCCGATGACGCCGGGCAAATCCGGCTGCGGACGAAAATCGACTTCGACATTGTTGCGGCGGAGGGAGTGCTCGTGCAATTGGAGGGTGCGGTCGATGATGCTGTTGAGATCGACGGGCTTTTTTTGCGGCGAGGCGGGCCGGGAGAACTCGAGAAGATTTTGAACGATGCGTGCGGCGCGGCGGGCCTGGCGATGGGTGAGCTCGAGTTGGCGCCTGGTAGCTTCTGCGTCAGACTGGCCATCGCGCAATAGTTCTGTGACGCCGAGAATGGCGGTGAGGGGATTGTTGAGCTCGTGGGCGACGCCGGCGAGCATCTGGCCCATGGCGGCGAGTTTTTCGGCCTGGATGAGCTGCTCTTCGAGGCGCTTGAGCTCGGTGACATCGCGGCCGGAAAGGACCACGCCCTCGATTTTGCCGGTTTCGTCGGCGAGTGGGCTGAAATTGAAACGGATGCGGCGCCAGTCGCCGAGCTTGTGGCGGACACGAACTTCAAGAGAGCCGAAATTCCGGCGCCCGGCGAGAATATCCTGGAAAAGCGAGAGGAGGATGGGACGGTCTTCGGAATGCGTGCGGTCGCCGAATTCCATATCGCCGGTTTCGGAGAGTTCGTAGCCGAGAACTTCCTTGCAGCGGGGGCTGACGAAGGTGTAGCGGGAATTGGTATCGACGACGAGGATGAGGTCCGGGAAACTGTCGACGAGGCGGCGGGCGAATTCCTGCTCCTTGTAGAGCTGGCGTTCCATTTGGCGGCGGGCGGTGATATCCATGATGGAACCCTGATAACGAATCACGCGACCGGAGGTATCACGCACGGCGGTGGCGGTGTTTAAACAAATGATGGGAGAGCCATCCTTGCGCAGAAGAGTAATTTCACGGCCCTGGGGCGCGTTCTGATGCTCGACCTCCTGCTGAAGCACTATTCGTTCGGCAGGATCGGCGAAGAGGTCGGGCACTCGTATGGAAAGCAATTCTTCCTTGGAGTCATAGCCGAGCATGCGGATGAGGGCAGGATTGGCGTCGAGAATGGTGCCTTCAGGTATGGTGATGTAGATGCCTTCCTGAAGAGTCTCGAAGAGTTCGGTGAAGCGGGCTTCGTTTTTGCGGAGAGCGGTGATGTCGCGGCCGAGGACGGTGAGGCCGTGGACGGTGTTGTCGCGGGTCATGGCATGCGCGACGCAATCGAAATAGCAAATGGCATTTTGTTTCTTGAGGCGGACCTGAATGATGCCGGACCAGTGGCGGCGTTCGAGAAAACGAGGCATGGCGCGACGGATTAGTTCGGCGCCTTCGCCGCCGCCCTCCTCGAGGAAATCGGTGACGGGGCGTCCGATAATTTGCTGGTAGCTGGCGCCGACGAGGTCAGCGAAGCTGCGATTTACGGCACGGATTTCGCCCTCGAGCGAAACGGCGAGGAGGATGTCGTCGAAGGAATCGATGAGGTCGCGGTAGCCCTGCTGGGAGCGAGAGATGACCTCAAAGAGCTGGTCCATCTGTCGGTCGCTGGGAGGGGCGGCGTCGTGGTGCTCGAGGCCACGAACGAGGCCGCGGAGTTCGGAGATTTCCTGGGTGCGCTTCCAGGCGTAGAAACCAAAGAGACCGACCAGGACAACAAGGCCGATGGGCAAGGCCTCGAAGCGGTGGGCGAGGGAGCGAATCGTGCCCCAAGAAGTGAAGGCGAATACGACGGATAGGATCAGGAGGAGGAGAAAGGTCAAGCGCCAGAGTTCGCTCTGGCGTTTTTCGAATTGTTCGAGGCGAGCGGAAATCGTAGGGCGGTTTGAACCGTCTGAAGGAGACTGCTTCGCCTGACCTGGAGAGAAGTCGTCGTGTTTTGGCATGGTGCCGCGGGCGGCGCCTGGCGAAGGAGGCCAGAAAAACCACCTTATGTTTGCAAAGATTATTGTAGGAATGGTACGAGCCACGGGCAACGGCAGTGACCGTGGAACGTGCCTGAAAGTTACCTATAGAAACTACTTAAAAAGCAAAGCGTCCCGGCGCGAACCGGGACGCTTTGCCGACTTCTACTAGCCGGAGGCGGGAAAGTCCGCCGTTCAAGAAGATGACGGAGCCGATTAACCCTCGGTGGCGGCGTCGGCTTCGGCGTCCTTTTGCAGGAAGTCGAGAGCCGCGGCTTCTTCCGCAGTGAGCTCGGCGGCTTCTGGAATTTCCTCGATGGGCGCGGGGGCGGGCATTTCCGTCAGCAACTGAATGCTGCGGTAGTGCTCGAGGCCCGTGCCAGCAGGGATCAAACGGCCCATGATGACGTTTTCCTTGAGGCCGCGCAGGTAGTCCACCTTGCCGGCGACAGCGGCTTCGGTGAGGACGCGCGTGGTCTCCTGGAAGCTCGCGGCCGAGATAAAGGAATCGGTCGAGAGCGAGGCCTTGGTAATGCCGAGGAGAAGCGGACGGCCCGTAGCCGGGCGGCCACCGTCCTTGATGACCTGATCGTTCTCTTCGCGGAAGCGGAACTTGTCCACTTGCTC
>JBARBE010000044.1:0-7146 GCA_049792735.1 Candidatus Acidiferrum sp.
GCAGGCCGGAGCGCGCAAAATCGTACAGATCTCGATTGTCCGTCGAAGCAAAGAGCGCCTTGCGCCAGGAGAAGAGAGGCTTGGTATAAATCCGAACCGCAGCTTTGTAAAGTTCAGCCTCGCGATAAAGATCGCGCCAGCACAATTTTACTCTCTGGCTAGAATAGGCCGCTGAAGGCAATCCTGTTGATTCGCGGGTGTACAAAGTGGCCGGATTCTAGTTTGTGTCAAAGACTTGCGTCAATCGCGCGCCTGTGGATAACCTCAGCCGCTTCACTACGGCATCCAAAGCTCCCGAACTCCGCCGCCCCCACGCGGCTACCGTCCGATCCGCCCGGTTTCCGGGGCCCCGCGATTATCTCTGGTCTATATTACCTGATTGATTTATGCTGCCCTTGGCCTACAGCAGCTGCTCTCTGCCATGCTCTTCAAAACACAAAGCGCCTCCGTCTACGGTATCGACGCGTATCTCGTCGAGGTGGAGGTCGACGTGGGTTCCGCTCGCATGCAAGATTTCAACGTCGTCGGGCTGCCGGATAACGCCGTCAAGGAAAGCCGTGAACGCATCAAGTCCGCGCTTCGCAATTGTGGCTTCGAGTTTCCGCATGGCCAGGGAGTGACCATCAATTTGGCCCCGGCCGATATTCGCAAAGAAGGCTCGGCCTTCGATCTCCCCATGGCTTTGGGGCTCGTCGGGTGCATGGGCCATTTTTTTGGTAAGCAGCTGAGCCAGTGCATGTTCCTCGGAGAATTGTCGCTGGATGGAAGTATTCGGTCAGTGCGAGGCGCGCTTTCTGCAGCACTCGCCGCACGCGAATTTGGCCTGAAATCGCTTGCTGTCCCCGAAGCCAACGCCCGAGAAGCAGCAGTTGTGGAAGGCGTCAACGTCTATGGACTGAAGACGCTGCCGCAAGCCGTCGATCTGGTGAACGCGCCGGAGTCGTTTAAGCCAGTGACTGTCGATGCTAAGCAGATGCTTTCCGAGGCCGCGCAATATTCCGTCGATTTGCGCGACGTTCACGGCCAGCAGGCAGCGAAGCGCGCTCTTGAAGTTGCCTGTGCTGGCGGCCACAACATTCTCTTCATAGGACCTCCCGGCGCAGGCAAAACCATGCTCGCCAAACGCATTCCCACGATTCTTCCACCCATGTCGCTCGAAGAAGCCATCGAAACGACGCGCATTCACAGCGTCGCAGGTGTTCTCGAAGACAGCCGCGGTCTTGTCGGCACCCGTCCCTTCCGCTCTCCGCACCACACCATCAGCGATGCCGGTTTGATCGGTGGCGGCGCCGTCCCGCGCCCCGGCGAAGTTTCTCTCGGGCACAATGGTGTTCTATTTCTCGATGAGCTGCCAGAATTCCAGCGCAACGTCTTAGAAGTCATGCGGCAGCCGCTCGAAGACGGGGCGGTGACCATCTCACGCGCCGCTGTATCAGTCACTTTTCCCTCGCGTTTCATGCTGGCGGCAGCCATGAACCCTTGCCCATGCGGCTATTTCGGCGATCCGACGCGCGAGTGCCATTGCACGCCTCCGATGATCCAGCGCTACGTCTCGAAGATCTCTGGCCCGCTTCTCGACCGCATAGATATTCACATCGAAGTGCCCGCAGTGAAGTATAAGGAATTGCGCGCACCCTCCTCCTCCGAAGACTCCGCGGCCGTTCGCCAACGCGTTATGGCAGCGCGCGAGAGGCAAATGGAGCGCTTCCGTGCAGAAAAGAAAACCTACGCCAACGCCCAGATGATGCCCAAAATGATCCGCAAGCACTGCGCAATTTCAATGGAGGGAGAGAAGTTGCTTGAGAATGCCATCACTCGCCTGGGCCTCTCCGCGCGCGCCCACGACCGCATTCTGAAAGTCGCCAGGACAATCGCCGATCTGGATGCCTGCGAAAACGTCGACCCGCGCCACCTCAGCGAAGCCATCCAATATCGCACCCTGGACCGCTCCTACTGGTCTTAGCTGCAAAATGCGCAATCCGCGCTGCCGCAAGCATTGTCAGCCGGTCTTCGTGTGAGCATCCTCCCGCCACGAAATCCCAAGTGCTCCATTGACTTAGGTTTAGCCGCTGTGTTACCGATAAGTGCGCTCCCTTGGGTGCATTTTGGGTCCAACGGAGCGGCGCGCATGGGCACAGACCCCAAGCACCTCGAAATTACACTGGAGACGCAAGTCGAAAGCGTAAATCTTGCGGAGGAGATGTGTCTCCGGGTTGCGGAGGCGGCCGGCTTCGGCGAGGACGATTGCTACAAGATTGGCATGAGCGTGCGCGAGGGCGTAATCAACGCATTTCACTACGGCAATCAGGAGCGCCCCGAAAAAAAGATTCATCTGGCCGTGGACCTTACTCAGGATAAAATGATCATCCATGTTTTGGATGAGGGCGCTGGCTTCACACTCGCCGACGTGCCGGATCCGCTGGCCGAAGAAAATCTCTTGAGCACATCGGGACGGGGAATTTTCCTGATGCGTGCATTCATGGATGAGTTCGACGTAGTGCTCGGCCGCACGGGCGGCGCGGAAATCGTGATGTCAAAGAAACTGCCGTTGCCAGACAACCCGGGAACCAATGGACAAGGAAGCCAAGGTGCTTCCCCCCACCAGGGAGCTTAGAAGGAATTATGCCGCTACGCGCAACACATCGAGATGCCAGTCAAGCCACGGTCGTGGATCTGAGCGGGCGGATTACGCTCGGCGAGGGCAGCGCCCTGCTGCGCAAGACGGTCCGCGGTTTGCTGGATGATCAGCGCACGCGCATCGTGCTCAATCTCGCGGACGTGGATTACATCGATAGCTCCGGCATCGGCGAACTCGTCAGCGCTTACACGACTGCGAAGGGCCGCGGCGGCGAGCTGAAGTTGCTACACCTGACGAAGAAAGTCCACGATTTGCTCCAGCTCACCAAGCTGTATACCGTCTTCGACGTTTACACCGACGAGAGCACCGCTTTGAGCAGTTTCCAATAGTCTTCCATTCATCTTGCGGAAGCTCAAGTTTCCGTCTTGGACAGCGCTCGCATCGAGCCTCGCCCTGGGGCACAATTCTTCCGTAGCTCGTCTCACTCCGCCTTTATGAACAACAGTTCCGAAACCGCGTGGATTGTCGAACAAGCAGTCGCCCTGGGGTTTGATCTTTGTGGGGTCGTGCGCGCAGATAAATTTTCCGAGCTCGACCTCGCAAAAGAATGGCTGGCGCGGGGCTACGCCGGCGAGATGAAATACCTGTCTGACCCGCGCCGTATCGATCCGCAAAGCATCATGCCGGGACTCCGCAGCGTCATTGTTTGTGCGTTAAACTACAATTCCTCAGCGCCGCGATCTGTCGATGCTTTCCAGTTGGACCAGACCGAACCCCACGGCTGGGTTTCTCGTTACGCCTGGGGACAGGACTACCATGAAGTCCTTCAGCGAAGACTGCAAGAGTTCGCCGGCATCCTTGTGAAACGTTTTACGCAGCCATTTGAAACGCGTATTTACGCCGACACCGGGCCGTTGAATGAGAGGGTCTTTGCCAGATACGCGGGCCTCGGCTGGTTCGGAAAAAACACGCTCCTGTTAAGCTCGAAGCTGGGCTCCTGGTTCTTTCTCGGCGTGATTCTCACGACTCTCGATATTTCGCCCACTCTTGGCCTAGACGAGTTGCCGCCGCCGGACCTCTGCGGCTCCTGCACAAAATGCATCGATGCCTGTCCAACGGGAGCGCTCGTTGAGCCGTACATAATGGATGCCCGACTCTGCATTTCCTATCTGACCATCGAGCTTCGGGGCAGCATCCCCGAAGTGCTCCGCCAACCCATAGGCCGCCACGTCTTCGGCTGCGACATTTGCCAGGACGTTTGCCCTTGGAACCGGCGCGCCCCAGTGACGCAAGCTCCCGAATTTCAGCCGCGGACTTTCCCGAGCGCCGGAGGCAATGAGCCGCAAGAGTTCTTCGCATCTGGTGCCCAAGCGGACGACGATGAGTCGTTATTCTTGCCGCGCCTCGAGTGGCTCGCTGGGCTTACGGAAGAACATTTTCGAGCGGCCTTTCGCGGAAGTGCCATCAAGCGTGCGAAGTGGCAGGGCCTCGTACGAAACGCTTGCATAGCCATCGGCAATTCCGCACCTTCATCGAGATCGAGCCCTCGCGAAAGAATCTGCACCCTCCTAAAACGGCTTTCGGCTTCTTCCGATCCAGTGATCGCGGAATCTGCCCAATGGGCGCTTTCCCGCATCTAATTCATGTGGCGTCTTTTCGGAGCTCAACTCCTCATTTCAGGAGCGGCTCCCAGAAGCCCCCATTGAGGCCCTTCATTGAAGAGCAGTATGATACAGTCGGCTGGTTGGCCAGCCTCCTCGCCGCAGGAGATCCCCATGCATCGCCGGAAATTCCTGGTTTGTTCCAGGATTGTCGGTGCGGGATTGCTTGGAGCGAGCAGCGGTGCTTTTTCGCTCCGGCCCCGCGTTGGATATTGATTCAAATCTCAAACTGGAGGAATAACCCGTGGCATTCACCGTGCCCCCATTGCCGTACCCATTCGACGAACTCGAACCCTATATCGATGCCAGAACCATGGAAATTCATCACGACAAGCACCATGGAGCTTATGTCACCAACCTGAATAAGGCCCTCGAGGGCCACGCCGATCTTCAATCCAAATCGCTTGAGGATCTTCTGAAAAGCCTCGACTCCATCCCGGAGAACATTCGCGCCGCCGTTCGCAACAACGCCGGCGGCCACTGGAACCACACGCTTTTTTGGACGCAGTTGAAGAAAGGCGGAGGTGGTGAACCCACGGGCGATCTCGGCACGGCCATCAAGTCAGCCTTTGGCTCCTTTGCTGAATTTCAGGCGAAATTTGCCGCCGCTGGCCTCGGCCGCTTCGGTTCCGGCTGGGTTTGGCTCATCGTCAAGGATGGGAAGCTCGCCATCGACTCGACACCGAATCAGGACACTCCCTTCATGCTCGGCGGCAAGGCTGTTCTTGGCCTCGATGTTTGGGAACATGCCTATTACTTGAAGTATCAGAATGTTCGCGGCGATTACATCAAGGCGTGGTGGAACGTAGTCAATTGGGATTCCGCTGCGCAGCATTACGCTGCCGCAAAAAAGTGATCAGCCCAACAACGCGTCGGCAATTCGTCGACCTACTTTAATGCAGGAAGGCCCGGTCCAATTTGCTCGGACCGGGCCTTCGCTTTCTCACAGCTTTCTGTCTCTGAATTTGGGTTAAGCCATCATTTGCCGTTTTGCCAATGGAACCAGGGTAGCGCTGCGTGATCCCGCGCCATAGTTCTGCGGCACCGGTGCAAACGTCCGCGCTTCTCTCGTCGCGACGGGCATAGGCATTGGCATCGCACCGATAGTGTTGCGCGAAGCTTCGCGTACAAGCTCCATGCGCCCGCGCACGCGAAATTTCGCCAGCAACGACGACACGTGGAATTTCACGGTGCGCTCGGAAAGATTCAAAGTCGCCGCAATCTCTTTGTTTGCCAGGCTCTTCATCACGCCGCCGAGCACTTCCTCCTCGCGGCGCGTAAGCTTCACCGGACTGCCGACAGAATGCCCGGCCTGCAAAAGTTTTTCCGCCTTTTCGGTGAGGCCTTCCAGGAGATCGTTTTCCGCCCTGACCATCACTAGATAGTCGTTTGGCGACTGGCCACGCACCATGCAGTGCATCGCCAGCAAACCAGCGGCCTGGTCAACGGGAAAACATCCATCGGGGCCTGCTTCGACGTGAAAATGTGTCACGCCAGTGTTTTTTTCATAGAAATAATAATGATCGCGGGAAATGGCTGGGCGGGAACTGCTCAAAGGATGATGCTGTTCACTTCTGCGGATAAGCTTCACACGCACCCCTCAGTACGCAGCTTCGTAGCGCCACCGAAGCTTTTCTTTAGATTGAACCCCCGTCAGGAGTCAAGTTCACTGCGTAGGCAAGCGGCCAGGTAAGAAGCCGACACACAGGGCTGTTAGCCCGGTGCCTGGACCCTCAGAATAGCTGCACCGAGCCGCGAGAAGGAGCTCCCTGCCAGTTCGCCTGCGTCAAGTGACCGAACCGCTTCACTCGTGCATTTTTTCTACCGATTTCCATAAAACACAACTCGTTCAGAAATGGGGTACTTAGGTCGAGACCTCGTATGGAAATCGAGAGGTTCGCGGGTAGGAATTGCATAGTACGCGAAATTTTTCCATAACTCGGAAGTGCATCGTCACATTGTGGAAAAAGAGCATTCATCTGCCTGCTAAAGGACGTACTCGATTGGCGATGAAGTTTTAGTCACAATGCGAGTTTAGTCTCGATTTGGCATACTCCGTGCCTAACCCTGTGGAAAACCTTCTGTGGATAAATCTGTGGAAATCTTTTTGTTTTTCGAAGACAGATCTCTATCCCTGCATTCGCATTCAGTACGAGAGAATCCGTGTTTGCTCGGGAGAAATCACCTCGTACGTCACGCCGCGCCAGCGTATCTTTCGCGTGATTAGAGATGTTAAGAAGTTCCCGACGTAAAGAAAGGGAACGAAAACAGTCAACAACACATAGATCCACGCCTGTCCCGCTATTTGTGATTTGTAGGCGGGCAAGACTTCCGAAACCCCTGCTGCACGCAGCGCACCTCGAATCATCGAGAGCAGAACCGGCAAGAAAGTCAGAGCAGCAAAAGGAAACGCGGCAAGCGAAGCGAAAAAAGCGCTCAGAGTTAGCAACGTTCCCAACAGGAGTGTCAGGCAGTAAAGCAGATGCGTGCCGGCGGCGATCGCCCATATTCTTTCCGCATAGACGCGCGTGATCAGCACCTGCCTGTTTGTAAATTCCATCAGTCCGGTGAAATCCGTTTCTACGAATGACGGCACAATGCATTCCGGCAAAAAGACGATAGAACGGTTTGCTTGCTCCAGCGCGCGCGTCATCGAATAGTCATCGCTGACCGAATGCTGCCATGCTTCGGCAACTGCCGATTGATCGAATACGCTGCGCCGAATGGCCGTTCCTCCGCCCCAGCAAAAATTCTTTCCTTTCTCGCTCAACATCGTGACGATCGGAGCGTTCCAAGCTGCGAGCAGCGCGGTCGGCAGATTGTTCCGGTTCGGAATCAACCAGCGCATCGTGGTCGTGGCTCCGATGCGCGAGTCGGCTAGTGGAGCGACCATCCGATGCAGCCAAT
>JBARBE010000045.1:0-4712 GCA_049792735.1 Candidatus Acidiferrum sp.
AACAATCACTAAGGCCGGCACGCTCGCCTACAAGTCGGTGTCGTGTCCGTGGCACTCGCCTTGCTCTTCATCTGCATGTCATAGCTCATTGGGATTGCGATGGGACGGGATACCAGTGGCTCGCGCATTTGCCTCATTAGAAGATATTTCCTATGTGAGATCGTCGGTGAGGATTACGATCCGGTTCTCGATGCTCCTTGCCATTTCGACTTTGCTGCTCTTGTGTTGCTCGCTGGCCGCCGGAGACCAACCCGCCGAGCTCTCCAAGTTTTTCCGCGAGTACATTGGATTGACTGATGATCAGATGGCTTCCATTCAAAGCGGAAAAGCCATCGCAAAGGTTTTGGATTCGGAGAGTCCTGACAATGTATTTGTATTCGGGGCCGTCTATGTCGATTCAACCCCTGAGCAATATCTGAAATTTGCATCTGATATCGATAGACTGCGCAAGCTCCCCAATTATTTGGCGATTCGGAAGTTTAGTAGCCCTCCACAGCTCACCGACCTAGATGGTTTTGCTCTGTCAACCGATGACATCAAGGAGTTGAAAGATTGCGAGGCTGGGCGGTGCAAAGTTCAACTGCCCACCGAAGCGATGGACGCGTTCAAGCAGATGGTGGATTGGTCTGGTCCGGACGTGGAAAGCCAGGTCAACCGTTTGGCGCAATCGATGGCACTCGAAGCGCTCCTGAGATACAAGCAAGGCGGAAATCCGGCGCTCGGGACGTACCGAGACAAAAAGCATTCAACCGCCGTATCCGAAGCATTCCAGGCTTTGTTGAACCGCTCGCGAGCTCTGCCTGTCTATCTGCCGGAACTGGACCGCTACCTGCTTGATTACCCGAATGCGAATTCCGGAAATATCGAAGCCCAGTTTTATTGGGAGAACGTAAATTTTGGACTCAAACCAACACTTCGGATCGTACAGGCAATCGTATTCCGCGGGACAAATTCAGCGGGCCCAGCGTATGCGATTGCCGTAAAACAGATCTATGCAAGCCACTATTTCGAGACAGCACTGGATTTGACGGTTTGTGTGCCGAGCGAAAGCCAGCCGGAGCACGGAGGCTTCTATCTCGTTACGTTGAAGGGTTCGCGGCAGGCGGGCTTGACCGGGCTGAAAGGCAACATTGTCCGGAAAGTTGCCGTCGACAAAACCCGTTCGTCGCTTGAACGAGCACTCCAGGCGATAAAGCGGAACTTGGAAGCCAATCCCCGCGAAAGCCCTCAAGAGTAGCGTGGCATGCGCGTGTTTGATCAACGCACGGCCAGGGTATTAGCTACGGCTCTTGCCTTTGGGCTGGTCGTCGCGATTGCCTACGGTGCGCGGGCGGTAATCGTCATCTTTTTGTTTTCGATTCTGTTCGCGTATCTGATCGACCCGATCGTTCGGTTACTGCAACGTCATTCTCTCTTCTTCAAAAATCTCAGAGGACCGCACGTTACCGAAGCCTATCTCGCCTGTATCATTTTGGTTGCTGTGCTCGGGCATGCGTTTGCGCCGGCATTCCACGACGTTCTGGGTCCGCTCTCGCGACAGATCCCAACGATTGCGGACAAGGTTTCAACAGGAGAGATAGCAAATGACCTCAGCGCCAGCCGTGGTTGGACAGATGCGCAAGGTGCTTGGTTCAGGGCTTTCCTTCTTCGCCATCGGTCCTCCATCGAAGCCTTTGTAGCAGGAGCAGAGCGATCCGCTCCGGCCACACTGGCTGGAATTTTCGTCATCCCGATTCTGTCCATCTTCTTTCTTAGTGATGGGGAAAATCTCGCGAACCAAGCTATTCTCCTTCTGTCTTCGGAACGCAATCGCACTTTCGCACAGACCTTGGCCCAGGAACTGCACTTGATGTTGCAGCGCTATATCCGAGCAAAGGTGACGCTGGGTGGACTGTCGCTCGCCTGCTGCCTGGGTATGATGTTGCTGTTGGGATTCCCAAACGCTCTCCTGCTAAGTGTGTTCGCCGGGATGCTGGAGTTCATTCCCGTCGCGGGCTGGATGATTGCGGCCGCGATCATAGTGACCGCTGGGGCGCTTGCCCATGCGCATTGGATCTGGATGCTGGGCTTGCTTTGTCTGTGGCGAATCTTAATGGATTATGCGATCTCCCCGCGGGTCATGGGACACGAATTGGAGATCCATCCCCTCCTGGCGATATTCACTGTGATGGTTGGCGGAGCAATCGGTGGAATCGTTGGAATTTATCTCTCCGTCCCGATTGTCGCTGCTCTTCGGGTCATCTACCGCAGGTTTGCGTCACAGCCTGCGAGCGTCGCCGAGTTCCGCGGTGTTGAGGCAGGATTTTCCGCCGGAGACAGAGCGGTTACGGAAGTGCCTTGATTTTTCTCACTCGTTCTGAGACCAACGCAGGTAGCGGGCGAGTGCCTTAAGGATCGGGAGGAGTACGCATATGCTTCCAAGACTTGAGACCCTGAGCGCAGTTCACAACCGCCCGGATGAATTCGCAAGGATCGGGGATGCCATAGCGGCGATACGCGCAGGCGAGATGGTGATCGTCGCCGACGATGAGGATCGGGAAAATGAGGGTGACCTGACTATCGCCGCGGAAAAGGTCACTCCGGAAGCCATCAACTTCATGGCGAAATACGGACGTGGTTTGATCTGTCTGGCGATGACGCCCGAGCGGCTCGATGAACTCGAGATTCCGCTGATGGTTTCACAGAATAGCTCGCGCTTCGAAACCGCGTTTTGCGTGAGCATCGAGGCCAAGGAACGCACGACCACAGGAATCTCGGCCGCGGATCGTGCGGCGACGGTGCTCGCGGCCATTGGTCCAGGGACGAAGCCCGGCGATCTGGTTCGACCGGGGCACATCTTCCCGCTGCGAGCGAGAAACGCAGGAGTATTGGTTCGCGCTGGGCAAACGGAAGCCGCTGTCGATCTGGCGCGCCTGGCTGGCCTTTCGCCTGCCGGCGTTATCTGCGAAATCATGAACGAGGATGGCTCGATGGCGCGAGTGCCCGAGCTCCGCGAGTTTGCTCGTCTTCATAACACTCTGCTGATCACAATCGCCGATTTGATCAACTACCGGTTACGGACGGACTCGGTTGTCAAGTGTGTGGCCTCTACAAGGCTCCCGACCGAATACGGAGAGTTCCGACTTCACGCGTTCGAGAGTCAAATCGACAAGCAAACGCATAGTGCTTTGGTGTGCGGCGATATCGGCGACGGGGAAGACATGCTTGTGCGTGTGCACTCGCAGTGCCTCACGGGCGACGTGCTGCGCTCTGTGCGTTGCGACTGTGGCGCGCAGCTCGACGAGGCATTGCGCCGGATCGCCAACGAGGGCCGCGGCGTACTGCTTTACCTGAGTCAAGAAGGCCGAGGAATCGGACTCGCTAATAAAATTCGTGCGTACAGTCTACAGGACGAAGGCTTTGACACCGTGGAGGCCAACGAACGCCTGGGTTTCAAACCGGATCAGCGCAACTATGGCATTGGGGTACAGATTCTGCGCGAAATCGGGGTGCGCTCCATGCGGCTTCTGAGCAACAATCCCCGCAAGCTGGTCGGCATCGAAGGTTACGGCCTGTCGGTCACGGAATGGTTGCCGCTCGAGATCCCCTCTTCACCTTCAACCCTGCGCTACCTGACAACCAAGCGAGACAAACTCGGGCACGTTTTACGCGGACTCTAGTCTGAAGCCCCGCGAAGCCGGATCTGTACGCAAGGCTTCGCGACACTTGCAGACCTTGGTTTAGCGGCTCCGACTGCGCTAGACGCTTCATTAATTTCAGCCCCGCCTTCGACGAAGTAGGCAATCTCGTCGCTTCCACAATCGTGCCGAACGGTCGCACGAGAACATGGATCATCCAGTTGCCGGAGGAAAGGACCCGTTCGTGTCACCCTCGTGACGCGTCGCGTGACACGTCACGTCGAATCGCGACCGATCCATCGAGTGGAGTTGCTTGCGGCCCCGCATCTGAATCGTTTTCAGCGAATTAGCGAGACCGAGGATTTGGCAAATCGAATGCTTTCTACCACTGCGCTACACAAAACATAAGGCGATGGTACATGAATTCGTCCACCTTCTTAACCGTAAACCCAGCAACCGATGAGCAGATTGAGACATTTCCCTTTTTTACCGCCCAGGAAACAGAAGCTGCCCTCGCGCGCGCCGAAAAGAGCTTCAAGTCTTATCGAAAGCTTTCCGTGCATCAACGCGCGCAACTGCTTTCAAGGCTCGCAGGGACACTGCGGAAGAACAAGGCACAGCTGGCGAAAGTCATTACAAAAGAGATGGGAAAGACTCTTGCGGAGGCCGAGGCCGAAGTGGAGAAGTGTGCCTGGGAAGCCGACTGGTACGCCGAGCACGGGCCGCAGATGTTTGCAGACGCGCCCGCTGCGACAGGCAGGGTCGAGGCCTATGTTTCGTTTTTGCCGCTTGGACCAATCCTCGGAATCATGCCGTGGAATTTCCCGCTGTGGCAAGCAACTCGCATGGGCATTCCGACGCTACTGGCCGGTAACGTAGTCCTGGTAAAGCACTCGCCCAACACCCAGAGGAGTTCACTGGAGCTTGAGCGCGTAATGCTCGAATCCGGTTTTCCGGAAGGCGTATTTCAGAACCTGATCCTGAAGACGGAGGACATCGTCAACGTGATCAATGATGCCCGCGTCCAGGGTGCGTCGGTCACGGGAAGCGTGCGTGCCGGTTCCGCAGTCGCCTCGGAGGCCGGAAAAGTAATCA
>JBARBE010000046.1:0-76924 GCA_049792735.1 Candidatus Acidiferrum sp.
TTGATTTTGTCGCTCAGAAAAAATGTGCCGGCAGCTTTTCCGTTGACTGCGACGTAGACCGATGTCGCGGCGCCGGCGCTGGACGCGCTTTCGATGGAAGTTGATGAGATTTGCGCTGGAAATTCAATTCCCCGCCCTTTCAAGAATGTGGCGGTGCCAGCAAGGACCTGTTTGTTCAGGACGCGGGCCTCGACGCCGCCTCCGGCGGTGGCCTGAAAATCGATGACTGGCGCGAGCGGCAATTTTTTTTCTTCCGCTGCGCGGACGATGGCGCGGGCCAACGGATGTTCGCTTGAACGTTCGAGGCTTGCGGCCAGTGAGAGGAGGGAGTCCTTGGTAAAGCCAGTCCCCTCGAAAACTTCAACGGCAGTCAGTTGCGGCTTGCCTTCCGTGAGAGTGCCGGTTTTGTCGACGACGAGAGTATCGACTCTGGCGAGCGTTTCGAGGGCTTCGGCGTTGCGAACGAGCACGCCGGCGTGCGCGCCGCGGCCCACGGCCACCATGATGGACATAGGCGTCGCAAGGCCGAGGGCGCACGGGCAAGCTATGATGAGCACCGCAACTCCTGCAATGAGCGCGTGGGCGAAGCGCGGTTGGGGACCTAAGAGCGCCCAGCCTGCAAAAGCCAGTACGGCGGCGAGGACGACCGCTGGCACAAAATAGCCGGCCACTTTGTCCGCGAGGCGTTGCATCGGGGCGCGGCTGCGTTGCGCTTCGCTGACGAGCTTGACGACTTGCGCGAGGAACGTCTCGCTACCGACGTGCTGTGCTTCCATCACGAAGCTTCCACTGGTATTCAGCGTGCCGCCGGTGACTTTGTCGCCAACGACTTTTTCGACGGGCATGGGCTCGCCGGAGACCATGGATTCGTCGACGGCGCTGGCGCCTTCGCGGAGAACTCCATCGACGGGAACGCTCTCGCCCGGGCGGACGCGCAGGCGGTCGCCCACATTTACAAGTTCTAGCGCGACGTCAGTTTCCGCACCATCTGAAGCGATACGGTGCGCTTGCTTGGGCGCCAGATTTAACAAAGAGCGAATCGCGCCGCTCGTCCGCTGGCGCGCGCGGAGTTCGAGGACCTGGCCAAGGAGAACGAGCGTCGTGATGACAGCGGCGGCTTCGAAATAGGTGGCTACGGCGCCGTGGGCGTCTCGAAATGAAGCAGGAAAAATTTGCGGAACGAGAGTGGCTACGACGCTGTCGAGATACGCAGCGCCGGTGCCCAGCGCGATCAAAGTAAACATGTTGGGGCTGCGATTTACGATGGAGGCCCAGAAGCGCTGGAAAAATGGCCGGGCGCCCCAGACAACCACCGGCGTCGCGAGAACGAACTCGATCCAGTTGCGGGCAGTCGACGAGAGAGGGAGTTGGAGTGCATCGCCGAACATCGCAAGGAAAAGAACGGGCACCGACAAAGCGGCGCTCACCCAGAACCGGCGAAACATCGAGTCATATTCGGGGTCGGCTTCGACTTCCGCGAGCACGTCCATCGGTTCGAGCGCCATGCCGCATTTCGGACAGGTCCCCGGTCCGATCTGGATAATTTCTGGATCCATTGGGCACGTGTAGCGGACGTTTTTGGCTGCGGGAGGCCCGGAGGCAATGGAATGTCCCGCATGAGCGGAACCCTGCGGATGGGTCGCATGGGGGGCGGCGCCCATTCCTGCCGTGCCCGGGGCGGCCAAAAACTTTTCAGGATCTTTTTCAAACTTTTGAGCGCAACCCTTCGAGCAGAAGAAGTAAGTTTTGCCGCTGTGGTCGACTTTTCCTGCGGGCCTTTGCGGGTCGACCATCATTCCGCAGACGGGATCCTTCACGCGGGGCGCGGAAGCGAGAATTGGCAGACCGATTTTCGGCGGATCGGGCATGGGAATTTGTTGCGACATGGCAATATATTAGATGATTCGAGGTTACATGCGGCCACGAACTAAAATCTTGCAGAGGCTGGTATAATCCCGACATGACACTCGTGGAAATCACCTACGAACTGCAATCCCCGCTGACCCAGGAACAACTGCGGCTTCTCGGCGAGTTTTCCAATACCTACGGGCTGCGGCGCTTTCGTTTCGATGAGAGCAAGAAACATCTGTCGTTTGAGTACGACGCTTCGCGCCTGCGGGACACCGAGATCGCCCACGTCCTCGGGCGGGCCACTATCGCCGTCACACGCCGAGTCACCGAGACAGGCGCCCAGCCAGAATTCAAAAATTAAAAATAAGAGCGGTGCGTCAGCGCAGTTCTTTCTGCTATTGCAAGCATTGCCTGGCTTGGCAAGCATGCGCTGGGATTAAGCGGAAACTGTTAGAAGGCCCGTATTTAACCGGTCGGTTAAATACAGCAGCACGGTACGGAAAAAAATGGGGCCCCCGCTTGGGATCGGGGGCCCCGGAGAGTGCGTTTCGTTGTCAGTGTCGTTTTCACACCGACGCGTGGGGTCATCCATCCTAGCTTCCCTCTCAGAGGCAGGTGGGAACGAATTGCGAAAAACGGTGAGCAAGCCCCTTCCCCCTCGCTCACCGCTCTCCTCAACTCGTCATGTGAAACGCACTCATGCGCCTCTCTAATGCACGGGTACAGCCAATGCCCGCTGGAGGCCGTGTTCCTACCAAGTCATTTATTAACAAATACTTGGCTTGCCGGGCAGACTTCTATTCCCACTCCAATTGCGTCCTCGGATTTCAATTCGGAACTCGCCAAAACTGATTCGGGAATGAGCCCTCTTTTCAGTTGATGGATTCGTCCGCTCGGACCAGTTCCAGGACTCCGGTAACAAATTTTTCGGACTCCCAGCCCTATCGGTTTTCTGGCGGCTCGCCCGCAAGATGGCCGTATGAGCTGGGTCACATCTTGCTGCCATCGTCTGAGACGGACTATCGGACTTGGCGGTGTGACATTACTTACAGCCCTGTTGGGCGGGTCACTCATTCTCTCAGCAAACACGCCGGGGGAATTGCACACGGCTGCGGTTGGCACATGTTATTGCCATTGCGCGGCGGCACGCGCTCAGCGTGGTTGCGTGAAGATGTGCGAATTGCCCAAGTATGCCGCGCGGCCTTGGGCGACCACCTGCGCGAAGCCGCGCCTAAAGCTTCCCATTGGAGACCAGGACGCAGGCCCGCGCTACGAGCATCCAGGTCGAAACGAAAGAGCGCAGCTTCCAACGCCTGCGGCTGGCAATTAGACGGAGGTTGGCGCTTGGACTGCCGTAGGCGGGGCAGACGGTGCTTGGGATGTCTCCGAGGTCTCCAAAAGCTTGGCCAACATTTCGGGGATCTCAAAGATGGCGCGGTTATTAAGGGCCGCGACATTTTTTTGAAACTCGGCCAGCCTGGCCGGTTCCAGCATCTGCCGCACGCCATCAACGACGTCGCGAAAGCTATGCAGGACAATGCCGACGCGCTTCTGCGTTACCCACTCCGTATTGAAGCGTTCCTGAGGCAGAGTCCAGGCATTGCACTCGATGAGCACGGGGAGTTTGCGCACCATCGCTTCCGCGATACTGCCGGGGCCGGGCTTGCCGATCAAGAAATCCGCTGCGCGCATCAGCTTGTGAACTTCTTTCGTGAAGCCAACGATATGCACTGGCATTTTCCATTTTTGAGCGCGCAGTGATGTCGCCAGCTTTTCGTTGCGTCCGCAGACCAGGATAAGCTGCAACGGCAAGCCCGCGGTGTCTAAACGTTCTGTGATGTCGTACATCACTTTCGAGCCGTGTCCGCCGAACAAGACGATCGCCGTGGGCAAATCATTGTGCAGGCCCATCTCCTGGCGGAGGGCGGCCGGATCGACGTGCTCTTCCACATAGAAGTCGGGCCGCAGAATCATTCCGGATGCTCGAAAAATATGGGAGTCGTCGTGGCCGAAGGCGCGCGCTTGCTCTCCGGCGCGCTCAGTGCCGGCGATGACGTATTGCTCTTTCATGGGTTCAATCCAAAACCGCGGGGGGTAATCGGCCAGGTCCGTAATCAGTGTTACGAAAGGGCTGCTTGGATAAATTGATTTCCAACTCTGGCAAATCTCTCGATTGAAATGCGGGATGACCGAGACGAGCAAGTCCGCAGGATGATCCCGCCAGAAGCTCTCGAGCAGGCGCACCATCGGCTTGTGAAAAATGCGAATCGTAAGTTGCAGAATCCGCAGGACGTACTTGCTTCCGAGGGTCCAGCCATTCTGCAGCATCATGTTGTACAGATTTTGGATGCGGATGCCGGTCAATTTGCGAAGCACGTCAAGCCGGTCGGTAAGATCCTGGAATTGGACCAGTTCGAGCTGCCAAGGACGCCCCTGCTGAGAAACGATGGTCTGAAGGGCAATGGCGGCATTGCGATGTCCGCCTCCAGCGTCGTGGAAGACGACGTGAATTTTTTTCATGGTAGCGATTCTGCCATAGACGAAAGTCCCCCTGGAAGAGCAACCTTCATGCCATGTGGATTACTAAAGAAGTCCAATGTGTTCAAGCAGTTCCATGAGCACATTCATGTAGAATTCGCGACCTCTTCACAGGCTGTTCATATCTCGGATTAACAATAGTTTCATGCGCTGCGACCTCCATGTTCACTCGATCGCATCTGGGATGTGCGACACTCCCGTAATGAGCCGGATCTGCCGCGAGTCGTACAACCAGCCTGCGGAAGTCTACAGCCGGGTGAAGCAGCTGGGAATGTCCATCGTCACCCTAACGGATCATGACTCCATCGACGCCGGAGAATCGCTCCGGGAACACCCTGACTTCTTTCTCAGCGAGGAAGTGACCGTGCAAATGCCCGGGGGAACGGAGATGCATCTGGGCGTTTATGGGATCACGGAACGGGACCATGTGGAGATTCAACGACGCCGTAAGGACTTCATTTCATTGATGATGTACCTCACGGAGAAAAAGCTATTTTTCAGCGTAAACCATATTTTCTCGGGCTTGACGGGGCGGCGCAGCGAAGCAGACTTTTGCTGGTTCGCCTCCTATGTGCCGGCGTTTGAATCGCGCAATGGCCAGATGTGGCCGGAAGCCAATGGGAGCGCGGCACGGCTGGCGGCGCGGCTCGGCAAGATCGCCGTTGGCGGAAGCGACTCACACACGATTGCAGGTGTTGGACGGACCTACACGGAGGTTCCCGGAGCGCGGACAGTCGATGAGTTCTTCGGCGGGCTGCGAGCAGGACGGGGAGAAGTGCACGGCGCACACGGTAGCTATACCAAATTGACGGCGGACGTGTTTCGCATTGTGTGGTCGATGTGGACGGAAAAGCCGTGGACTCTTGCACTTATGCCGCTTGCGCCGCTGGTTCCGGCATTTACGGCCGGGCATTGGCTAAACGAGATCCGCTTTTGCCAAAAGTGGGCGGCCGCTCTCGAAAGCGGAGAGAAACGGCAACGCATGTTCTGGGAACTGGATTCTAGCTTCGAGGCGAACTGGGGCTAGATGGGCTAAATACCATGGCTGTCGCAAGGACTCTCTGGGGCTTCATCGAACGGCGCGACCACCGCGTGATGCGGCGAATGAACCGGTGGCGAGCGCCGCGATGGTTCCGCCTGTGGATGATCCTGGCCACAAGGATGGGCGACGGCTGGCTATGGTACGGACTCGGGGCGATGCTGCTAATTGATGGTGGTCCCCAGAGGTTTTCCGCAATTGGAGCAGCGGGATGTGCGGCGGTCTTCGGCATCTTGGTCTTCAAAGCATTGAAAAAGCTCAGCCATCGGCCGCGCCCTTGCCAAATCGAACCTCATTGCTGGTCGAAAGTGCTGCCTCCGGACCGGTTTTCTTTTCCCTCCGGCCACACGATGACGGCGTTCTCGGTGGCGCTGGTAGTAAGTTTCTTTTATCCCTCGCTGGAAGCGCCGCTCTTTTTCCTGGCCATCAGCATTGCGGTTTCGCGGGTTGTGCTGGGAATGCATTTCCTCAGCGACGTGCTGGCGGGCATGGTTCTGGGCGTGGCGCTGGGATGCGCGTCGATTACGACGTTTGCGTCACTGGGCTGGGTGTAGATCCCAGCAAAGGCAGTCACTCGTATCGAAGCGCCACAAGAGGATCGACGCGCATTGCGCGACGCGCGGGGAGATACGCGGCCGTTCCAGCAATGGCAAGCATCAAGCCAATCGCAAAACCGATGCTCAGCGGATCCATCGGCCGCACTCCCCAAATCGCTCCGCGAATAATCTGAACTGCCGGAATAATCGCGGCCACGCCGAGCGCTATTCCCAGGGCCACTACTCGCATCATTTCGCCGAATAACATGCGCAGGACGTCGAGTGGTTTCGCACCCAGCGCCATGCGAACTCCGATTTCCCGCGTCCTTTCAACCGTGGCGTGCGAGGTCACGCCGTAGACGCCAATCATCGCCAGCAGAGCGACGAACAGACCAAACGTTGTTGCAATCAACGCCATGGCGCGATTGCGATGCAGGACACTGTCCATTGCATTGCCGAGCAGGTCGAATTTTAAAGATACGCGAGAATCGATTGCGGCGGCTGCAGTCTCCAGCCGTTTGGAGGTCTCGGCGAATCCGCCGGCGGCGCGAATCTCGAAGTGCCCCAACTCCAAGCATGAACTACCGCATTGCGAAACCGGCCGATACAGGATAAGGAGCGGCCCATAGTCTGGCCGGCGATACTGTATGTCTCTCGCGACCCCTACGACCTCGACGTAATAGTCTCGCCCGCTGCCGTCCTGATCGTCTTCGCGAAACCTCAGCCCGACGGGATTCGCTTCTCCAAAAAGTGCTTTCGCCAGCGCCTCGCTAAGAATGGCCACCGAAGGTGAGGTGTCCCTGTCAGCGTCAGAGAAATCCCGGCCTACCAGCAAAGGCGTGCGCCTGGTGCTGAAAAAGTCCGACGAATGAAAGCCGAGATAAACACCCACCCGCCGCTCTGTTCCGCGCGGCCCGGGAACGGCCAACTCGGAAAGCTTATAGCTGGAAGATGCGCGACTCCATGACGCGGAGGTCACACCAGGGAGGGACCGAAATGCCGTGAGTATCTCCTGGCCGACCATCGAATTGTGCTGCGGGCTTTCACCGGCGCCCTGCCATGTCGCTCCAGCCGTCACGACGCCGTTCGGATCGTAGCCCAGGTCCTGTGTCAGGAACGCCTGCAGCGTCCGCGCCAGCAAGCCGGCGCTGACCAGCACTGCCAAGGACAGAGCCACCTGCATCACAACCAGCGCGGAATTCATGAACTTGCTACCCGGCTTTCCCGTGGCCACGCCGTTGCTCATCGCCGAAGAAAGTGAAATCTGCGTTGCCCCAAATGCGGGGGCCAACCCGAACAGAAGCGCGCTCGCCAACGTGATGCCCATAGCAAAGGACGCGAGCTTCGCATCCCAGGACAAATCCAGCAGAATCGGATCGTCGGGATAGGAAAGCGCCCATAGCAGAACTTGGATTCCCCAGCGCGCAATGAAGAGTCCTGCCACTCCGCCTACCACGGATAAAGCAACGCTCTCTGTAAGAAGTTGCCGCACCAGGCGCCAACGACTCGCGCCCATAGCCAGCCGGGTGGCAATCTCGCTCCGCCGCTTGGCGGCTCGCGCGAGCAGCAGATTGCCCAAGTTTGCGCAAGCGATGATCAGAGCGACTGCGGCCATCACCATCAAAAGCACGACCAAGTCCATGTCTTGCAGCCACTCGCCGGAGGTGCCGTACTGCATGGAACGCGCCACGAGAGACTTGGGCGCGGCCCGTTGCCACTTGTTTCCGTCGGATCGTGACGTCAGGGCACTGGATACTTCTTCGGCCAGAATCTGCAGTCCCGCATTGGCTTGCTTCAAGCTGACTCCCGGCTTTAGGCGGGCGGCGATGCTGATTATCGTCGCTGGATCGTCGAGCGACGGCGTTTGATGTCCGTAGCGGATGGGGTAATCCCGATACGTCCTCTGCGCCTCGAGAGGCATGAAGATTTCTGGTATACCGCCGATATCCACGCCGAAAAAAGACTTGGGGGCCACACCAACGATTTGAAATTCATTTCCGTTTACTCGGATTGTCCGGCCCAGAACACCCTGCGATTGGCTGTAGAATCGCCGCCACAATCCGTACCCAATGACGCAAACGGCTGGCGCACCCGCCTGGTCATCCGAAGATTGCAGGACCCTACCTAAAACGGCTGAGACGCCAAGCGTTGAGAAATAATCGCCAGAAACATAGCTTCCCTCTACCTCCTGCTGTCCTTTTGGGTCCGCGATTACGAAATGGACATCAGAGTAGTAGTAGTTGTACGCGAGGACGCTCGAGAAAATATCCTGCCGGTCCTGGAAAAGTTTCCACTCTGCGTACGAGTGCAGGTTGCCCAAGCCGGCCCGCTCCACTTCGACCAACTGCTCCGGGCTCTCTACGGGCAACTTCCTGAGCGCTAGCGCATAAATCACGGAGAAAATGGCGATCGTCGCGCCGATTCCTAGAGCAAGGGAAAAGACAGCAACAGCGGTAAGTCCGCGATTGCTTCGCATCATGCGGAGGGCACAGCGGAGATCCTGAGAGAAGGAATCAAAGTAGCGCATCGCGCCTCTTGCTCCCATGTCTAACTCTAAATAGATAGAGGAAACTGTCAACGCTTCTTTGCCGCGTGGTTTCGCGGCAAAGGCGGCAGTACCTGTGCTACTTAGAGCGGCTTGGGGTGAGCGGCGAACGCTTCGCGGAACGTGGCGAGATTGCTTTTGTCGATGATCGCCGTGCCTGTGTCTACCCAAGAGGGCAAGGGATCCGTCGGAGCGGTGCGCCAATCTTTGAATTCGTGGACGGCGTTGTGATGCAGGTCGTCGGCAAACCTTAGACCGTAATAGGCCATGACATAGGGCTTTTGCACGACGGTAGCGTTGATCCAGCCCTTGTCAATCGCGTCGAGGGTTTCCGGATCGTTGTCGAAAGCGACGATGGCAATCTTACCCGCCAGGTCTAAACGATGAAACGCCTCGGCAACTCCTGAGCCGCCGGAGGCTTCGAGACAAATCACACCATCGATTTTTTCTTTCTTTCCCACCAGCGCTGAGATTCCGTCGTTTGCAACGCGCGGGTCGCCTTTGTCGTCGATAGTCTGCGAGATCTTGATGCCGGGAAATTTCTTGAGAGCTTCGGTTACTCCGCGGACACGCTCGTCCAAGTTGGGTTGGCCCGGAACGGTAACAATGACGACTTGCCCCTGGCCTTTGAGAATGTCCGCCATGCGCTTGCCGCTCTCCTGGCCGGCGCGGAAGTTGTCCGTTCCGACAAACATGATGCGGTGGGAATCGGGGGAGTCCGCGTCGATACAGATGACGGGGATGCCTTGAGCGACAGCGCTATCGATCGCGGGCTTGAGAAGCTCCTGACTCATGACGGAAACAAGAATGCCTGAGGGGTGGAGGGCAACGGCCTTTTGAAACGAGTCCAGCTCACCTTGCGGGGAGAGCGTGGTAGGGCCGTCCATTTCGGCTTTGACGCCCATGACAGTAGCCGCGTCTCTGAGGCCAGCTTCCGCTTCCTGCCAATAAGGCAAATTGATGTTCGCGGTGATCAGATAATACTGCTCGTCTTTCTGATGGTACGGTTCCTGGCAGGCGGCTAGCGCCGTAGTAAGAAGGCCAGCCGAGAGCGCTATCGTTCTGGAATGGAGTTTCACGCGAGGTCTCCTTTACGCAGAGTACCGGCTCGGGATCGACGAAAAACTAGAGACCCGAAGTTCCTGGCGCAGAAGGTTACCACAAGCAGCAGGCAGAGCAACTGCCCAGCGGCAAAATTCGTGATGCTTGCGGTGGCGGCCAGCAAAGCGCGGGCCGAGATGAATGGTCATCAGTTGTAGATCATGCGTGCGCAAAATGAATTTCTCGCTGAATTTCTCGCTGTCCGCTTACGGGTAGACGTTCTGTTAAGCTACTGCGCGTGAAAAATTCCCGACTGCTCGAAATTAGTGTGGAGAGCGTAGAAGCAGCGATGGCTGCGGTGCGCGGCGGGGCGCAACGCATCGAGTTTTGCAGCAACGCACGGATGGGTGGAACCACTCCGGCTCCTGAGTTGTTGCGCACCGTGCGCGAAGAGGTCCGCGTACCGATTTTTTCGATGGTCCGGCCGCGCGGCGGCAACTTCTCTTATTCCGGCGCTGAGTTTGTAACCATGCAGCGCGAGGTGGAACTCGCCAAGCAATTTGGGATGGATGGGATTGTGCTTGGTTTGCTGGATGCTGAGGGACTCGTAGACATAAAGGGCGCCAGAGAGCTCGTCAAACGCGCGAGGCCTCTGCCAGTGACGTTTCACAGAGCGTTCGATGAGTGCAGCGATTTGCGGAAGGCGCTGGAAGATGTGATTGAGACTGGCGCGGCGCGGCTGCTTACTTCGGGCGGAAAACCGACGGCTCCGGAGGCGCTGGATGTCCTTGGCGAACTGGTTCGAATCGCGGGGGAGCGGCTGATCGTGATGCCGGGAAGCGGGCTGCACGCGGGGAATATTCGGGAGGCGGTCGCGAAGACCGGCGCGCGCGAGTTTCACGCTGCTTTGAGTTCGGTGGTGGCAGATCCGGTGAAGGATCTCGGCACATTTGAAGAGGAAGTCAGAAAGCTTGCAGTAGCGGTGAGCAATTGCGGGTGCGATTGAGTGAGATCGATCGAGGAATCTTATTGTAGAGTGCGGCGCGAAAAAAGAGGGGCACGATGAATCGTGCCCCGACAACATTTTAAGAAGGAAGGAAGGAACGCTGGCTAGGCTTTTTGCGCTTGGCGACGGAGGAACGTGGGGACGTCCAGATCGTCGGCGGGGACATCGTGGCTGACGTCGCGGACGTTTTGCTGCACTTGATGGACGACGTTGGGCAGCGTCTGCTGCTGCGGGACAGGAGTTTCCACTTCGCGGCCGGCTTTCCAGGTTTTGGGCAGGAAGGATGGCTTTTGCTGAACGTTTTTCTTGTTGGCTTCCTTGAAGCCTGCGGCAATGACCGTGATTTTCACGGCATCTTTCATGGAGTCGTCCATGACCGCGCCGAAGATGATGTTCGCATTTTCGTGGGCGGCCTTTTGGATGACCGAGGAGGCTTCGTGAACTTCGTGCAGCGTGAGGCTGGAGCTGCCGGAAATGTTGATGAGGATGCCCTGCGCGCCCTGGATGGAATTGTCTTCGAGGAGCGGGCTGGAAATGGCGCGGTTGGCGGCGTCGATGGCGCGGTTGGTGCCGGTGGCGATGGCCGTGCCCATGACGGCGTAGCCTTGGCCGTGCATGATGGCTTTTACGTCGGCGAAGTCACGATTGATAATGCCGGGGACGGTGATGATGTCGGAGATGCCCTGAACGGCTTGGCGAAGGATGTCATCGGCGATGCGGAAGGCATCGAAGAAGCTGGTGCCGCGTTCGACGGTGTCCATCAGGCGCTCGTTCGGAATCACGATGACGGTATCGACCGCGCCGATTAATTCTTGCAAGGCTTGTTCGGCTTGCAGCATGCGGCGTTTGCCTTCGAACGCAAACGGCTTGGTGACGACGGCGACGCTCAGCGCGCCAAGTTCGCTGGCAAGCGAAGCTACTACGGGCGCGGCGCCGCTGCCGGTACCTCCGCCGAGGCCGGACGTAATGAAGATCATGTCCGAGCCTTCGAGCGCTTCAATGATTTTGTCGGTGTCTTCGAGGGCGGCTTTGCGGCCGACTTCGGGGTTTGCGCCCGCGCCGAGTCCTTTCGTCAGCTTCGCGCCAAGCTGAAGTTTTGTCGGAGCTTGCGAAAGCTTGAGCGCCTGCAAGTCTGTGTTCGCGGTGATGAACTCGACGCCCTCGACTTTGGCGCGAATCATGCGGTTGACGGCATTGCAACCGCCCCCGCCCACCCCGATCACCTTAATTTTCGCGGGCTGCAGCTCTTCGCTGAAGCTCATGCGAATTCCTGTGTCTTTCGTTGTCATACGTCCCTCAGCCTTCTCCAGATTCGCGGTGCTGCGCTCGGGCAGGCTCACGAGGCACCTGCGAACATGGACTTCAATTTGGAAACCAAAGTTCCGGCGCGCTGCGAGGCGTTGCGCCGCGTTTTTGCGCCGTACATCACCAAACCCACAACGGTTGCATATTCCGGTTGGGCCACTTGTTCCGGGAGGTCGGCCAGACCTTTCGGCTCCGCGATGCGCACCGGCAAATGGAAGGATTGCTCGGCGAGATCGACCAAGCCATTCAAGCGCGCGCCGCCTCCGGCGAGGATAAATCCAGCGGGGATTTGACCATCGAGCCCGGCGCGCTGGAGATCATCGCGGATGAGCGCGAGCAATTCCATGGCACGGGGCTCGATGATGTCGGTGAGCATGCGAGCGAAAATGGTGCGCGGAGGGCGATCGCCGACACTGGCAATTTCGATCGAAGTGTCTTCGTGGAGCAGCGAAGACGCGGCGCAGCCATGGCGGCGCTTGATTCGTTCAGCTTCGGGGATGGGAGTGCGAAGGCCGACGGCGAGGTCGTTCGTGAAATGATCGCCGCCGACGGGTACTGCACTGGTGTGGCGCACCACGCCGCCGCCGAACACGATCAATTCGGTCGTGCCGCCGCCGATATCAAGCAGGCAGCAGCCAAGTTCGCGCTCGTCCTGCGTTAGACAAGATTCCGCGGAAGCCAGCGGCTCGAGCACGGTGTCGTTCACCAAGATTCCCGCGCGATTCGCCGCGGTGACGAGATTTTGCGTTGCGGCGATCGATGAAGTAACTAGATGGACGTTGGCTTCGAGACGCTGACCGACCATGCCGACGGCGTCGCGAATGCCGTCCTGGGCATCGACCATGAATTCATGAGGTAGAACGTGGAGCACTTCGCGGTCTTCCGGGAGAGTGATATTGCGAGCGGCATCGATGGCGCGGCGAACATCGTCGCGTTCGATGTCGCGGGAGCGATGGCCGAGAGTGACACCGCCGCGGCTGTTGACGCCGCGCACGTGGCTGCCGGCGACGCCGAGCAGGGCGGATTCGACAGGGACATTGGCGACGCCTTCGGCTTCTTCGACGGCGCGCCGGATCGAGCTTACCGTGGAATCGAGATTGACGATGAGGCCTTTGCGCAGGCCCTTAGACTCGGCCGCGCCAAGCGCCAGGAATTTCACCTGCTCGTCATCCAGCTCCGCGATCAGCGCGCAGGTCTTCGTGCTTCCGACATCCAACCCTACAATGTACCGATCTTTTTTTGCCAAGCCGCCGCCCCCACCTTGCTTCTATTCCGTCTGCAACTTCTAATTCTTCAACTTCGCCGCACTCGTGCTGCTGTCCGAATTCACAACCACTTGCCGCGAATACTGCAAATCGAGGGACAGCACCCGTCCCGCATTCGCTTGCCATTGCGCAAAATTATCGACGAGCATGTGGTACTTGCTCGTGAAATCGTCGTTGCCGAAGTGCACGGTGACCGCCTGGGTATCGGTTGCGGAAGCCAGGCCGGTCATCACGACGCGCAAATCCCTTGGGTTCGAGAGATCGACTTCACTAACGTGATCGGACGAGCCGGAGCGCACCAGATCCACATCACGGAGAAATTCCTGGTAAGTTTGCATGCGTTGCTCGCGTTCTTCGCGGGGCATGCCTTCCGGAAGGCCAGTGACAATGGGGAACTGTAGATTTTCGCCTTCGGGGCGGTCCAAAATGACGCCGTGGGCGTCGATCAAGTCCAACTCAGAGCCGTCGCGCAGGAAAGCGATGGGCGTGCGTTCGGTGAGTTCGACGCGGATGCGGTTCGGGAGGATGCGTTGAATGCTGGCGGATTCGACCCACGGCAATTGTTCCAGCTCGGCACGGCGCTCTTCGAGTGGAATGCGGAGGACGCTGCGATGGCGATCGCGGGCGAAGGGTTGAAGAACCGCTTCACGGCTCACGATGTGGTTTCCGCTAAGCTCAATTTGTTCGGGTTTGAGCAGCAGGACTTGCGGCGAATATAACAAGAAGCGGCCGGCGACAATGGCGAAAGTCGCGCTCGCGGCTCCCGCCACGGTCCAGACCAGGACGCGGCGATAGAACGTCCAGCCTCGCCCACCAAATTTTTTGCGGCGAATCTCGAGGGGCTTTTGGCGGCGCAGGTAGCGCGGCTCTTCGTCGGCGAGCAGTTCCGGGCGGTAAGGCTCGGCGGCGGCCGCAGTCGCACCCCGCTGGATGGTTTTCAAGCGTTCCAAACCACTACCTCGAATTCGAGAATCACGCCGAAGGATTTTTGCACGCGTTCGCGGACGTCGGATATTAAGGCGAGCATGTCCTTTGCGGACGCTTTCCCAGCGTTTACGAAAAAATTGGCGTGGCGGTCGCTGACGCGAGCGTCGCCGACGCTTAATCCTTTGAGGCCGAGCTCATCAATCATGCGGCCCGCGGAGGCACCCGGAGGGTTCTTGAAGATGCAGCCGGCGCTCTTCTGCCCAAGCGGCTGGCTGGCCCGGCGCTTTTCATTGCAGATACGAATTCCTTTTAGAATTTCAGGGTACGGTTTGGAGGGTAATTCCAGCTTCACTGCGAGCATCATATCATCAGGCGCGAAAGAAGTGTGCCGGTATTCGAAGGAAATTTGATCGCCGCGGAGGGTTTCGAGCTTGCGGGCGGCGGCCCGGTAAAGCTTCACCTCGCGAACGTAACTTCCGATTTGCATGCCGTAAGCGCCGGCGTTCATGCGGAGAGCGCCGCCGACGGTTCCGGGGACGCCGATGAGCCCTTCCATGCCGCCGAGGTGGTTTTTCGCGCAGAAAGTTACGGTGCGGCCGAGGTCGGCAGCGGCATCGACTTGGGCGAAATTGCCTTCGAGGACGATGTCCGGCTTGGCAGAGACGAGTTGGAGCACCACCCAGGGGAGTTCGCCGTCGCCAACGAGCAGATTAGAGCCGCCGCCCAGGAACTTGTGGGGAACGTGTTGCGCGTCGAGGAGGTTCAGGAGCTCGGGAATCGTTTCGTGTCTTTTTATGCGCAGCAAATCCGTTGTGCCGCCGATGCCGAGGGAAGTAAGTTCGCCCAGGGAAGCGCCGGGGCTTAGCTGTACGCCCAACTCCGGCAGAGTTGCAACGATTTTAGAATCTTCAATGCGCATGGTGTGCCGAGAATTCGGTTCCCAGGAGGACGATCAATTCGTTGCTGGCGCGGCTGACGTTTCCAGCGCCGATGGTCATGATCGCGTCGCCGGGGCGCGCTTCGCGCAACAGGAATTCGATGCCCGCTTGCATGGACCGGAAGTAGTGAACGTTTTTGTGGCCGGCTTCGCGAATGGCGTTGGCAAGAGCTTCGCTGGTGATGCCGGGGAT
The DNA here is from genome assembly GCA_049792735.1 of Candidatus Acidiferrum sp. GTDB lineage: Bacteria > Acidobacteriota > Terriglobia > Acidiferrales > UBA7541 > Acidiferrum. The sequence continues at coordinate 15,184 of JBARBE010000046.1, forward strand.
GGCCGGTTCGCTGGCGGCGTAGATGTCCAGCAGCACCAGGACATCGGCTTGGTTGAAAGCGCGGCAGAATTCGTCCCAGAGATGTTGCGTGCGGGTAAAGCGGTGCGGCTGGAAAAGTACCAAGAGGCGGTTGAACTTGCAGCCGCGAGCCGCCTCGAGTGTGGCGCGAATTTCGGCGGGATGATGGCCGTAATCGTCGATGACGGTGATGTCGTTCACGGCGCCTTTGATGTCAAAGCGGCGGCCGACGCCGGCAAATTTAGCTAGCCCTTCGCGGATTAAATCGCTGGGGACGTTGAGATACAGCGCGACGGCTGCTGCCGCGGCCGCGTTTCGAACGTTGTGCATGCCGGGCGGGTGCGACAGCCTGAACAAGCCCAGGTCTTCGCCTTTGAATGTGAGGCGGAACTCACTGCTAAAACCTTCCAGCTTTACATCGCTGATGACCAAATCGGCCTGGCTCGAAGTGCCATACGTGATGATTGGGCGCTTTACGTCCGGAAGAATGGCTTGCACGTTGGGTTCGTCCAGGCAAAGAATCGCGGCGCCGTAAAATGGCACGCGGTTCACGAATTGTAAGAACGCGCCCTGGATGTCTGAAAGGGAAGTGTACTGGTCGAGGTGTTCGCGATCGATGGTGGTGACGACGGCGACGACAGGCGCGAGCATCAGAAAGCTGCGGTCGCTTTCGTCAGCTTCCACGACGAAATATTCGCCTTTGCCGAGACGTGCCGTTGTGCCGGCTTGATTGACGCGGCCGCCGATGACAAAGGTCGGGTCCAAATGCGCCGCGGCAAGTACGGAAGCCACCATGGAAGTCGTGGTCGTTTTGCCATGCGCTCCGGCCACGGCGATGCCATATTTCAGGCGCATTAGTTCAGCGAGCATTTCCGCACGCGGGATCACCGGAATTTTTTGTTTGTGGGCTTCGACGACTTCGGGATTGTCTTGTCTAATCGCCGAGGAGGTCACCACCACGTGGGCACCTTCGACGTTGACCGCTTTGTGGCCTTCGTGAATCGTCGCGCCGAGATTCTGCAGCCGTTCCGTAATGTTCGAGGGTTTGGTGTCCGAGCCCGAGACGGAATAGCCTAGAGTCAAAAGAACTTCGGCGATGCCGCTCATCCCGATGCCGCCGATGCCCACCAGATGAATGCGCTGAAAATTGCGGAAAGAAACCATCATAGATTAGCCCTCTGGGCGATTCCCTGCACGTTCGCGGCCTCTTCGATCAGGTTGACGATGTCGCGCGTGGCGTTTGGCCGGGCGAGCGAACGCGCCGCGTTCGACTGCTTTTCGATCTGGTCTGGCTGGTCCACCAGCGAGAAGATTTCGCTCGTGAGGCGTTCGGCGGTGAGCTCCTGTTCGGGGATCAGCCGGCCCGCTCCCGCGCGCTGCATTTCCTGCGCGTTGCGCAATTGGTGGCTGTCGGTGGCAGCTCCGAAAGGAATGAAGATGGCGGCGCGGCCCGCGGCTGCGATTTCCGCCGCGGTGATGGCTCCTGCTCGGCAAACGATCACATCTGCCAAGGCAAAGCGCTCGGCCATGTTGGTGAGGAAGGGCACAACCTCCGCGTTGATTTCGCGCCGCGCATAAGCGGTGCGTACCGCATTATAATCGCGTTCGCCGGTCTGATGCACGATGGACAGATCATTTTTTCTGAGCGCAAACTTATCCATGGCGTCGACAAAGGTACGGTTGATGGGCAATGCGCCCTGGCTGCCACCAGTCACCAGTAAACGAAACGGCTTTGCCGGCTTGCGAGGCGCGATCGAAAAAAACTCGGCGCGCACTGGGCAGCCCGTTACGATGGCCTTTTTTCCCCAGGCCTGGGCAGAAATTTCATAGCCGGTGGCGATTCGCTTGGAGAGTTTCGCGAGAAGTCGATTGGTCAGGCCGGGCTCGGCATTCGGCTCGAAAATCACGTTAGGTATGCGGCTAAGCCACGTCGCGAGCAGCATGGGCCCCGCGGCGTAGCCGCCGACGCCGAAGGCCGCGACCGGTTTGTGCTTACGCAAAACGCGCTGTGCATCCAGAATTCCGGGCGCGAGCATGGCGAGATTCTTCGCCAGTGTTGCGCCGCCTTTGCCTTTTAAGCCGGCCACGCGCAGCGTTTCGAGCGGCAGCCCCGCTTGAGGCACCAGCTTCATTTCAATTCCGCGCTCCGTTCCTACCAACACGACTTCTCTCTCTTTGCCGCGCGATAGCCACTCTTGCGCAATGGCAAGCGCCGGGAAAACGTGTCCGCCCGTGCCGCCTCCGGCGATTAACAACTTCATGGCAACGGCCTAATTGCATGTTCGACCGAGGGGGCACGATATATCGTGCCCCTACAACTGAAACCTCGCCGCGATGCCGTGAGTTGACTCATGTTTCCGTGGCCTGCTGGCTGATGCTTAGCAGCACTCCCGTCGCCAACAGCATTACCAGTAAGCTGGAACCGCCATAGCTCACGAAAGGCAGCGGAATGCCTTTCGTTGGGACCATGCCCAACACCACGGCTAGATTGATGAACGCCTGGCTGAGCACCATGGCCGTGATTCCAAGCGCGAGCAGGCGGCCGAATCCGTCGGGAGCCGCGAACGCAGCGCGGAGCCCACGCCACCCATAAACCACGAACAGTGCAATCACCAGCATTGCGCCGATGTAGCCAAGCTCTTCGCAGATCACCGCGTAAATAAAATCGGTGTGCGCTTCCGGCAAGTAAAAGAGTTTCTGTTTGCTCTCCATCAAGCCGACGCCGGTGAACCCGCCGGAGCCCACGGCGATGAGCGACTGCGTCAGTTGAAAGCCCGCGCCCTGCGGGTCGGAATCAGGATTAAGAAAAGCGGTGATGCGCACGGCGCGGTAGGAAACATGGAAGAGAAGAAAGTAAAGCGCGGGCAGAGCGGCCACTGCTCCTCCCGCGAGCCATTTCCAGGACATCCCGGCGGCGAAAAGAATCGCGGTAGCTACAATCACGATGTCCACCGCGGTTCCCAAGTCCGGCTGCATCAAAATCAGGAACACGCAGACCAGAACCGGCCCTGCCGCAGGAAGAATGGTTTGAAGAAAATCCTGTTTACAAAATTTCATCTCTGCTTTGCTGCGTCGCTTCTGATCCAGGAACCACGCGAGGTAAAGAATTACTGCCAGCTTGGCCAGTTCCGATGGCTGAATCCCGACAGGGCCATAGCGAATCCAGCGATGCGTGGCGTGAGACTTGTCCAGAAAAAAAGTGCCGACGAGGAGCAACAGAACCAAGCAGACGGTGGTATAGACGACAACCGGCTCACGCAAGCGCCGGTAATCCATGCGCATCAGGGCAAACATTCCCAGTAGGCCGAGGATCAGCCAAGCGGCTTGCCTCACGAGAAAGTAGTAGCCGTGCCCATACTCTTTCTCGGCGGTGACCGCGGAAGCGCTGAAGATCATCACCGCGCCGAACAGGCACAGCGCCACCGTCACACCAAATAGCCAGCGGTCGGTTTCAAGCCGTCTCGGCACCTGCGTTCACCTTTTTCCGGAACTTGCACCGGTGGCCTGCTTTTCAAGCTGCGCCACCAATTCCTTGAAGACGCGCCCGCGGTGCTCATAATTTTGAAACTGGTCGAAGCTGGCACAGGCTGGGGCGAGGAGCACGACGTCGCCTCGCTGCGCCGCGTGCGAAGCGGTTTCGACGGCGCGCTCGAGCGTCTCCGCGCGCTCGATGGCCACGCTGCCTGCGATTTGCTTTTCGATTTTTTCTGCCGCCGCCCCAATCAGGAGAGCGAGAATCGCTTTTTCGCGGAGCGGCTTCTGCAGGACGGTGTAATCGCTTCCTTTATCTTTTCCGCCGAGAATCACGAGGATGCGGCCGGGAAATGCGTCTAGCGCCTTGAGCGTGGCATCCACGTTGGTCGCTTTCGAATCGTTGTAATAGCGCACGCCGCCGATTTCGGCAACGAATTCGAGACGGTGCTCAACTCCCGCGAATGACTTCACGCCTTTTGCAATCGCAGACACTGGTGCTCCGGCGAGCTTTGCCGCAGTGGCTGCCGCTAGCACGTTCTCCACGTTGTGCGCGCCAGCGAGAGGAATATCTTCCAGCTTGAGCAGAATCTCTTCCGCGCCATTTTGCCGGAACACGATCTCCTCGTTGCGAACGTACGCGCCCTGCGCCACTCGCTGTTTTCTGCTGAACCAATACACGCGTGGAAGCGACGGAGCGTACGGCGTGGTCGCGGCGTCATCGGCGTTCAAAATGGCCGCATCTTCGCCGGATTGATTCTCGAAAATTTGCGCCTTCGCAGATCCATACGCTTCGAACGTGTGATGACGGTCGAGATGGTCCGGCGTCAGATTCAGAAACACGCCGATGTTCGGACGAAACGTGTCAATGAGCTCGAGTTGGAAGCTGCTCAGCTCGACCACCGTCCAGATGTCATCCTTCATGGCGTCCACGCACGCGATGAGCGGCGTTCCAATATTTCCCGCGAGAATCGTCTGCATTCCAGCCGTCTTCAAAATATGCTCGACGAGCGATGTCGTCGTCGTCTTCCCGTTCGAACCAGTAATCCCGATCATCCGGCCTCTCAAGAAACGATAGGCCAGCTCAATTTCGCTCCAAATCGTGATGCCTTTCGCGCGCGCGGCTTGCAAATGCGCTTCATCGGCGGGCACGCCCGGGCTTGGAACAATCAAATCTTGCTCAAGAAAGGTTTTCTCCCGGTGCCCGCCGAGCTCGAGCGTCACGCCTGCTGTCTTTAATTCCGCGATCGCTTCGCCGATTTCGCTCTCGCTGCGGGAGTCCGTCGCCGTCGCTTGCGCTCCTCGAGCCGCGCAAAAAAGCGCCGTAGCCACGCCTGTTCGTGCCAGCCCCACAGCCAGCACGCGTTTCCCATGTAACTCGATTCCACCCGGCATCGTTCTCTTTCCAACTCACAGAGTTTCAAATGCTCGTTACCTCAACTTGAGCGTCGTAAGCGCAAACAACGCGAACACGAGCGCCGCGATCCAAAACCTTACGATGACTTTCGATTCGCTCCAACCTAACAACTCAAAATGATGGTGAATTGGCGCCATGCGAAAGATGCGCTTGCCGCGCAGTTTGAACGAGCCGACCTGCAAAATCACTGAAAGCGCCTCGATCACGAAGATTCCGCCGACGAAAAACAAGAGAATCTCCTGCTTGATGATGACCGCGACGGTCCCCAGCGTGCCGCCAAGCGAGAGCGATCCCACGTCGCCCATGAAGATTTCGGCGGGGTGCGCGTTGTACCAGAGGAAACCGAGCGACGCGCCGACGAGGGCCCCACAAAAAATAGTCAGCTCCCCGACGCGCGGGATGTACTGAATCTCGAGATAGGTGGCCCAGCGCGAGTTGCTGCTCACATAAGTCAGTACCGTCAGCGCGCCCGCGGCAATCACCGTGCAGCCGATAGCCAGCCCATCGAGTCCGTCCGTCAAATTCACCGCATTCGAAGAGCCAACGATGACTACGCAAACAAAGGCCAGAAACGGAAGAAAAGCCAGAGGCCAGAGATGCGGCGAATTCATCAGCGAATGGATGACAAGGTCCGGATGCAATCGCTTCAAAAACGGAATCATCAGCTGCGTCGAGTACGCGTAGTGGGTGACCAGAACAAGCAGCGAAATACCCACGACCAGGCTGACCAACACCTGAAAATAGATTTTCTTTTTCGCGGTAAGGCCGAGGTTCCGTTGTTTCGAAACCTTCGCATAATCGTCGATGAATCCGATGGCGGCGAACCCAATCAGCGCAAAGAGCGAAAGCAAAATAAAAGGATTGGTCAAGTCCGCCCAAAGGAGCGTGGGCACAGCCGTCGACAAAACAATCAGCACGCCGCCCATCGTCGGCGTCCCGGCTTTTTTTTGATGCTCCTGCGGGCCTTCCTCCCGGATGTATTGCCCAATCTGCAGCTCGCGCAGGCGGCGAATCAACCACGGGCCAAACACCAGGCCAAGAAACATCGCCGTTAAACTTGCATAAACGGTGCGAACCGTAATGTAGCGAAAAACGTTTAGCGGGCTGAAGTACGGCTGTAAGACATGGTAGAGGAGGTAGTAGAGCATATCAGTGCCGAACCTCCTGCCGCGGAAGCTCACCCGGAGCGGCGTAACGCGTCAGCAGCGCTTCGACGATGCGTTCCATCTTCACTCCCCTCGAACCCTTCACCAGCAACACGTCGCCGGGCCGAAGGAACTCCTCCAAAAATTTCGCCGCTTCGTCCGAAGACTTGAAAAATTTCGTCTGCGCGCGGGAGATTCCCGCCGACACCGCGCCTTCCACGATCTGCTCGGCGTCGCCTTCGACGCCGATCACCCAATCGACTTTGCCAGCCTTCGCCGTGAAAATCCCGGCTTCGCGATGCAGGGCAGGCGAGGCTGCGCCCAGCTCGCGCATTTCTCCTGCCGCCACAATCCTTCGCTGAAAATTCGGCGTAGCCGCCAGCACCGACACCATAGCGTGCAGCGCCGCCGGGCTCGAGTTGTAACTATCGTTGATGAGCGCAGCTCCATTCGAAAACCGCAGCAATTCACCGCGCATCGCTGGCACGCGTAGCGTTCGAAAAACACTTTGCGCTTCCGCCGCGCCGATGTTCCAGACGCTTGCGGCCGCGAGCGCCGCCAGCGCGTTGTAAATCGCATGGCGTCCCGGCACGGGAAGCTCCAAGCGCACGCGGCCCTCGGGACTCACATACTCAAACGCCGAACCCAGCGCTCCGCGGTCTTCTATCGCCGCCGCCGAGAAAAACGCCGGCGCATCGATCCCATACGTCACCACCCGCCCCGGCGCAAACGCACCGAACGCCGCGACGCGCGGATCATCCGCGTTCAGCACCGCAGTAGACTCGCGCCCATTCAGTCCCTCGATCAACTCGCGCTTCGCCAGCGCAATCTCATCCACCGACGAAAAAAATTCCAAATGTGCAGGCGCGACGCGCGTAACCACTCCCACATCGGGGCGGGCAATCGCCGCGAGCCGCGCCAATTCTCCGCGCCGAGACATGCCCATCTCGAGCACCGCCGCTTGGTGTGTTTCGTCCAAACGAAACAGCGTTAGCGGCAGCCCGTATTCGTTATTAAAATTTCCTTCCGACTTCAGGACCCGCAGCTTCGCGCCCAGCAGTGCCGCCAGGATCTCTTTCGTAGTGGTCTTGCCCACGGAGCCGGTGACGCCGGCAATTTTCCCGCCCCACGCTTCGCGCACCGCCCGAGCGAGTTGCTTGAGCGCTTCGAAAGTGTCGCCCACGACGATGCAGCGGTCGCGGACCCCATCGGGGTACCGGCTGACTTGGGGGTGCGCCACCACCGCGGCGAGCGCTCCTCGCGCAAGCGAGCTCTCCACGTAATCGTGTCCATCGTGACGCGGTCCGTGGACGGCAACGAACAGTTCTCCGGCACGTACTGTGCGAGAATCAATCGAGACGCCGGCCACCCGGGCCACGGGGTCGAGTCCTGCCCCCGCCGTAGCACCCACAGCGCCAGCCACTTGTGCAATCGTCCACCGCATAAATGCCTCAGGGGGTTCGCTTTACGCAGATACCCCGCGTATCGGTTTGTTTTCACCGTATTTTGAGGGCTCCTCCTTTTGCGAGTTGACCACTGGCTCGCGCGCCCTCGTCACACTTTCCAGCCAAGCTAGACAAGCGCGCTACGTGCCAAACCCTGACCCGTTTTTCGGTTTTCCGGTGCCCATTTCGGCCCGCGTCTCGTTATATCCCCTTTCGCGCAAGGCTTTGCGTGCCTCGTCGCGATCGTCAAATTCGAGAGTCTTGTCGGCGAGAATTTGATAATTCTCATGTCCCTTGCCCGCGAGCAGCACTATGTCTCCCGCGCGGGCTTCGTCCATCGCTACGCCAATCGCTTTTTCTCGGTCCGGTTCGATCAAATATTTTCCGCCCGTTTTCTGGAGTCCCACGATGATGTCGCTGATGATTTTCAACGGATCTTCGTTCCGTGGATTGTCGCTCGAGAGAATCGTCAAGTCGCTTAGGCGTCCGGTCACTTCTCCCATCACGGGACGTTTCGTTCTGTCTTTTCCGCCGCCGCATCCGAAAAGCGTGATGATGCGCCCTTTGGGATTGAGCTCTCGCGCGGTACGAATCAGATTTTCCAGCGCGTCGTCCGTATGCGCATAATCCACCACCACAAAAAATGGCTGGCCAAGGTCGATACGCTGAAAGCGCCCCGAAACGCTTTCGAGGTTGCGTATCCCCGCTTCGATGACTTCGTTAGAAAGCCCTAGCGCCTGTGCCGCTCCAATCGCCGCGAGAATGTTGTAAACATTAATGCGGCCTACCAGCCGCGACGCAACCTGCACTTTTCCGTTAGGCGTGTGCGCCGTGAATGCCAAACCGTTGAACGTCAGCTGGAATTTCTTCGTGGTGATCTCGGCGTCGGATTCGAGGCCGTAGCTCACAGTTTTCTTCGCCAGTCCGGGCAAGCGCTTGCCATACTCGTCATCCGTGTTGATGACCGCGACGTCCGGAGCGCCGGCGCCCGTACCCTCGATCAGCCTCTTTTTAGCCTCGAAATAATCTTCAAACGTTTTGTGATAATCCATGTGCTCGCGCGTCAAATTCGTGAAAACTGCCGCGGCAAAATGGCAGCCCCACAGACGGTCCATGGCCAGTGAGTGCGAACTCGCCTCCAGCACGGCGTACTTGCCGCCCGCATCGCGAATCTCCGCAAGAAATCCTTGCAGGTCGACAGATTCCGGGGTGGTATTCGGCGCGGGATAGTCGCCGAGCGGCGTGTGATAAGCAATCGTTCCGAAGAGACCGGTCTTCGCGCCCGCGGCTTTCACAATCGCATCGATCAACGCAGTCGTCGTGGTTTTGCCATTCGTGCCGGTCACGGCGACGAGACGCAAAGCCTCCGCCGGATGCCCAAAAAAGTTCGCCGCCGCAACCGCCAGCGCCTTGCGCGCTTCGCGCACTTGGATCCAAGCGACGCTCGACGGAATCGATGCCGGGGCCGCGTCTTCGCTGACGATCGCCACAGCGCCCCGCGAGACCGCATCTCGAATAAACTCATTCCCATCCGCCTTCGCGCCATGCAGCGCAAAAAAAAGCGCGCGTGGCTCTGCCTTCCGCGAATCGCAAGTGACCCGGCGGATTTCCAACTCCCCTGCGGACGCACCGACGCGCGCTTCCGTGCCTTCGAGTAAGTCGCGCAGTTTCATGCTTCGCGGCGGAACGCGTGGCGTCGATGAATCTTGCGGGGCTTCATCGGCGTGGTTCGCTTTCGAGTTGCGGGTTTCTTCTAGATCGCTCAATCCAGTTCTCATCCTAATTCCTGTTTCCCGACGGCGGCTTCGAATTCTTCTCGGCCGGTGTCCCGAATCGCACCGTGATTTTTGCGCCCCGTCTCACCTTGGCGCCCGCCGCTGGCGATTGATCCACTGCAAGATTGCTGCCAACCAAAACCGGATCCAGCCCCAGCTTCAGCGAGATATCCGCCACGTCGCGCATCGTCTTCCCGCTAAAATTCGGTACTTCGACTTCGCCTCCCTGGTCCACGGCAACCGTCAAAGGCTGCTCCAGTGTGTTCTTCTGTTCCCGGCCTTTTGTGGCCTGTGAGGCCGTGGATGCCGAATCGGGCTGTGCGGAAAAATCCACGGAAGAAAGGTCATCGAGCCTGCTCCGGTCCTCGCTTGCCTGCTTTGTATAATCTGCTTGGATGAGCTTCGGATTCAGCGGAACATCGCGCGGCACATCGAGATACGTCAAGACCTCTTCGGCGATGCGTTTGAACACCGGCGCGGCAACCTCTCCGCCTTCGTGCTCTCCCACCGGAGAATCCAGTGACACGAGAATCGCCACCGCCGGATTGTTGATCGGCGCGAATCCCGTAAAGGATGCGATGTAATGCGTCCGCGAATAGCGTCCCGTCGATGGATCAATTTTTTGCGCCGTACCCGTTTTCCCGGCAGAAGTCCACCCATCGAGATGCGCTTTCGGGCCCGTCCCATAAAGCACCACGCCCTCCATCAGCCGGCGCATGGTTGCCGCAGTTTCCGGGCGAATGACTCGCCGCGGTTCCGTCGGAGCCAACACCCCCTCGGCCGGCAGCGCTCGCCCGTCTCGCTCCAACTCCTCGACCACGTGCGGCCTATACAACAACCCACCGTTGGCGATCGCCGAAACCGCCGTGATCAGTTGTATGGGAGTAACGCCAACCTCTTGTCCCATCGAAATCGAGCCTATCGAGAACGAGCCCCAGTCGTTCACAGGACGCAAGATTCCTCTGCTTTCGCCGGGCAAATCAACGCCCGTGAGCGCGCCAAAACCAAACGCGCGAATGTAGTCGTAGAATCGAGGCGCTTGCAGCCGCAACGCAATTTTGATCGCGCCCACGTCGCTCGACTCCGCAAGAATCTGCGAGACGGTCAGCAATTGAAACGCCTTGTGGTCGTGGATCCGGTGCCCCGCCACCAGCACGCTGCCGTTTTCACAATCGAAAACTTCGTCGGGCCGTGTGATCCCTTCATTGAACGCCGCCGCCAGAGTCACCAGCTTAAATGTCGAGCCCGGTTCATAAAGTGCGCTTACCGCGCGATCCATACGCGCTTCCGCCGGCGCCTCGTTGGCCTTATTGGGATTGAACGTCGGCCAGTTCGCCAGCGCCAGAATCTCTCCGTTATTCGGATTCATGACGATCGCGGTACCCGCAATTGCATGAGTCTGCGCAATGGCCGCGTCCAGCTCGCGCTCCGCAAGGTATTGAATTTTCTCGTCCAGCGTCAGAACGACATCCGCGCCATTATTCAGTTTCGCCTGGCTGGCATCAAACCAGCGTTTCTTCGCATCCTCCATCACCACGATCTTCCCGCTCTCGCCGCGAATCTCGCTGTCCAGCTCGTATTCGATCCCCCCGAGCCCCTTCTCGTCCATATCCACAAACCCCAGCACGTGCGCCGCAAGATCCCGCTTTGGGTAAAACCGCTGGTTTTCTTTCTGAAGATACACACCCTTGAGGTTCAGCGCGGTAATCGCCTCCGCCTTTTCCGGCGGCAGCTTTCGCGAAATCCACACAAACGACTTCGATGATTCGAAACGTTGTTCGAGCACCTCTTCCGGAACGTCGACCACCCCAGACAGCAGCCGCGCCGCCAAATTTTCGTCGGCAATCTCCCCTGGCACCGCAAACGCCGAATCCACGGGAATGCTCATCGCCAACGGCCGCTTATTCCGGTCGTAGATAGCTCCTCGTTCTGGTGTTATTTCGATGGTGCGCTGCTGCTGGCGCAGCGCCCGCGCCAGGTATTCGCTATGAAGGAAGAGTTGCAGGTAAGTGAGCCGCCCGAAAACCGCGGTCATCCACAAGAACGCCACGCCGGCGATGATGAGCAAACGGACGTGGACGCGGTCTTGTCGCATAATGAATTCAGGTCGGCAAACGCTCCGGTCGGAAGCTCACGGTAACGGTAAAAATTTTATTTGGGAACGCCACGCCGGTCGGCGACTTCACGGCACGTGGTTCGGCCGCACGTAGTGCGCGGCCACTTCCGCGCCGTCCGGTTCATCGTATTCCTGCACTTGCGACGGCAGCGGTTCGGTCAGGCCCAGACGGCGCCGCGCAATCACATCAATCCGCATCGGATCGCGCAGTCCCGCAATTTCCAGTTTCAACTCCGAATTCAACGCCGCGGCTTTCATTTGCTGGCCCTTGAAATCTTCCAGCTGAAAACTCAAATCGATGCAGCGAAAGTGCTGAAAAATGTAAAGCATGAAGAACGCCGCCACAATGCTGCCCAGGGCGACAGTCCGCCAAAGATTCCGCATCTTCGCCGGCTCCACATTCCGCACCAGCCGCGAGTTATCTATCCGCTTGACGGTATGAAACTCCGCCACCGCTGCTCTTTTTCTCTTGCCGCTCATCACTACACTCTTTCTGCGCACCGCAGTTTCGCGCTTCGCGAACGCGGGTTGGCCGCCTTCTCTTCCTCGGTCGGCTGGATCACGTGACGGGTGAGCACTCGGAGCGTCCCCTGACGCTCTCCCTCTTGGAATGCGTGCTTCACGATTCGGTCTTCGCGCGAGTGGTAGCTCAGCACCACCATGCGCCCGCCGGAATTTAATGTGTCAGGGGTCCGCGTTAGAAACTGCCCGAGTTCCTCCATCTCTCGATTCACCGCTATCCGCAGCGCCAGAAACGTTTTTGTTGCGGGATGCAGTCTCTGCCTTCCCCAGTGCTTACGGGCCCCTGCCACAACCGTTGCCAGGTGCGCGGTATCTCTTATCGGCCGCGCGCGTACAATCGCCCTGGCGATCCTTCTGGAATCGTGCTCATCCGCCTCGCGGTAGAGCAAATCGGCCATCTCTTTTTCGGGCCAGCGATTCACAATGTCTCCTGCCGTCAATTCGTCGTTCACGGCGTCCATCCTCATATCCAACTCGGCCGCTTCTCGAAACGAAAATCCCCGCGCGGCCTGATCAAGCTGCATGCTCGAAACTCCCAAGTCGGCCAAGACCCCGTCCACCTTCGGAATCCCCAACTCGTGTGCGACCTCCGCAATCCTCGAGAACGGCGACTGCACCAGCGTCACTTTCGTTCCGAAACTCTTCAGCCGCTCCCGCGCCAGTTCTAACGCCTGTGCGTCCCGGTCCAGGCTGATCAACTTTCCCGACGTCAGCTTTTCTGCTATCGCCGCCGAATGCCCGCCGGCTCCCAGCGTGACGTCGATGTACGTTCCTTCCGGCCTGATGCCCAGCCATTCCAGCACCTCTTCCAACATCACCGGCGTATGCGCCGCTTTCAATCGGTTAAGCCCTTCGCCCCACTGCCCCGCAAATCTAGAATTTCTTTACTTCGTTACTTCTTTACTTCCGTTTTTTCCTAAATCCCCAGCGCCGTATCATCCGCTGCCGTGTACGGCTCATTCTTCATCTTGTCGATCACCCTGGCGTGGTTCGTCACTTCCAAATAATTCAGTGTCCCTAGAACATCCACGTCCCCCATCGTTTGCGCCGCCTCGCGCAGCACCGCTGGTAACAGCACTCTTCCCTGCCCATCCAATTCCGCCTGCTGCCCAAAATAGCTTGTCCTCAACAGAAACTTTTGCTTCGCCACATGCGTGCTCGGCAATTGCGCCAGCTTGTCCTCGATTTCCGACCAAACCTTCATGGGATAAATTCTTGCCGTCTCGCCCGTCGTACTTGTGATATAAAATTGGTTGCCGTACTCCTTCAGCTCGTCCAGAAACACGGAGGGTATTTTGAGACGCCCCTTCTCGTCGACTTTCGCCGGACAGTTTCCCCTCAGCTTCATAACCCCTGCTCAAACGCCTGTTTTGGATGCCCAGAATGCCCACGTTCACGATTGCCCTCGAGAACGCCTTAACTTGGCCGGGAACTTTCTACTTTGCTCTACTGACAGCCACTCTCTTCCACTTCTCGCCACATAATAGGTCGCTTTCCGCCTTTGTCAAGAGAAAACATGCATCCTGTTGAAAATTTAATATCCTTCAGCCACTCGCCAAATGCAGATTTTTCCCTACCACAGGTTGTGGTTTTTTCTTCGTCGCTTGTCTACCCTTCGTAGCCTGGCTCCCAATCGGTTGTTGCACACATTTTTCGTCACGGCCTTCCCTCCATCTGAGGTCTGTGCTATATTGAGCTCGTTGTGATTTTTCATTCTCGTCTCTTATGAGGAGCCTCTCGCCATGGAATGGACCACCCCTCAGCACGAAGAAATCGACCTGAACTGCGAAATTAGCTCGTACGCCAACGCCGAGCTCTAAACCTTATGACCGCCCCCAGCGGTCATCTTCCGGCGTGCCGGAATGCGCGTTAAAGTCCTCGGCTCCGCAGCCGGGGGCGGCTTCCCCCAATGGAATTGCGCATGCCCTCAGTGTGCTGGTGCGCGTTCAGGCACCATAAAAGCCAGCCCTCGGACGCAAACCCAGGCGGCCATTTCCCCGGACGGCGCCCGTTGGTTTCTCCTCAATGCCTCTCCCGATCTTCGCCAGCAAATCCTTTCGTCCGCTGATTTTGTTCCTCCCGCGGGTTCGCGAAACTCGCCAATTCACACAGTTCTGCTAACCAGTGCCGACGTCGATGCCGTGATGGGCCTTCTCCATCTCAGGGAATTCCAGCCTCTGCAGATTTATTCGACCGTGGCCGTCCGGCGCATCCTCGCGGAAGAAAATGGGATCTTCCGCGTTCTCACGCGCTCCAACCCTCCCGTCCGATGGGAAACGCTGCCTCTCGATCGCCTAATGCCCCTCGTCCCGGCATCGCCCGCCGATAAGAGGAGCGGCCTGTTCTGCAAAGCCGTGCCACTAAGCGGGAATTATCCGGATTACGTAAGCGAATCCCTGCGCAACACCCTCGGTCCAGAAGAAGCTGTGATAGGCCTTAGTTTCGTCTCAAACGAGAAACGGCTTTTCTACGCGCCCACACTTCCGGGCATCGGAGACCGTTGGTTGCGGACAATTGAGGAGAGTGATCTAGCGATTCTCGATGGCACCTTCTGGAAAGACGAGGAGCTGCACTCCATTCAAAAAGGCAGCAAATCCGCCAGACAAATGGGCCATCTGCCTCTCTGGGGCGACCGCGGCCTTCTCCGCCAGCCCTTCCGCCCTTCAAAAACTCGCCGGGTCCTTACGCACATCAACAACACGAATCCCATCTTGAATGATCAAGGTCCGGAATCCCGCATCGTCCGTGAAGCCGGCTGGGAAATCGCCTATGATGGAATGGAACTCGCCGTATGAGTATGAGCCAGACTCAATCCCTCGAAGCGCCGCCGCTTTCCGAAGCCGCCTTTATCGCGGGCTTTCACGCCATTGGCGAAGAGCGCTACCACCATAAACATCCTTTTCATGCCCTGATGCACGAGGGAAAACTCACCCGCGGCCAGCTACAAGCTTGGGCTTTGAATCGCTACTACTACCAAAGCCGCATCCCCATCAAAGACGCCGCCATCCTCGCGCGCAGCGAAGATCCCGCTTTCCGCCTCGCTTGGCGCAAACGCATCCTCGATCACGATGGCGACGGCGTTAAACCTGGCGGAATCGAAAAATGGCTGCGCCTCGTCGAAGCCACCGGCCTTCCCCGCGAACAGGCGCTCCGCTGCGAAGGAATTCTCCCCGCCACGCGATACGCCGTTCAAGCCTATGTGGATTTCGTCTCCACGCGCTCGCATCTCGAAGCCGTCGCCTCCTCCCTCACCGAGCTTTTTTCAAAGAGACTCATCACTTTGCGCGTTGATCGTCTCCGCCAGCACTATCCGTGGCTCTCGCCAGGCCTCGACTACTTCACAGCTCGCCTAACACAAGCCCCCGAAGACGCCGAATTCGCCCTGGCCTGGGTGGTCAAACACGCCCGCACGCGCGAAGAACAAGACAAATCCCACGCCGCCCTTCGCGCCAAATGCGACATCCTCTGGGCCCAACTCGACGCCCTCTATTTTTCCTATGTCCAACCCGGCTGGCCCCCTCCCGGCGCTTTTCAGCCCAATCCAGCGGCCATCTCCACATGAGCCTCGAACTTACCAGCAAACCGCGCCTCGCCCCCGGCGTTCGCCTTGGCGAAAACGAGGGCCAACGCGTCCTTCTCATGCCCGAACGCGCCCTTCGCCTCAACGGCCCCAGCCTCGAAATCGTCCATCGCTGCGATGGCAAGCGCACCATCCACCAAATCATCACCGAGCTACAGCAAATCTACTCCAAAGCCGACCCCGCCAAAGTCGAACAAGACATCCTCGGCTATCTGACCCTCCTCCAAAAAGACCGCGCCCTCGATTTCGAGCCCTGACGCATCCCGTGGGCCCCAATATTTTTCTTGACATTTTAATAATATGTGGTACTCTATTCCTCAGGTAATAGTACGGATTCAGTGTGGCGGCCCTTGGCCGCCATTTTCATTTGTAGCCTCAGCCCGCTCCTTGCATTCGGACTGCGCGCTAGTTCTTCCATTCGCCGCCCCGATTCGCGCTCTGGCAGCTAACTCGCTAGGCCTTCTAGAATCAACACTTGTGTAACTCTATCAAAACAAGCAGCTTTAATTCCTTTAGAATGAGCGTTTACGAAAAACCAGGGGGGTATGCCGGTTATTGTTAACCAGAACTGATCTCCCACAAGCCCACGGCCCTCCTCCAGCTGTCTCCCTGTCTCGGCCATTGCGTGAGCTATAAGACGACAACTCCCGTTGTCGAGGGTAGGCGCAAGACGGTCTGCGTTCGCGGCCCCGCTCGTGAATCCGCCCGAGAAGCGGGGGATGCTCGTGGTTCCATCCGCGCTCCTCGATTCAGGTATTCTAGAGCTTCGCGCTCGAACCAAATGAACACTCTTTTCGCCAATCCACTCGCTCTCATCGCCGAGCTAACGCACCGCTGCCCGCTTCATTGCGTCTATTGCTCAAATCCCCTCGAGCTGCAAGCTCACGCCGTTGAACTCTCGACGGACGAATGGTCTCGCGTTTTCAAGGAAGCCGCCACTCTCGGCGTCCTCCAAGCCGATTTCACCGGCGGCGAACCGCTCACTCGTCCGGACATCCTCGATCTCATCCGCGCTGCCCGCGCCGCCGGCCTTTACGTCAATCTCATCACGTCCGGCTTGCCTCTCGATGAAGGAAAGCTTGCCGCGCTCGTACAGGCGGGACTCGATCATTTTCAATTGAGCTTTCAAGGCGCGCACGAAGACACCGCCAACGAAATCTCCGGCACGAAAGCCCACGCCCACAAACTCCGCGTCCTCGACTGGCTGAAGCACCATCGCCTCGCCGTCACACTCAATTTCGTCATTCACCGCCGCAATATCGAGCAACTCCCCGAAATGCTCGCCCTCGCCGAATCTTCGAGCGCCACGCGCGTCGAGTTCGCCCACGTCCAGTATTACGGCTGGGCTTTCGCCAACCGCGACTCCCTGCTGCCCACGCGCGCACAGCTCACGCAGTCCATAGATTTCTTGAAAAAAGCCCAAGAACACCTGGCCGGAAAAATCAAAGTGGAATATGTGGTTCCCGATTACTACGCGAAATATCCAAAGCCCTGCATGGGTGGCTGGGGCCGGAAACTCATGCTAATCACGCCCAACGGCGATGCACTTCCCTGCCATGCCGCGCGCGTGATCCCCGGTCTATCCTTTGAGAATGTAAAATCTCGCAGCCTTCGCGAAATCTGGGAAGTCTCCGATGCCTTCCAAAAATTCCGCGGCGAATCCTGGATGCAAGAACCCTGCAAATCCTGCGACCGCCGTGCCCAAGACTTCGGCGGCTGCCGCTGCCAGGCCTTCCTTCTGGCCGCCGACGCCGCCGCCACCGATCCCGTCTGCTCGCTCTCCCCGCAGCGCCCCAAAGTCGACGCCATCCTCACTGAGGTGGCACAGGCTTCAGCCTGTGCTCCGACGAGCGCGATCGCTACGGACACCGCCCAACCCGGCCGGGCAGAGCTGTCCGCAGACATCCCGCTTTCCGCCTTAAACAGCTCCAAACCCGCATGGCTGTACCGTCCCAATCCGTCCTAAGCCGCCGCCGACGCCTCCGGCTGCCGCTGCAACGGAATGACCACCCGAAAAATAAAAATCATGCTCCCCAAGAAACAAAGCGTTCCAAACACCGCGAGCGTATACGGCGCACCGATCCGCGTGGCAATTCCCCCCGCAATCAGCGACCCGATCGGTTGCACGCCCATGAACATGGTCGCGTAAACGGCCATGATGCGCCCGCGCAACTGATCCGGCACGCGGTTCTGCAATGTCGTATTCGTCGCCGCCATCTGCACCGTGGCGCAAAATCCAACGATCAGCAGCATCACCATCGAGAGCCAAAATAATCGCGATTGCGAAAAAAGGACCAGTCCGACCGCGCACACTGTGGATGTCGCCCCAATCCACCGCGCCAGCCCCTTGTAGCTCGTCCGCGCCGCAAAATGGAGCGCTCCCAGCACCGCGCCCACTCCGGCCGCGCTCATAAGTAACCCGAATCCTTTCGCGCCCCGGTGTAAAACGTCCGTAGCAAAAATCGGCAGGAATACCGAGTACTGCAATCCCAGCAAACTCAACATGCTCAAGAGCAACAACGTCGACCGAATCGGCAAATCGCTCATTGCAAAGCGAAATCCCTGCAGCAAACTCTGGAACGGCGATCCCGCTTCTTTCTTCGAGACCTTCTTTACTAGACGCATCGCGAACAGCGCCGCGATCACTGCCAGAAAACTGACGCCATTCAGAAAAAAACACCACGCCGGCCCTTTCCACGCCAGTGCAAATCCCGCGATTGCCGGCCCCACCACCCGCGCACCATTGAAAATCGAAGAATTCAGCGCAATCGCGTTCGGCAAATCTTCGATGCTCACCATCTCGACCAGGAACGCCTGCCGAATCGGCACATCGAACGCGTTCACGACCCCCGACAGGAACGCCGTGAAGATCAGCTCCCACACCTGAATGATGTTCGCGAACGTCAACGCCGCGAGGAGGAAGGCCAGCGCCATCGAGACTGTCTGCGTCCAAATCACGCCATGATGGCGGTTGTAGCGGTCGCCGATATATCCGCCGAGCGCTGCCAGAAATAATATGGGAACTTGGTTTGCAAAACCGAAAACTCCAAGCAGCGCCGCGGAATTGGTCAGCTTGTAGACCAGCCAGAGCTGTGCCGTCGTCTGCATCCACGTGCCGATGAGCGAAGTAAGCTGGCCGGCGATAAATAATTGAAAATTGCGGTGCTGCAGTGCGCGAAAGCGCGGCGGCAAAACGGGAATGGCGCCCTCCCTCTCGTTGGATGCGCACGGCGTGAACTAGTCACCATGCCGCGAGAGGAGACTCCTTGTCAACGAGCGTGCAAGAATCGAAACGCGCGAGCGAACGCCAGATTTGCCCACATTGCTATCGTAGCGGCGCAGCATGCTGCGCCGCTACAAAGACAACTGCGCACGACTTGAATCTTTTGTGAATTGGAAGGTTTCTGTTTGGCGAAACTTACTGTGAGCTGTCGGCTGCTTTACTCGTTCGGCGCATCAGGCGGCCCGCCCACGTGCAGATGGCTCAAATCCCGCAGCGTCGCCTTGTCTTCTTCGCTCATTCCTTCGGTGAACTTGGGATCATTCAACCGTTCATTTCGCGCGAACTCCGGCATGTTCTGCAGCACGCGCAGTCTCTGCCGAATCGCCTGCCGCCGCTCCAGAGGCATCTGGCGCCACTTCGGCAAGACGTCGTTCCTGATGTGATTCTTTTGCGCCGGGGTCAGCCTGTTCCAGGTCGCGATCCGTTCGCGCAATTCTTGCCTTTGCGCGGGCGCCATCTTGTTCAACCGGTTGTAGTTTTCAAGGACCCTTTGTTGTTGCTGCGGAGTCAGATCGCTGAATCTCTTCTGTGGAGCCGGCGGCACATACGCAGACGGTGGCCGGTTGGGATTACCGTTGGGACGTGCTGCGGAATTCGGCCGGTTCCCACCCGAATTCGCCGCTCCTTCGTTCTGCCGCCGTTCCTGTTGAGCCGTTCTCGCCGCGTTCTTTTGCTGTTGGTGCTGCTGTTGTCGCGCTTCTCTCCGCGTCTGCATTCTTGGCGCTCGATGCTCTTGCGCCGTCATGAAGCGCGCGCGGCCGCGCTGCGCCAGGCCAGGCGCCGCCAGCACCGCGCTGAGCCCCACGGCGATCATCCATGCTACGAGTTGGAGTCGAATTCTCATGCACTACATCGGCTGATTTTGATTCTGCGTCTGCCCCTGATCCTGATTCTGCGGCTGCTTTTGATTTTGTTCCTGCTGCTCGTTCTGGTTTTGATCCTGGTTGGGACTGCCCGAATCTTCCGCCTGCACCGGCTGCGGCAGGTCGGTCAGCGCTCCAAAATCCGAAAGCACGTCCATGTTCTCCAGCATCGGCAGGTCCTGATTGATCTGTGCCACGTCCGCAGGCGTCAGCGTCCGATCCGGCGACTGCGGCCGCGAAGCCACCCACACCGTTGCCAGCAAGAGCAACGACGCCGCAAACGCGACGCGCGGTGACGGCCGGAACCAGGCCCACCAGCCCTGCTTCACCGGCTCCGCCGCCACTCGCGCGCGCACGCGCACGTCGAACGCCGTCGACGGCTCGATCTGCGGCAGCTCATCCAAAAATCCCGCCACCGCGCGAAACTCGTTCACGCGCAGTTGGCACGCCCCGCACGCCGCGAGATGCTTCTCGACGTCCAGCCGTTCGCTTTCTTTCAAGCGCCCGTCCACGTACGCCACAATTTTGTTTTCCATTCGCGTACAGCTCATGACTTCCTTCCTTCTCTATCCCCGGTTCTACTTCTACTTCCCGAGGAACCGAACTAAAGTTCGGCCACTACAACTTCCTCGGAGCTCGAGTTGTAGTGGCCGGTCTTTAGACCGGTTCCACTATTTCCCTTGCCTCGCCACGAGGGGGGCTAGTTCCACCCGCAGCGTTTCGTATGCCCGGAAGAGCAGAGACTTCAATGCGCTTTCCGAGCATTCGAGAATCCTTGCAATATCTCCATAATCCAGCTCCTGATACTTGTGCAGGAGCACCGCCGCGCGCTGCTTTTCCGGCAGCTTATCAATCGCGTGCCGGATCATTTTCTTTCGCGCTTCCTCCACCAGGTACTGCTCGATATTCGGGTGCTTCTCGGCGATGTCCAGCGCTTTCTCATCGCCGTCCTCCGCATCTACGGTGATCGGCGCGTCCAGCGAGATTTCCATCCGCTGATGGCGGTTGTCCCGCACCGAGTTCAACGCCAAATTTGTCGCGATCCGGAAAAGCCACGTCGTGAATTTGGCGCTCGGCACGTAGTCTTTCCGTGCGCGATACACTCTCAAAAACACTTCTTGCGCCAAGTCTTCCGCCTCTTCCCGCGCCCGAACCATGCGGTAGAGAAAGTTGACAAGGGGTGTCCTGTAGCGCTGGAGAAGAAGCTCGAACGAGTGTTCGTCGCCCGCCTTCACGTCCAGCATCAGTTGGACGTCCGACCTGGCCATAGCCGCCACATTCTATCGAACCCTTGCGAGCTCTTAAAGTTGCAAATGTTTATCTGGCATTTAGGCGAAGGCGGGGCGAAAACAAGGCACAGCTAAACGTGGAATAAATGCTGCATTATCAATACGGTGGCGACTCCCACAAACACCAGCGCGGCCATTCTCCAATTCGGTTCCCGGTTCACTTCCGGCAGCAAATCCGTCGCGGCAACGTACACGGTGACGCCACCTGAAATCGGCAGCGCGTACTTCAGCTGGCTCTGCAAAACGCTTGTCAGCAAGACTCCCAGCAGCGTCGCTGCTCCTAACAACCCAGCCGCAAGAATTGCGTTGCGCCGCCCTTGTCCGCTGGCAAGAACCACGGAAGCTACAGTAAATCCTTCCGGCAACTTGTGGAGAAAAACGGCCACGAAAATCATGGCTCCGAGCCAGACCGAAACCAAAAATCCCGCGGCAATCGCTACGCCGTCGAAAAACGTGTGAATGATCAGACCCAGCAGCACAGTATTCCGGGCGTGGTGATGACTCATCTCGTCGAGATGCGTCTCTTCGCCAAAGTGAAAATGCGGCGCAATGGTGTGTTCAAAAAGATGTACGAGAAAGAATCCGATCAGCACAAACTGCAGCGCCTGCTCGCCGCCAAGCTTGATCGACTCGGGAATCACATCGACAAACGCCACCGCCACCATGTACCCAGCGCCCAGCGCCAGAAAATATTGCAGGTATCGCCGTGGCCAATCCCGGTGCACAACAAAATATCCGCCAATCAAATTCCCCGCTGCGGCCACGAGCCCCAGCCCCGCCGCCAGCGTTGTCCGAAATGCCAAGTCGTGTGCCATAAATCGCAAAAGTGGCAGCAGGGCTGCCGCACTCCATAATCAACGCGGCTGAATCTCAATGAATTCGTGTTCTTCTCAGCCGCTATGCCGGAACAAAATCACATCGCCTTCTTGGACGATGTACTCTTTTCCTTCGAGCCGCACTTGGGCTTTCTCGCGCGCCGCGGCGATGCTGCCCGCGGCAAGCAAATCGCTCCACTTCACAACTTCCGCGCGAATGAATCCCTTCTCGATGTCGCTGTGAATCGCTCCAGCAGCCTTTTGCGCGGTCGAGCCTTTGCGAATCGTCCATGCGCGCACTTCCGGTTCGCCCGCGGTAAAAAACTGGATCAAACCCATCAAGTCGTACGTCGCGCGAATCAAGCGGTTCAAACCCGGCTCTTTCAAACCGTACGACGCCAGAAGTTCCGCCGCTTCTTTCTCATCCATCTCGGCGAGTTCCGCCTCGAGACGTCCGCAAATCGCGACCACCGCCGAATTCGGCCGCCCTTGCAGGGAATTCAATTTGTGTCGCTCCACCGCTGTGTCCAATTTGTCCGCTTCGTCGTCGCCCAGATTGAGCACATAGAGCACGGGCCGCGCGGACAAAAACAAGAAGCCACCGATCGGCTTTTTTTCCTCCGCGGTCAACTCCAATTCGCGCAAGGGCTTTTCCGACTCCAGATGCGCCTTGCATTTTTCCAAAACCGCCTTCTCGGCCAGCAAAATGGGATCGCTCTTTTTCTTCAGATCCTTTTCCAGCCGCTCCAGCCGCCGCAAAATCTGGTCGTGATCGGAAAGTATCAGCTCCAGCTCCAAATTCGTCGCATCCCGCAAAGGATCAATGCTCCCCTCCGAATGCGGCACCGACGGATCGTCAAACACGCGAATCACATGCGCAATCGTATCCACCTCGCGCAGTGGCGCAAGCGCATCGCGGTTTTTTTCCTTCTGCATCCCGCCCAGATCGACGTACTGCACAGTCGCGTAGGTTATTTTTTTAGGGTTATAAAGCTTCGCCAGCTCGAGCAGGCGCGGCTCCGGCACTTTCGCCACGCCAACATGCGTCGCCGACCCACCGCCCTTCCCCTCGACGTTCGCCTTCGTCAAAATCCGAAACAGCGTCGTCTTCCCCACTTGTGGCAATCCAATAATCCCCGTCTGCAAGTCGCGTCCCTTCCCCTACCGCCTTATTTGTCTCAACAGAAACTCACAATCCTAACACACCCTCGCGCTCATCTTTTTCCAGGCTGCTGCGCTCCGTGATTGCGTCCAGTGCTTGTTCTAGCCGCCGTTCTACACTATCATCCCACAGAAAATGGGCTCCAACGGTAGTCTGCCTATGGAATAAAAAATACTTGCTAGGAGGTGCAAAATGCAGAAGGTTGCGGCGGTGCTTTATGGCGTCATCGCCTATATCATTTTTTTCGCCACGTTTCTGTACGCCATCGCGTTTGTCGGCAATCTATACGTCCCAAAAACCATCGATTCCGGCTCGGGAAGCTTTTCTCTTTCCGCATTGGTCATCGACGCTCTCTTGCTGGGACTCTTCGCCATTCAGCATAGCGTCATGGCCCGCCAGTGGTTCAAAAAGGGGTGGACCCGCTTGATCCCCCGGCCCATCGAACGCAGCACCTACGTCCTGCTCGCCAGTCTTTGTCTGGTTCTCCTCTTTTGGCAATGGCGCCCCATGCAGGAAGTAATCTGGTCGGTTCAGGCCAAAGTTGCGGTCATCGCCCTTCAGGCAGGCTTCTGGCTGGGATGGGGCATCCTCCTCATCAGCACCTTCTTAGTGAACCATTTCGATCTGTTCGGATTGCGGCAAGTCGGTCTCTTCGCCAAAGGCGAGCATTACACGCCCATCGGCTTCAAGCAGCCCGCCTTCTATAAGATTGTCCGCCACCCCATCTACTTGGGATTTGTCATCGCCTTCTGGTGCGCTCCCACGATGACCTTGGGCCACTTGATCTTTTCCATCGCTACGACCGCCTACATCCTGCTCGCGATTCAATTCGAAGAGCGCGACCTCGTCTCGTACTTCGGCGATGCCTACCGCGAGTATCGGCTTCGCACTTCCATGCTGTTGCCGATTCCGAAAGGGTCGCGCGGCAGTCGCGTCGAATCCGATTGATTATCTTGCGGCGCGATTCATCTTTGCGATCGGCTCAAAATAAATAAACCGCGGCATTCTGCGCTGGAAAATCTCCGTTTTCTACGCATAATGGATAGCCCGCGGCGGATGTTTTCCGCTGCGGGCTATTCGATGCCAATTACACTTCTGGATCTTTGCGCCTATCTGGGGCTCATCGCCGTCGGCGCCGTCACCATCAACATGCTCCTCGGCGTGCTGATGGTCTTCCGCTACAGCCCGGTGCGCTACTGGCCGCATCGACGCTTCAATTATTTTGCGCTGCACAACTGGACCGGCTACATCGCGTTATTCTTCGCAACTCTGCATCCCATTGTCCTGCTCTTCAACAAATCCCCAAAATTTCGCGTCCTCGACATCGTCTATCCGGTCCACTCCCCGCAGCAACCGCTCGAAAACACCATTGGCGCTATCGCTCTCTACATCCTCGCCCTCATGGTCATCACTTCCTATCTGCGCATCCAACTCGGGCGGCGCCTCTGGAAGGCGTTCCACTTTACCGTTTATCTCGGTGCCGTTGCACTTTTCTGGCACTCCCTCTTCACGGACCCCTCGCTAAAACCTTCGCCCATTGACTGGCTCGACGGCGGCAAAGTTTTCGTCGAAGTCTGTGCCGCAAGCATCCTTGTAGCCATCTTCGTCCGGGCGCATCACGCCCGCAAAAAAGCTCTCGCTCTCAAACAACCTTCCCGCCAAACTGCGTCCAGCACCTCCTGATTTTCTTTCCGGCCAGTACCGGCGGTCGGTTGTTCTCCATTGACCAAAATGGATGGAGCGCGGCAACGTCCGGCGAGTTTCTGGCAGCACTTGTCACGCGCAACAAAAAACTGAGTTTGTGATGAGTCGCAGTGCCTTATTGACCTACCACTTGCGCGCTGGCCAGTTCGCCCAGATAGTTTGGCTTGCTTTCGTCGCGGACGAGATGCGGGTAGCGCTTGCCGCCGTGGTAGTCGACGCTGCACGTTTTGTAATAGCCATCGATCACCACCAACAACATAATCGGCTCGGGGCTCTGTTTTGATGCGGCGATGGCGTCGGCGAGCAAGTCATGGTCGTAGACGCGGCCGTTCACGCCGACGACTTTCATCCCAGAGCTGATACCCGCCTTGAAAGCAGGACCCCCGACGATCGAGTCGATCACCGTGCCGTCATCGCCCAAATGCAGACCGACTGTGTACACGTCTCCCACATTGCCGTGGTGCGTCTCGCCCTTGGGCGGCTCGTCATTGAAGAGAAATTTCCAGCCGCCGTTTTCGATTCCCCCAAGCGGCGGATCCGGCGAAGTCGAATTCAGCCGCTCGTGCAAAAACTTCGCCCAATCGTACGGCGCAATCGCATTCAGCCCGCGAACGATGTCTTCGAACGTGTAGGGCTTGATCTCCGGACCGTTGTTCGGCCCGCCATAAAAGGCGTGGCAGAAATCGTCGATGCTCTTTTCCCCATGCGTTTGCTGATGAATGATCGTCGCCACCTCGAGCCAGAGCAAGTCGCCTTCATCGTAATAATCCGTGCCGCGGCGCCAGTTCATCCATCCGCGCGCGAATCCCTCGCCCGGCACGGCCACCGCCGTATCCAACAGAGAGCGCCATGTCCGCCCCGGCCGCCCCACGCCGAGCGCGGCCGAAATATTCGCGAGATTGTTGCGATAGTCTTCGGCAGTCCACAAGCCGCTGCGCGCTGCGAGAAGAGGGCCGGCAAATTCTGTGAAGCCTTCATAATCCCAAAGCAAATCGTCGCGCATCGGTGTTTGGTACTCCGGAGTAGCCAGGTCGGCGGGCCGCCGGAATTTGCCGCTCCACGAATGCGCGTACTCATGCGCGACTAGTTCGCCCATCGCCAGGCCCGCGTTCGGTCCGAGCAGAATCCGCTCCGGCAAGCGGCTGTCGTTGCACTCGTTGTGCTCGAGTCCAAAGTGCGCCACGTGGTCGCTGAGCGTCAACAGAAAATGATATTCGTGGTAATGGCGCGAGCCGAAAAGCTTCCCCGCTTCGGCTACCAGGTTCGTCAAGCCCTTCTGAACCGCCGGACTCATGTTCAGCGCTGCTTCGCTATCCGCTACGATGTCCATTTCGTGGTGAATCGGCTCGCCGGGCGGAGTTATATCAATCGCGCGGTAAAATTCCCCCGCAATCACTGGCGAATCCACCAGCCGCTCGAGCGAAAGCGGTGCGAACGAAATTTCGTTTCCCGTTTGACTCTCGACGTGTTGCGGCGTGCCGAACTTCCATCCTTCCGGCAGCACCAGCTTCGGGTGAAACTGGATTTCGCTCGCCGGGCGTCCCGCGGGATAGAACACGTTCTGGTTCCATTCGATGACGATGAGTTTGTCGGTTGCGGACATGGCCGACGTCGCAAATCCGCCCGCGCCGCTCGGCTCCAGATAATCGAACGCCATGTGCAGTTCATTGGCGCCCGAGGGAACTTCAACATGGAAGGTGAAGACATCCGAAAGATCGCGTTGCCATGGAATCGTGGCGCCATTCGCGGTGAATTTCAGACCGGTGACGTTGCCGATCGGCCCATCCGGCCCATGCTCGCCCGGAATCCACTTCGGATAGTAAAGCGTCAGCGGCCCGGGCTTCACGGGAATCGTCTCCTGCGTCCGAATGACTTTCAGCGGCGTCTGCGTCGCATCCACCGTCAGCGAGATGCCGCCGGTTTGCGCCGCGGCGGTCCACGTCAACATGAAAAAAAGGCCGGCGAGCGCGGGCCATTTCGAATGAGCGACGACACGCATGCCGCCCCGCGCAACCACAGCCCACACCCTGCGAATCTCTAGATTCATGGCACAACTCCCTTTATCAAAATGTTCGGTGCGTTCGCCTGCGAAAATCCCTGAGTTCAAGTTATCTGAATTTGTCGAGCGCCCCACCTTGACCGCATTGAGCCACTTGCCAAAACTGCATGAGCATATCGAATCGTCAGAGCTTTTCCTATGCCAAAGCCTTGCCTACTGGACGAAACTTGCTAATCTAGCCTTCCCGTTTCCAGAATGGAGCCATTGTGACCGCCGCACCTCCCAGTCCGTCTTTTGACCTCGCCGAAGCCGTCAAGCAGCTTTCTGAACGCGATGAAAAACTGAAATTTCTCATCGCCGAAACGGATGCCTTTCAGATGGACTCCGACCACCTCCAAAGCCCCTATGAAGCGCTGCTGGAAGCTATCGCCTACCAATCCATCTCCGGTAAAGCGGCCGCCACCATTTTTGGACGGGTCAAAGCGCTCAGCTCGACGGGCCGCGCGCCCACGCCGCAAGAAATGCTCAAGCTGCGCAAACAAGCTCTTCGCAAAGCCGGCCTTTCCGGCGCGAAAGTCGTCGCCATGAAAGACCTCGCCAAAAAAACGATCGAAGGCATCGTCCCCACCCTCGAGGACGCGCAAGAACTCTCCAACGAAGAGCTCGTCAAGCGGCTGACGTCGGTCCGCGGCATCGGTGCCTGGACCGTCGAAATGTTTTTGATATTCCGCCTCGGCCGCCCCGACGTGCTTCCCATCCACGACCTGGGCGTACAAAAAGGCTGGTCCATCACCTACGGCAAAAAACATAAGCCCAAACCCAAAGAGCTTCTCGCTTTCGGGGAACGCTGGCGCCCCTATCGCACCGTCGCCAGCTGGTACATGTGGCGCGCGTGCCACCGCGCCGGCAACGCCGCCATGCGCAAGATCCGCCCTGCCAAGGTCCGCCGCAAGCGTCGCGTCAAGAGCATACGGAAACCATCGAGGCGATGATCTTCCACGAAAAACACCGGTACTGAAAGACTTACAGGGGGCTTAACTCTTGGCTGCAACGCTACAGAAGACCTGTCGAGGGGCGGAGGACTTAAGGAACCTTCCGGGGCAAGTTGAGCTAAGTATCCGAACTGGTTAGCGAATCTGCGTTAGCTCGCGCACCAGGAGGAACATAGCGGCAATTCCCGCCAGGAGAACGCCGCTCTCAAGGGATACCGACACGAGGTGCAATCGGCTGAACTCAGCCAGCAACGGGCTGTCTGCCGCGGTCGCCTGAATCGAGCCCATCTGGACGCGCAGCACAGCCATGCGCGAGCTAACCGTGTACTGGGAGATGGCCGTAAGCACGATCATCAGGGCTACACAAATCGCGGCAGGAGTCGTAAAGCTGGCGAATGTCCGCGTCCGCGCCAACCGCGCCAAAAGGAACACAATACCCAAGGCGATGCCGCCGAGGTGCATCCGGGTCAGAGAATACCCGACCATGGCGCCAGCCTGGTCGCGGCTCGCCAGTATGCCGAATGCCCCCGGCGCGACGACAAAGCTGAGAAACACGTCGCTCCCGAGCCAGAGGCTAACGCATAGAAACTCAATTGTACGGAAGAAGGTGGACATCGGGAATTTCCGATAGAATATCTTTGGACGCGGAAGCAAAAATGGTGGGCGACAAAGGACTTGAACCTTTGACCTCTCCCGTGTGAGGGGAGCGCTCTAACCAACTGAGCTAGTCGCCCGGCCTGTACCGCCGCGACGCTCGGAAGCGTCATCTATTTGTAACAGGAAGGACCTGGGTTTTCAACCGATGTCGACGGCCACATCGCAGATCGTTTCGCAGCTGCAGCGCTCGATTGCGCGCGCGATTTATGGCAAGGAAGAAGCCATTCAGCTCGCGCTGATTACTCTGCTGGCGCGCGGGCATTTGCTCATCGAAGACGTGCCCGGCGTCGGTAAGACCACTCTCGCGCAAGCGCTGGCGAAGTCTTTTCACTGCACGTTTCAGCGTATCCAATTCACTTCGGATCTGTTGCCGAGCGACGTGCTCGGCGTCAGCGTCTATAATCCGGAATCGCGCGAGTTCGAGTTTCGGTCGGGACCGATTTTCGCCAACGTCGTTCTTGCGGACGAAATCAATCGCACCACGCCGCGCACGCAGTCGGCGCTTCTCGAAGCGATGAACGAAGCGCAGGTGACCGTCGACGGCAAAACATTTCAGTTACCCCATCCGTTTCTCGTGATCGCCACGCAAAATCCCGTCGAGCATCACGGCACGTATCCGCTGCCCGAATCGCAGCTCGACCGCTTCCTGATGCGCATCAAGATGGGCTATCCTTCGCACGAAACGGAGCGCGAAATCCTGCGCAAGCACATTCATGACGATTCGCTCGCCACGCTCGAACCGGTCGCCGATGTGGCGGACGTCCTCGAAATGCAGGAATCCGTGGCGCGCGTGAAAGTGGACGCGAGCCTGCACGACTACGCGCTCGAAATCGTCAATCGGACACGCAAAACCGAGCAGCTGGCGCTCGGCGTCAGTCCTCGCGGCACGCTCATGCTCCAACGCGCCGCACAAGCCCGCGCTTTTCTCGATAGCCGCGATTACTGTCTGCCTGACGACTTCAAGCAGCTCGCGGTCGCGGTTTTTGCGCACCGCGTGGTTGCCAGCGCGCGGCACGCCTCGCTGCAAAGAAAAGCGGAATCGACTGAATCCGTTTTGCGGGAAATCGTCGACTCCGTTCGCGTACCTCTGTGAGCTTGCACTCAACCGCCGCGCAACTCTGGGCGAAAGCTGACCGCTCTGCTGTGCGCGCCTTTTTTGTTTCCATCGCTGCTCTGACTGTCGCTCTGCTTCTCGCTCTCTATTCCGGCTCAGCGTCGGAAATGGGCCACAGGGCTGTAGCCATCGTCTCCGCCCTCGGCGCATTGCTGCTCGCGGCGTGGGTGGCCATCACGCTGGTGCCGATTCTTGCGAAACGTACGCCACTGCGCTGGCTCGGGTACAAGATGGAGTATCGCGTTTCGCGCGAAGGCTGGATTTACATTCTTGGGATTTTTTTGGTGGCCATCGCCGCGCTCAACACAGGCAATAATCTGCTCTTCCTGATTCTCGCCAGCCTGATCGCGATCATTCTGATGTCCGGAATTCTATCTTCTATCACACTATCTGGCGTCGAGATGCGATTGGAGTTGCCCGAACATATTTTTGCGGGCCAACCGGTCCGGGGCCTCGTCGAGCTGCACAACGAAAAACTCACTCTGCCATCGTTCTCTCTGCGGGTCGAAGCTGTTCGCGGGAAAAACGCCGCCAACGCGGCGATGCTCGAAACACCGGTTTATTTCCCCTACATTCCAAAACACGAGCGCGTGCAGCAACATGTGCCAATGATTTTTCCGCGCCGAGGCATTTATCGGCAGGAGGCTTTCCGCATTGTCACAAGGTTCCCTTTCGGTTTTTTGCAAAAAGCGCGGCGTCTGGATCTGAAGTCCGAGGCGCTGGTCTATCCTTCCGTTGAACCCACGCGAGATTTCTTTGAGGTTCTTCCCGGCATGCAGGGGGCGCTCGAAAGCCTCGCCAAAGGCCGCGGCCAGGATTTATACGCGCTGCGCGACTATCAGCCGCGCGACAGCTCGCGCCATGTGCATTGGAAAGCTTCGGCGCGTTTGGGTTCTTTGATGGTGCGCGAGTTCACGCGCGAAGAAGATTGCCGCGTTATTCTGGTGCTTGATCCGCACATGCCCGGGAGCGAGGCCGAAAAAGATGCCGACACCCGCTTCGAGCGCGCAGTCACGATGTGCGCCGCTCTGGCCTGGCACTTCTACGAACGCAACGCCGTGCTGCAATTTCGCACTGCGGGCTTTGAAACGCCGCTGGCAGGAGCCGAAGAGATTATCTTCGATATTCTCCGGCATCTCGCCACCGCAAAACCGTATCCCCCGGACCCAAAGCGGACGCTTCTCGCAAATTTAGCCAGCGCCCCGGAAATTTTCCGCGTCATTGTCACCAGCGAGCCGCGCGGATCTATCCCATCAAATATCTGGAACCAATCCTGGGTCATCTTTCTTGAAGACCTGGTTGCCTGAAAATCGCGAGGGGCGCGGACTCGGCCTATTCGTAGCGCAAAGCCACGATAGGATCGACGCGCATGGCGCGGCGCGCTGGGACGTAACACGCGGCGAAGGATACGATCGCGACTATAACGGCTACTCCTGCGAACGTAAGCGGGTCGCGCGCGGTGATACCGAAGAGCAAGCTGGCCATCAAACGGGTCAGAAGAAAACCGCCGGCCATGCCAATCACCGTTCCCAGAATGGCCAGCATCATGCCTTCACCCACGGCCATGCCGAGAACGCGCCAGCGCTGAGCCCCGAGAGCAATGCGCACTCCGATTTCTCGGGTGCGCTGGCTGACGGAGTACGAAAGTACGCCGTAGACTCCGACGGAGGCGAGAAAAATTGCAAGCACCGCGAATAGCGCCACCAGAGCGAGATTGAAGCGCTGCGGCGCGAGCGATTTGTCGATCGCCGAATCCATCGTCTTGAGGTCGTCCACGGCAATTTGCGGATCGATGGAAGCCACGGCGGAACGGACGGCGGCGAACTCCAATGCAGGTTCCACGGCGGTCCGCAGCGTCAAATGGAGGGTGCGGAGTTCGTCAAAATTCGGACTCTCCAGGGTCGCAGCTCCCTCTTCCAAATACGGCGTATATCCATGCGGGCCAGCCGGAGCTTGAAGCGAGACATCCTTGACGTCGTCGACGACGCCCACCACAGTTCGCCAGAATTTGCCGCCATATCTGATGCGCTTGCCGAGCGGATCCTGGCCGGGCCAGTACGCTCGCGCCGCGGCTTCGCTGACGATAGCGACGTTGGGCGGGCCTACAATCTCCAGCGGCGTGAAATACCGCCCGCGTTTGAGGGTGATGCCCATGGTGCCCAAATAGTCGCCCATGATCCAACTCTGGGTGATGTTGGGCAGATTATTCAGGGAACCTTCGTACCCTTCGACGGTGACGGCGTCCCTCTCTTCCGGGTCCAAAGGCAAATCGGTCGAGAAGCCAGCCGCCCTGACGCCCGGTAAATTTTCCGAGCTGGCCAGCAACCGCTTCCAGAAATTCTGGATGGCGTCTACTTTGGAATAGGCGCTTGACGGCAGGGCGATCGTGGCTGTGACCACGCGTTGGGGCCGGAAGCCAGGATCGGTTTTGAGCAGCATGGCAAAACTTCGCGTTAGAAGGCCGGCGCCGATCAAGAGCATCACCGCAAGCGCGGTTTGCGAAACGATCAAGACGCTCTGTAGTTTCCGGCGTCCACGCGATGGGCCTCCGCCCCGGCCGCCTTCCTTGAGAGCGTCGTGCGGATCGATGCGCGTGGCTTCAATAGCGGGAGTGATCCCAATCAAGGTCGCGACGATCAACGAGAGCACGAGCGCGAATAGAAACACGCGCCAATCGATCCGGACTTCCTGCATCCGGGGGAGCTGCGACGGCGCGAGCGACAGGATGAGTTCCACGCCCCAACCGCCAATCAGAATAGCGAGGAAGCCGGAGAGCAAACCCAAGACCGTGCTCTCCGTAATCATTTGGCGAGCGAGCCGCCAGCGGTCGGCTCCGAGAGCCGCACGTACGGCAATTTCCTTTTGCCGCGAAGTGGCGCGCGCCAGCAGGAGGTTCGCAACATTCGCACAAGCAATCAGTAATACGAAACCCACCGCGACCAGAAGGAGCAGCAGGGGAACACGCATGTCGCCCGTCACGATTTGGTGGTAAGGCGCCACGTCCAGGCCGACATGCGCGCCTTTAAAAAAAGTCACTACCGGCGCAGGATAAAGTGCCTCGACCTGGGCGATGGTGCGGGAGGCATCGGCTCGGGCCTGCTCGATAGTGACTCCGGGCTTGAGGCGCGCGAGAACGTTGTCGTTGTACATGTTGCCCCAGCCTTGTCGCTCCTCCGGGGTAAAGGCCATGGGCACCCACAAATCGGCCGGCTGGTTGTTCCAGGATTCGCCGCGAAGCGGAAATTCAAAAGATTTGGGCATGACACCGATCACCGTGTAGGGCTGGCGATCCAACTGGATAGCGCGCCCAACGATGCTGTAATCCGAACCATAGGCGCGCTGCCAAATTCCATAACTCAGGATGACGACCGCGTGGCCGGGCTGGTCTTCTTCGGCGCTAAAAGTGCGCCCTAGCATCGGCGAAACTCCCAGCAGAGGAAAGAGCGAAGCGGACGCGCGAGCACCCATGATGCGTTCCGGAGTTCCGGTTCCGGACAAATCGAAATGTTTATTGCTGTAGATTCCTAGCCCGTCGAAGGACTGTTGGCGCTCGCAAAAGGCGAGATAGTCCGGCGCGTTCATGGGGATGCTGGTGCTGAAGCCCGGGAGCTTTTCGAGCATGTAAACGATGCGGTCGGAATGTGGAAACGGAAGCGGGCGCAAGAGGACGCTGTTAACGACGGAGAAGATCGCAGTGTTTGCGCCAATGCCCAACGCCAGGGTGGCTACGGCAATCGCCGTCATCCCCTAGGATTTGAAAAGCACCCTGATGGCGTAAACCAGATCCTGCTTCAATCGATCCATAAATGGGGCTCCAGCGTCACGAGCGAAGGAGAATCAACCCACAAACGACAGATTACCAGCAATATTGCGCCCGTGAAGATGCTGGCAACCGTTCTTTTTTCAATAGTTTGAGGCGAGAGAGGGAGTGGCCGGTGGGCGTCGCCGTCCGATATTGGGATTGGCTGTCCGCTCGCGACACGGCTTTCACTCGGTTGAATTCTCGATCCAGAGCGCGCCGGGAGCATGACGTGGCACTTGTATGGCAGAATTCTGGCCACGATGTTAACCGGCCGCGAGATAGGAATTTTTCGGACGCAGTTATTGAACTGGTTTCGGCAGTTTCAGCGGGAATTGCCATGGCGGCGAACGAAGGACCCCTACAGCATCTGGATCTCGGAGATCATGCTGCAGCAGACGCGCGTCGCCGCCGTGATTCCCTACTACGAACGATTTCTGGCGCGCTTTCCCGATGTGCGCTCGCTCGCGGAAGCGCCGGAAGAAGAAGTGCTCCGGCATTGGTCCGGCCTTGGCTATTATAGCCGCGCGCGCAATCTGCAAAAAGCGGCGCAGCAAATTGTGGCGCATCACGCAGGAGAATTTCCTCGCAATGAGGCGGCTGTTCTCGCTCTGCCGGGCATCGGCAATTACACGGCGGCTGCGATTCTGAGCATCGCATTCGGCGCGCGGCGTGCCGTGCTCGATGGGAACGTGGCGCGCGTTCTTGCGCGGCTGGGCGCGATTCGCGGCGATCTGCGGGAATCGCGGCGCTGGCGGTCGCTTCAGGAAACGGCCGGCAAACTGCTGGCGCCGAATTCGCCGGGCGATTGGAATCAGGCCATCATGGAACTCGGCGCAATGATTTGCACGCCGCGCGCACCGCAGTGCCTGCTCTGTCCGGTTGCAAAATTCTGCAAAGCGCGCAAATCGGGCGACCCCGAGTCTTTTCCAGAGAAGCGAATAAAACGAGAGCCCGTGCAAATCACGCTCGCTTCAGCAGTGCTTTCCGGACCGCACGGCGAAACTCTGCTCTTGCCGCCGCCCCAAAGAAAAGTTGAGAGGCAGCCCGCGGCCGACGACGTCGGCACGCTGGTTTCGCGGATGTGGCATTTCCCAACTGTCGCGGTGCGCGAGGATCCACAATTAGAGTTGGTGCGCTTTCTCGAGAGTCTCTTGTCCGCAAACAACGGGACTTTTCATCTTGAGCCGCTCGGCCGGTTGCGCCATGCCGTCACTTACCGAAACGTTACAATTTTTCCTTTTCGGGTTGCTGTCGCAAAAATCCCGCGCATTCACGGAGCAAAAAGGATTCGCCTGGAAGATTTCTCCGAGCTTTCCGTCTCGAATCTCACCCGGAAGATCGCGCGCGCCGCGCTCTTGCAACCGGCGAAATCTGTGCAATCGGGGCTAGCATCCCCGAATCAACGAAAACCCTAAACGTTACGGTTTCGCGCTACAACCGTTTCCGTGGGCTCCCACAATGCTAGGATGGAATGTCCCTTTATGGCCGCTTCCGCAACAGCCACGAGTATCCCCGCGCTTCCAGCAGAGCGTTTCTTTCGCGCTTCTCTTTTTTTGCTCATGGCGACTTCCGTCGTTACGCTGGTCAGCACCGGAAAGCTCGATTTATTCACGATGATCGCGGCGCCTTCGGCCGTCCTCTATAAAGGAGTGCGCTGGTGGCAGCGGCGTCCCGCGGAAATTCCGCAGCACATTGCTACCCGCCTGGTCGTTGCCTATCTTCTGGTTTTTCCTTTAGACGTTCTCTTTCTTTCGCGTGCCTTTGTAGAGGGCTCGTCCAATCCCGGGCTTTATGCCGCTCTTCTCGCCGCCGTTCATTTTCTACTGTTTGTGATGCTCATCCGCCTCTATAGCGCCACGACGGATCGCGACGCGCTCTTTCTGACCATGCTTTCTTTCGCGGCCATTCTGGCGTCCGCGGTCCTCACCATCGACACGACGTTTCTGGGACTCTTCTTCTTGTTCATGTTGTTTGGGGTGGCCACGTTTGTCGGTCTCGAAATGCGGCGCAGCTCGAAAAACGCCATTGGGCCGGACGTTGACGCGCATCCACTGAAAGAGCGACGCCTCACTCGCGCGCTGGTTCTCGCGGTGCTCAGCGTTTCCTTCGGAGCCATGATCATTGGCGGCGCTCTCTTTTTCTTCTTTCCGCGATTCAGCGCCGGCTATCTCGGCCGTACCAGCTTGCAACCGACGCTGATGTCCGGGTTCAGCGACGACGTCGAGCTGGGCCAAATCGGCGAGATCAAGAAAAATTCCGAAGTTGTCATGCGCGTCCGCACCGGCAAACCGGTGGGCTATCCGGCGTTGCGCTGGCGCGGCATTGCGCTAACCACATTCGATGGAAAACGCTGGTACTCGCCGGAGCGAGAGGACGTCACTATTCCCGCCGGACCGAACGGCTGGATTAATCTGCAGGATTCGCCCGGAGAGCAGGATCGGACCGCGACCACCCTGCACTACACGATCCTTCTCCAGCCTGTCGCGACGGATACGATATTCGTGCCCGCCAACGCGGTGTCTTTGCGCGGAAACCTGTCCGGAGAAGGCTCAAATCAAGATGCTGGCGCGCGCCACAGCTACATCATCCGCGATGGCACCGGTTCTCTCTTCAATCCCTTTCATAATTTCAGCACCATGCTTTACGAGGGAAACTCGCTGCTGCCCGGCACGAACGTGGGCAGGCTCCGAGAAGCCTCGGCCGACTATCCGGCGGACGTTCGCGATGTTTACTTGCAGCTCCCACAACTCGATCCGCGAATTCCTGAACTGGCGAAGCAGATCACGGAGCGCGCGCAAAATCCTTTCGACAAAACCATTATGCTGGAAAATTATTTGCGCTCGCACTTCGCCTACACCCTGAATCTCACGGGGAAACCCGGAGAAGATCCGCTGGCGCATTTTCTCTTCGAGACACGCGCGGGCCATTGCGAATATTTCGCTTCTGCAATGGCGATCATGCTTCGCACGCTGGGGATTCCCACGCGGGAAGTGAACGGTTTTTTGCCCGGCGAATATAACGATCTTGCCGGGGACTATATTGTCCGAGCCAGCGACGCGCATAGCTGGGTGGAAGTTTATTTTCCTGGGACAGGCTGGATGACTTTTGATCCCACGCCGCCGGGAGCTGAATCCCAAGGAGGCGTTTTTTCGCGCCTGGGGCAGTACATGGATTGGTTCGAGCTCACCTGGAATGAATGGGTCATCAACTACGATTTCATTCATCAAATTCAGTTGGCTCAAAACATGCAGCGCAGCACGCGCAATTGGACGGAAATTGGGCGAAGGTGGTTCGCTCACGAGCAAATAAAAGGGCGGAATTGGATGAAGTCCTGGAATGCCGGGCTTGGTTTTTTGATTCCTCTTGCCATCGGGATATTTCTGGCGGCGTTACGGTTCGATCTGGTTGTGGCGTTCGCGCGGCGGATGCGGCTATCGTGGCAGCTTCGTTCTCCAGAGCTGGCGCGATCAAATCCGCAGCTGGCGTCGCGGCTTTACGCGGAGCTTTTGTACGTGCTCGAGCGGCGCGGCTTCGCTCGCCAGCCGACGCAAACGCCCTTTGAGTTTGCCGCGGCCGTCTCGCTACCGCGCCTCGCGCCCGCCGTGCATGAGTTCACGCAGTGTTACACGCAAGCACGCTATGGCGGCGCGCCTTGCGACATGATTCGTCTGCGAACGCTCCTCGAGCAGATCCGGGCTTCCTTCGCTTCGCGTTAAGCCGCAGCTGTTTGGTTCCTTCCCGCCGCCGCATGTTACAATTGAGAATTACGCAAAGGCGCAAATTTACTGCCTATGACTAAGGTCGGATTCGTGAGCCTGGGATGCCCGAAGAACCTCGTGGATAGCGAGGTGATGATGGGTATTCTTGCGCGCGAAGGGTATGAGCTTACGCCGCGCGCGGACGAGGCGGAAATTCTTGTCGTGAATACGTGCAGCTTTATCGAGTCGGCGCAAAAAGAGTCTGTGGACGCGATTCTGGAGATGGCGGAGCATAAGAAATTCGGCGCGGCGAGGAAACTCATCGTTGCCGGATGCCTCGTGGAGCGGTTTCGCGAGCAGATTCTCGAGCAAGTTCCGGAAGTGGATGCTGTGGTGGGAACCGGTGAAGTGGAACGCATTCTGGAAGCGGTCGATGGCGATTTGCGCGTGTTGCCCGCGGCGGCGCCAGCGTTTCTCTATCATGATCTTACGCCGCGCGTCATCACGACGCCGCGCCACGCCGCGTACGTCAAGATCGCCGAGGGTTGCGATCATCCGTGTACGTTCTGCATCATTCCGCAACTGCGCGGCGCCTTCCGCAGCCGGCGCTTTGAATCGGTCGTGCGCGAGGCGGAGAATCTCGCCGCTTCGGGCGCGCGTGAAATCACTTTGATCGGCCAGGACACGACTTCCTATGGTGAGGATTTGGGCCTTCGCGATGGGCTTGCGCAACTTCTGGAGCGCCTTTCGCAAGTCGAAGATTTGCTTTGGGTGCGTTTTCTTTACGCCTACCCGAATCGCGTGACGCAGAAATTGCTGGATACGCTGGCGGCTCATCCTCGACTGGCCAAGTACATGGACATGCCGCTGCAGCACGCCAGCCGCAATGTTTTGGCGCGCATGAAGCGCGGCTCGCACGGCGACGCTTTCTTGAAACTTTTAGAGCGCATTCGCGCGACGATTCCGGGCGTTTCCCTCCGCACTTCGTTCATTGCGGGCTTTCCAGG
Source organism: Candidatus Acidiferrum sp. (assembly GCA_049792735.1). Lineage (GTDB taxonomy): Bacteria > Acidobacteriota > Terriglobia > Acidiferrales > UBA7541 > Acidiferrum. The sequence continues at coordinate 53,058 of JBARBE010000046.1, forward strand.
CGAAACGGAGAAGGACTTCGAGGAACTTTGCGATTTTGTGCGCGCAGCGAATCTGGATTGGATGGGCGTGTTCGAATATTCGGATGTGGACAACGCGAACAGCTACGGACTCGATGCGAAAGTCGATGCGGATACGATTACCGATCGACGCAACCGTCTGATGGCGATTCAAAAGAAAATCTCGCGCGAGAAATTGCGCGCGTGGAAAGGCCGCACGGCCACGGCGCTTGTCGAAGGCCCGTCGAAGGATAATCCACTGGTGTGGGAAGCACGCCTCGAAGGCATGGCGCCGGATATCGACGGCAAGCTCTATCTGACGGACATCGAGCTGCCGGGCGGCGAAACCGCCGAGACCGGCGACGTCGCACGCATTGAAATCATAAAAGCGGATACGTATGACTTGATTGGGCGCGTCGTCGAGATTCTGCCCCGGCCTGCCGGCCGCGGAATCGCCAATGGCACTGTCGCGGCGTCCCCGCCGCGCGTACCTCCAGCCGAGCAGCTAACGCGCATTTCCACGGGCGCTCCGCTTCGCGTCCTCAGCTGAGCTATACTCACTCTTCAGCAACTCTGCTCTACGGCCTCTGTGAACTCTGTGTCAGGACGGGATTCCAACACAAGGTGCTCAGAGTTCACGGAGACGAAAAAATACCGGCGTCGTGATTTGGCGGGAGGTGAATCGCGAGCCGTCGGGAGTCATTCCCATGAAACATCGCTGCCCCATTTGTAAGACGGCGACCGATCCGGAAATCAACGCGGACTTTCCCTTTTGCAGCGAACGCTGCCGGGACCGCGACCTTGGCAACTGGGCTACCGAGAAGTATGTCGTGTCCGAACCGGTGTTCGATATGAGCGAACTCGAAACGGATAGCGATCCGGCCAAACAAGAGGTGGTTGAAGAGGACGAGGATTTTAAGGGGTTTGCAAAGCCCGATGACACCATCCACTGAAAACGCCGGCGGCGTGGCTGCTGAGAAAAAGCCGAAGCTGGCGATGGCCGTCGCAACCGCGCTCGGTGTCGGTTATCTTCCTAAAGCCCCGGGCACGTTTGGCTCGTTGGTGGGAGTGGCGACTGCCGTTCTTTCCGCTGTGTTTTTTCTGCATCCTGCATCCATTCGTGGAATTTTCTCGCGGCACCCGCTTTCCGACGCCGTGTTTTCCGATAAACACTTTCTGGTTCCCGGAAGCGACATTCACAATTCTGCGCTTCTACTGCCGCTGGTTTGCGCCTTGGCGCTTCTCGTGGTTCTGGCGGCCATCGGTGTGTGGAGCGCCTCGCAAACAGCGGAATTCGCGGGGATCAAGGATCCTCAGTTCGTAGTGATCGACGAAGTCGCGGGGCAGCATTTAACATTGATTTTGCCGCTGATTCCCATAGGGATGCCGCATCTGGCGCAGCATATGGATTTTTCCATGTATGCGATTTTCATGACTTTGAGCCTCGTCAATTGGAAGTACCTGCTGCTGGGATTCCTGCTCTTTCGCCTGTTCGATATCTGGAAACCTTTTCCCGTGCGGCAACTCGAAAAGCTTCCGCGCGGCTGGGGCATCATGGCGGACGATTGGATGGCGGGCGTCTACGCTGCTATTCTGTTGCGAGCAGCGCTACATTTTGGTTTGCTTGGCTAGTCATGAAATTCGGCTTTGGGTCTTCGGCAGAAAAAAACGGCATCCCCCGCATTGATAGAGTCGCGCCTGCCGCCGGCATTCCTGGCGGCGAAATTACCATTCACGGCAGTGGCTTCGCTTCGCGCGCTCACCCGAGGCCGGTGGTGCGTTTTGGAGAGACGGAAGCCAGTCTGGCCCTCGCGAGCGAGCAGCGACTGATCGCGCGAGTTCCTGAGGGTGCGAGCGGCGGCCTTGTGCGCGTCTGTAGCGCGGCGAACGAAAGTCAGCCTCATCCGGTCTCGATTGGTGTGCAAATCGCCGACAATTTGCATCCCATCGCGAATCCCGCTGTGGATTCCTACGGCAACACTTACGTCACATTTTCGGGCAATCGCGGGCAGCGCGTTCCGGTTTCCCTTTACAAAATCACCGCGAACTACAGCGTGAAACCTTTCGTCACTTCGTTGGTAAATCCCAGCGGGCTGGCGCTGGACCGCGCGGGGAACCTTTTCGTTTCTTGCCGCAATGACGGCACCATTCACCGCATAACTCCGGAAGGCCGCGCCGAACAGTGGATCGAAGGTATGGGCATCGCCACGGGCATCGCGTTCGACCGGGCCGACAATCTCTACGTAGGAGACCGCAGCGGAACGATTTTCAAGATCAGCCTAAGCCGCGAGATTTTTGTTTTTGCGACGATCGAGCCGTCTCTCGCCGCATACCATCTCGCGTTTCATCCGAACGGCGATTTGTACGTAACGGGACCGACGACTTCGAGCTACGACCGCGTCTACCGCATCACGCAGGGCGGCGAAGTCACCACGTTTTATCGCGGGCTTGGACGTCCCCAAGGGCTGGCCTTTGACCGAGAGAACAATCTTTACGTCGCGGCTTCGCTTGGCGGGCGGCGCGGCATCGTTCGCATCACGCCGCAGGGCCATGCCGAGGTGGCTCTGAGTGGCTCCGGGCTAGTCGGCATGGCGCTGCAACCGTCCGGCCGCGCGATTCTGGCTACCACCGGCGCGCTCTTCACGTTGGACTGGGACGTTCGCGGCCTGCCGCTTCTGGGATAATCGAAAAGATGAAAGCGGAAATCATCGCAGTTGGTTCGGAGCTGCTTACGCCGGACCGGTTGGACACCAATTCGCTCTTTCTGACGGAAGAGTTGAACAAGATTGGGATCGAAGTGCTGCGGAAAACGATCGTGGGCGACAACCGCGATCTGCTCAGCGAAGCATTTCGCGATGCTTTGAATCGCGTGCCCCTGATTATTTCGTCCGGCGGTCTCGGACCAACCGAGGACGATCTTACGCGAGAGACGGTCGCCGACCTGCTCCATCGCAAGCTTCGTCGTAACGACGACATTCTTCGTTATATTGAGGGGCGCTTCCTTGCGTTGAACCGGGAAATGCCGGAAGTCAACGTGCGCCAGGCGATGGTACCCGAGGGCGCGGAAATTCTGGAGAATCCGCGCGGCACGGCGCCGGGCCTGTGGCTGGAAGACGCGGGACACTTCATCGTGCTGCTCCCCGGACCGCCGCGCGAGCTGAAGCCGCTGTTCCGCGAGCAAGTTCTGCCGCGGCTGGAGCGCCGCTCCTCTGGCGTGCGCATGCTTCACAGGGAAATTCGGGTCACGGGCCTGGGCGAATCGCACGTCGAGCAGCGCATCCTCGGCATCTACAAGCGTTATCCCGAAGTGAACACCACCGTTCTTGCCGCACCCGGCGAAACACAGGTCCATCTGCGCATTTGGACGGACGACGCGGAGCACGCCAAGAAAACGCTCGACGAAATCGTAGGCGGTTTCGAGATCGCTCTTGCAGACCGCATTTTCAGTCAAGATGGTTCACCCCTCGAAGAAGTCGTCGCAGCGCAACTGATGATGCACAGCGCCACGATCTCGGCGGCGGAGAGCTGCACGGGCGGTTTGCTGGCGCAGCGGCTGACGAGCATCGCGGGAAGCTCTTCGTATTTTCTTGGCGGAGTGGTTTGTTACAGCAACGAATTGAAAACGGTGTGGGCAGGCGTGCCCGCGGAACTCATCCAATCGAAAGGCGCAGTCAGCGCGGAGGTGGCCGTAGCCCTCGCAGACGGAATTCGCCGCCGCGTAAGCAGCACGTTCGGCGTGGGCATCACGGGGATTGCTGGGCCGGGCGGAGGCTCCGAGGAAAAGCCCGTGGGAACAGTGCACATCGCGCTGGCACATGCCGGAGGCGTGAACGAACGCGGCGTGCGTTTCCCTGGAGACCGCGAATCCATCCGCTTTCAGGCTTCGCAAGTGGCGCTCGACATGGTCCGCATCCATTTCTTCTATAACGGCAAGCAGCCTCCGAAGCGAGTTTGAGCGTGCGCCTCTTCGTCGCGCTGGAGATTCCCGCCGCGGTGCGAGAGAATCTGGCAACATTGGTCAAGGAACTAAGCGCTTGGTCGTCGCAAGTATCGGACAAGCGCCCGCGCTGGGTACGGCCGGAGAATCTTCACGTGACGCTCAAATTCATCGGCGAAGTTGCGAACGCCAAGCTCGAAGGCATCCGCCGCGCGCTCTCAGAGGTCCGCTCAAGTGCGCCCGTCGAGATGGACTTTCGCGGACTCGGCTTTTTCCCAAATGAAAAGCATCCGCGCGTGTTGTGTGCGGGATTGAACGCATCGCCGAATTTGCCGGCACTCGCAGCCGGCGTCGACCGCGCTCTTGAGACGCAGGGCTTTGCGCGGGAACAACGCGCGTTTACGCCGCATCTGACGCTGGCGCGATTCGAGCCTTCCGGCATGCACGAAAAACTGCGCGCGGCCATCCAGAAAAGCGCGGAGCTGGAATTCGGCTCGTGCCAAGTGAGCGAATTTCGCCTCATCGAAAGCAAGCTGAAGCCTTCGGGCGCGGAGTACACTGCTCTTGCATCTTTCCCCTTCACACCGGAGCCCTAGCATCGATGGCCGAGCCGAACGAAATCCTCATCTCGATTCCTGCGGCTGCGTACTTGCTCGGTTCAATTCCCTTTGGGCTGCTTCTTGGCAAACTTTTTGGCGCGCGGGACATTCGCAAGATGGGCAGCGGGAACATCGGCGCGACGAATGTCTTGCGCGCCGCCGGACCGGTTGCGGGAATTCTCACGCTGCTGCTCGACGCCGGAAAGGGCGCGCTGGCGGTTTTTCTCGCTGCGCGGCTCACCAGCGAGAGCGCAACTTGGATGATGATCGCCGGGCTTTGCGTTCTTGCGGGACATTGCTTTCCTATTTGGCTGGGATTTCGCGGAGGAAAAGGAGTGGCCACGGCCGCGGGCGTTTTTTTGATGTTGTGCCCGCTGGCGTTCTTGGGGGCGGTAATCCTGTTTGTTCTTGTCGTGATTTATTGGCGCTTCGTGTCGCTGGGCTCGATTTCGGCGGCGGCAGCGATGCCTTTGTTGATTTATTTTTTCTGGGCGCCCGGTCATGCGCCTCCACATGTAATCACCTTTGGAACGCTGGGCGCGGCGCTTTTGATTGTCTATAAGCACGACGCGAACATCCAGCGAATGGTCCAGGGCGACGAGCCAACGCTTTCGTTCCGCAAAAAGAAAGAGGAAGAAGAGGATGGACCGTGAAGCGCATTGCCATTCTTGGCGGCGGAAGCTGGGGTACGGCGCTGGCCATCGTGCTCTCCCGCGCGCACAAGGCGCACGAGATTTCCTGGTGGATTCGCGACGCAGCGCTGGCGGAATCCATCCTCCGCCAGCGCGAGAACAAGCCCTATCTGTCAGGCCATAAAATTTCGGAGTCGGTCCACGTGTCTCAGGACGCGGCTGCGGTCTTGGAAGAAGCCGTAGTGGTCATCGGGGCCATTCCTGCGGCCCATGCTCGCCATGTTTACGCACATGTCTTGCCGCATCTACTTCCCGGCGCGTCCATCGTCAGCGCCACGAAAGGGCTTGAGCCAGCCTCGCACGCGCGCACGAGCGAAGTCATTTCGCAAATTGTCACGCCGAAATATGCTCCCCGCATCGCGGTGCTTTCCGGGCCATCTTTCGCCGCGGAAGCGGCCGCCGGACAGCCCACTGCTGTCGTTCTCGCGTCGAGCGACCTCGCGCTGGCGAACGAACTACAGGAGGAGTTTGCAGCGCCGAATTTTCGTTTGTACACCAACGAAGATGTGCTTGGGGTCGAGCTTGCCGGCGCCATGAAAAACGTGATCGCCATCGCTGCCGGGGCTTGCCAAGGGCTAGGCCTCGGCTCGAATCCGTTGGCAGCCCTGATCACGCGTGGCCTCGCGGAAATGACCCGGCTTGCCACAACCTTGGGTGCGCGCCAGGAGACGCTTGGCGGCCTGGCGGGTCTCGGCGACCTCGTCCTGACTTGTACCGGCTCGCTAAGCCGTAATCGTCATGTGGGAATTGAGCTTGGTAAGGGCCGCTCGCTGCCCACGATCCTGGCGGAGATGAAAACGGTCGCCGAAGGGGTAGGCACGGCCGCTGCTCTTCTGGCGTTGGCCACCGAGGTGGGCATTGAACTTCCCATAACGGAGCAGGTTGAAGCCATCCTGCACCAAGGCGGGTCGCCGCGGGAAGCCATTCGCAACATCATGGAGCGGCCCCTCAAGCGCGAATGAGCAGTCGCGAACAAGAGGGCGCGAACAGGGGCGGGGCCAAGGCTGAAAGTCTGCCAAAAATGGGTTGATCCGGGCTGTTTCAGGGGCCTCGACCGCGCCACTAGTACCAAGGTTCCAGTTGCAGATGCGCGACGCCCCGCCATTCGCGCCCCCCGCCGCCTCTCCTAATCTCCTAAAATATAGACTTAAGATGCCTGAACCCGGCTCATCCCCACTGGCTCGTCTACGCAAGGGACGCGTGCGCATTTTGTGGCTCGTCCTGGGCGCGCTCCTGCTCGTCAGCGCGCTGCCCATCGGGCTTTACCACCGCCAGGTGCTGCAGCTCAGCCAGGACAAACTGGTCGACACCGAACGCGTGCAGCAATCCAATTTGACGCGCTCTCTGGCGCAGGAAATTCAGCTCTTTGAGGCCAATCAGACCCAACAGCTCTTCAGCGAGCGGCAGATTCTGGCGTTGACGGGGCTTATTGACAATGTCGAAGACCCCGCCGCCGAGCCCAAGGTGACGCGACTGCTGCAGGAGTTTGTTCAGAGCAATCAGGACACTTTTGTTTATTTGACCGCAGTCGATAAATCCGGCAAAGGGACCAAGGCTTCGCAAGGCAACTTCCAAGCGGATCAGGATCCCTTCGTCGCCAAGGCTTTGCAACGCGCCTTTGTCACCTGCATGCAGTCCGAAGAGCTGCATAGTGTCAAGTTCCGCAGCAATCCTCTTGCGCTTGCGCCGAACAATGAGCCTGCCTTCGTCCTCGCCGTTCCTCTCCAGGACTTGAACGGCAATTTCACCGGCATGCTCGCCGCCGTCGTATCCCTGGAGCCGATTTCAAAACGCTTGCGGGACGCCAGCGTGCGCGGCCGCACGGTGTACGTGGTGGACCACGCCGGCCACATCGTCGCGCATCCCGATACAAAAAACTTCGTGCCGGGAGACCAAGCCAGCGGAAAGCTGGTCGACCTGATTCGAGCGCTGCCGCCGGATCTTCGAAATACAGAAACCATTAACTTTTCGCAAATCGAAAAGAAGCATTCGGTCGAGATGATTGGGACTTACAGCACGCTGCCCGAAGTCAATTGGGCGGTGATTGCGGAACGCAGCCTGGCGCAAGCGCGCGCCGATGCGGGCGTGACAGAACTGAACCGCCAGGCGCTGGCCTTCGTGACCGTGGTCATCCTGGTGGCCATCCTCTTCGGCTACTTTTTCGCCGTGGGCATCAGCGGGCCGATTCGCGGCCTCGCGGCGTCCACACGCGCCATCAGCCGCGGCGAATTTCATCAGCGCTCGCCCGTTCGCGGCGCCGCGGAAATCAGCGAGCTGGCCGAAAATTTTAACAAGATGGCCAGCGACATCGAAGAGTACATCGAAAGGCTGAAGGAAGCCGCGGAAGAAAACCGCGAGCTGTTTATTGGTTCGATTCGCATGCTCGCCGCGGCCATCGACGAAAAGGATCCGTACACACGCGGTCACTCCGGCCGCGTGGCAAAATATTCGACGCTCATCGGGCGCGAACTTGGCCTTTCGAGCGAAGAGCTGGACAAGCTTCGTGTGGCCGCGCTGCTTCACGACGTCGGCAAAATCGGTGTCGAAGACCGCGTCCTCAAAAAGCCCGGCGCATTGACTCCGGAAGAGTTCGATTTGATGAAGCAGCACACCGTGAAAGGCGCCAACATCATGCGCCCCGTTTCGCAACTGAAAGAGATGCTCCCCGGCATCGAACTGCACCACGAACACATCGATGGCCGCGGCTACCCGTACGGCTTGCAGGGGCAGCAAATTCCGTTAATGGCGCGCATTATCGGCGTCGCGGACACGCTCGACGCAATGACCACGAACCGTCCGTACCAGTCCGCCATGGACATTGACTTCGCGCTGAACCGCATCAAGTCGCTCACTGGCTCGAAATTCGATGCCGTCGTCGTCAATGCCCTCGAATCCGCCATCAATGCCGGAAAGCTCCGCCTCAGCGCCGTCGAAGTTACCGTTTAGCTCTTCCTGATATTTCATTGCGAGTGCTGCACCGGCTGTTCTCTGTGCGTCGGACTCGGATCGAGCGCTTCTGCTACAATTTTAAGTTGCGCTGACTGCATCGCGCTTCACCTCATGATTTCTCTCTTTGGCAAACCGGAAAAGGTCGAGCCGTCGCTGCTCGAACGGCTGAAAGCTTCCGTCAGCAAGACGAAGGCGGCGCTGTCCGAGTCCGTCGAAAACATTTTTCTCGGCGAGCGCAAAATCGATCCTGCGCTGCTGAAAAAGCTGGAAACCGCGCTGCTCTCCGCCGACCTGGGTGTGAAGCCGACCCGCGAAATCCTGGACGCGGTGCGCGAAAAGCTGGATCGCAATGCGCTTTCCGATGCTAGCCAGCTCAAGCGCGAGATCAAGTCGCACATCATTCGCATTCTGACCATGAACGAAGAGGGAGCGAGCGCCTCAGCGTCCGGCAGCGTGCCGGGAAACTCTGGATTAGCGCCGGCGGCCGCGCAAAATCTCGCGAGTTCAACTAACGGCGCGGGGCCGCGCGTTATCTTTATCGTTGGCGTGAATGGCGCCGGGAAAACTACCAGCATCGGCAAGCTTGCAAATCGTTTGCGCCAGGAGGGCTTCAGCGTTGTGCTCTGCGCTGCGGACACTTTCCGCGCCGCCGCTGTCGAGCAACTCGAAATCTGGGCGAAACGCAACGGTATTGATGTGATCAAACAAAAGTCTGGCGCCGATCCCGCCGCTGTCGTTTTCGACGCGATGGCCGCTGCAAAAGCTCGCAACGCGGACGTTGTGATTGTGGACACAGCGGGCCGCCTTCATACCAAATCGAATCTCATGGCTGAGCTTGAGAAAATGAAGCGAACCGCCGCGAAGGTTATTCCCGGCGCGCCGCACGATGTGCTGCTTGTGCTCGACGCCACCACCGGCCAAAACGGTCTCGCCCAGGCGCGCGAGTTTACTTCCGCCGTGACTGTAACTGGAATCATTCTTACAAAGCTGGACGGCACCGCCAAGGGCGGCATCGTTGTGGCCATCGTGCGCGAACTCGGTTTGCCGATCCGTTTCGTCGGCACGGGCGAGCAGATTAACGACATGGTGCCTTTCGACGCGGAAACTTACGCGAATTCTCTTTTCGATTAAACCTTCGACAAACGAATGGACGCTCACGCCACTCGGTTTATGGAACACGCGCTGGCCCTGGCCCGCAAAGGTGTTGGCCTCGCGAGCCCCAACCCCATGGTCGGCTGCATCCTCGTCCGCGATGGCGAAATTGCCGGCGAAGGTTTTCACCAGTACGACTGGCGCGATCATGCGGAAATTGTCGCGCTGAAATCCGCCGGAGAGAAAGCGCGGGGCTCCACGATGTACGTCACGCTCGAACCGTGCAATCACACGGGCCGCACCGGCCCTTGCACGGAAGCAATCATCGCGGCGGGAGTCAAGCGCGTCGTTGCGGCTATGGAAGATCCCAATCCCGTCAACTCCGGCCACGGCTTCGAGCGCCTGCGTGCCGCTGGCATCGAAGTGGAATCAGGCGTTTGCGAAGAAGAAGCTCGCCGCCTGAATGAAGCCTTCGCCTGCTGGATTCGCACGAGCAAACCAATTGTGACGCTGAAATCCGCATTGACTCTCGATGGGCAACTGGCTCTTCCTCACGAACGAAACAAGCTGCACAAGAGGAACACCAAGCAGAAACAAAAAAACTGGATTACGTCGGAAGAGTCCCGCGCCGAAGTTCACAGAATGCGCCATGCCGCTGACGCTCTGCTCACCGGCATCGGCACGATCAAGAGCGACGATCCGCTTTTGACGGATCGTAGTGGCTTGCCGCGGCGCAAGCCGCTCTTGCGGGTAATTCTCGACTGGAGGCTCACGCTCTCGCCGCACTCTCGCATCATGCACACGGCCGACGACGACATTTTGGTTTTCACGCGGAAGAACGCAAACTTGCGCAGGCTTCGCGCACTGGAAAAAGCTGGCGTCGAAGTCCTCCCCACCGATTCGCGCATGGGACGGATCAATCTCGAAACTGTTCTTGCGGAACTCGGCCGCCGCGAAATTCTCAGCGTCCTTCTCGAGGCCGGCCCGACGCTGAATGGCGCCGCCCTCGGTGCCGGAATCGTCCACAAACTGTTTCTCTTCTACGCGCCCAAAATCTCTGGAGAAACGCGCGTGCCGTTTGCCATTGCGCCGAAACTGAATCTTTCCACGCTGCAAAATATTCGTACGCGAGCATTCGGCCCGGATATCGCCGTCGAAGGATACCTGCAGGACGTCCACCGCTAGCAGTGGAGTGCGGCAGCCGTGCTGCCGCTTTTGAGGCGTCCCTTCCGCGCGCAGACCGAAAGCGGGAGCCCGGCTCCCGCACTCCACAGCGCTTACCGTTAAATTTACGCGCTGACGCGCAGCACGGCGGCGCCTTCAATGGCGTCATTCTTCAGCGCATTCAGCGCGCGATTGGCTTCAGGGAGTGGAAAAATCTGCGTGTGCATCTGAACCGGAATCTCCGCCGCGACGCGCAGAAAATCTTCGCCATCTTTCCGCGTGTTATTTGCCACGCTGCGAATCATGCGCTCGCCATACAGCAAATCGTAACGGAACGACGGAATCGGGCTCATGTGAATTCCGCCGAGGACCAGCACGCCTCCTTTGCGCAACGCGCCAAGCGCCGCGGGAACAATCTCTCCCGCTGGGGCAAAGACAATCGCCGCGTCGAGCTTCTCCGGTGGCGCGTCTAGCGTTCCACCGGCCCACGCAGCGCCCAGTTCCAACGCCAGCTTCTGGTGCCGCGCATCTCGCGTAGACGCATACACGGTTACGTCCCAATGCCGCGCCACCTGAATCGCCACGTGCGCCGCCGCGCCAAAACCATAAAATCCCAGCCGCCCGCCCTGCTTGATCCCAGAAAGCCGCAAGCACCGGAATCCGATGACTCCCGCGCAAAGCAGCGGCGCGGCCTGCTCGTCGTGAAAGCCCTCGGGAATCGCGTAAATGAAGTCTTCGGGCGCAACGGCGTATTCCGCGTAGCCGCCGTCGACGCTGTACCCTGTGAATGTCGGGTTGTCGCAAAGATTTTCCTCGCCCATGCGGCAGTACATGCACACGCCGTCGGTGTGGTGCAGCCAGGCGACACCCACGCGTGCTCCGAGACTGAAGCGCCGCGAGCCTTCGCCCAGCTTTTCAACAATGCCCACAACCTGGTGCCCAGGAATCACCGGAGATTTCTTCGGCGGCAATTCGCCCTCGATAACGTGCAAATCCGTCCGGCACACGCCGCACGCGCGCACGCGAATCAGCACCTCTCCCTTGGCGGGTTGCGGCACGGGGACATCAGTAAACTGAAGCGGATTCGTCTCGGCGCGAGCAGGAACGTTGAGCAGGCAGGCCTTCATAGCGCAACCTCGAATGAATCTGTGACTTGTTCGGCTGTAGTGTAGTGCTTTCTTCTTGCGCTGTGAATTGCTGTAAACTCGTTCCAGAGCAATTTGCGCGTGATTTAAGGGAAGTTGTGTTCACAGGAATCATCGAGCATCTCGGCATAATCGAAACTCTCGGCGTGCAGTCCGGCGGCGGGCGCGTCACGATACACGCGCCTAGCGTCGTCCCTGCGCTCGCTGTTTCCAATAGCATCGCGGTGAACGGCTGCTGCCTGACAGTCGTCGCTCTTGGGAAAGAAACTTTCTCTGCCGATCTTTCCGGCGAGACCATTCAGAAAACATCGTTCGGCGCGAAAAACGGCGCACTGAAAAAAGGCTCCCGCGTTAATTTGGAACAGCCTCTCACTACCGGCAAGGAATTCGGCGGCCATTTTGTGCAGGGGCACGTTGACGGCACGGGCTGCGTGACGCGCCTCGATCCTGAAAGCCCCGAAAGCGAAAACTGGCGGTTTGGCGTGGAAGTTCCCAAAACCTTTGCGCGCTACGTCGTGCCGAAAGGATCCATCACGATCGACGGCATCAGCCTTACGGTCGCGCGATGGAATTTGCACACGCGCGTCGCTGAAGTCGCCGTAATCTCCTATACCTACGAGCACACCAACATTCGCTACCGGAAACCCGGCGACGCGGTCAACCTTGAAGGCGACATCCTCGGCAAATATGTGGCGCGCTATCTCGAAGCACGTGAGGAAAGCCACGCCGCGCCAATTTCGAAGCTCAGCCTCGAACAGTTAATCGGGCAGGGTTTCTGAAGAACGCCTGCTTTCAACTCGCGGCGGCATCCCGCGCCTTTGCGCGCGCGCCCCGCCAATAGAGCGCCAGCCCGATCAGAATCGTCGCGACAGTCCCGCCAACCGTCTTCATCTCAAATCCAAGCTTACTCGCCGACTCGCCGGGCGGGACCAACGAGACAAAAATCCCGACAAGGACCACCAGGAAACCAACTCCGGAAATGGCCCATACTCCCACCTTCCCGCCGGGAATGAGAATCGCTTCCGGATTTTCCTTGCGGTCCGCGCGCGAAAAAAGCCGAATCGCCGCGGCAAACATATACAGAAATGGAATGAAATAAAGAATATTCGTCGCGCTCACCAGAAAATCATAAGCCCCGCGCGTCGAATCATTGATCTGGCTCGCCAAAAGAATCGCGCACGAGATCATCGCCTGCACCAGAATCGCAATGTACGGCGTCTTCCATTTCGGATGAAGTTTTCCAAACGCCTGCGGCAGATAGCGGTCGATTCCCACCACAAACGGCACGCGCGCAATTCCCGCCACCGTGCTTCCCACGCCGCCCGCGTTCCCCAGCGTCACGATAATCGCCGCAACGACGCCCAGAAATCCAATGCGCAATGCAATCGAGCCCACCGTGATCGCGTGAAACACGCCGCTGGTGTTCGAAACCTCCGCTGCGGGCACAAGAATCAGCACCGCGATCGTCGCGAGAATGTACATCAACGCGATCAACACGGCGGCGGTGTAGAGCGCGCGTGGCAGAGTGCGCCGCGGATTGCGCACTTCCTGGCTCATCGCGGAAACCAGTTCCAGCCCGCTGAACGCAAACGCAATCTGCGACCAGAAATTCACCGTGTCCCAGTTCCACGTCGGCAAAATATTGTGCAGCGTAAAATGCGTCACCGAGCCATGCTTCATCACAACGATTGCGGCCACGCCCACCACCGCCATCAGCGGCAAATACGTCGACACGCCGCCAACATTCTGCAACCACTTCCCGATGTTCAGGCCAATGATGTTCAGTCCCACGGCCACGACGAGCAAACCCACCGAAACCCAGAGCAGAAACCCGCGATCCTGCGAAAGCGTGGCGCCGTTTTCGCCGATGATGTACGCGCTCATTGCCGCGCTGGCCATCAGCAATCCCGGAAAATAAAAAACCGTGTACGCCCAATAATTCCACCCAGCAATAAATCCGTGGAAATCGCCAAACGCTTCCTTCGTCCAAACGTACAAACCGCCCTCTTCGGGAAAGCGCGACGAGAGCTCGTTGATCACCAACGCCGACGGAATGAAAAACAAAACCGCCGCGATCACCCACAAGCTGATCGAAGAGGTTCCGTTGTGCGCGGCGGCCGCAACCCAGCGCGGCCCCAGAACCGTGGCAATGTTGAAAAGCAGCACATCCCAGAAGCCCATCGCCCTCGGCAATTGTTTGATCGGATCGGCAGCGCCGCCATCCGGCTGGCTCACAGAGTCACGTCCAGCGCGGGAATTAGAGCATCCTGCATGCGGAAATTATGGAGGAAAGGATCCTTCGAGTTTTCAAAATCGTCCCAGGAGCCGAAGAACGCGACGCGGCCTTCTTGCAGAAAAACGACGCTGTCAGCGAGTTTCTTCGCTAGATGCGTGTCGTGCGTCACCACAATCGAGGTGCGATGAAATGCTTCCTTCAATCGCAAAATCAAGTCGCCCATGTGTCCGGCCATGATCGGATCCACCATCGTCGTCGGCTCGTCGAACAAAATCGCTTCGGGGTTTTGCGCGAAAGCCCGGGCCATGGCCACCGCGCGCTTCATCCCTGTCGACAATTCGCTTGGCAGTTTCTCGAGCACCTCTTCCACTTCCAGCATTTTCGCCAATTTCGCGACATATTCGTCGATGTCTTCGTTTTCCAGCCCTGGCTGTTTCTCCAGCGGAAAGGCGATGTTCTCCGCGACTGTCAGCGAATCGAACAGTGCGCCGGACTGAAATACCATCGTCACTTTGCGCCGCACCTCTTCGAACTGTTGCTCGCTGAAATTCGTCACGTCTTCGCCGTCCACAAGTATCCGCCCGGAATCCGCTTTCATGAATCCCATGATGTGCTTTAGCGAAACGGACTTGCCCACGCCGCTGCGCCCCATGATCACGCAGGTTTCGCCGCGCTTCACCGTGAAGCTAACGTTCTTCAACACTTCGTTTTCATCAAACGATTTGCAAACGTCGCGAAACTCAAAAAAGTCTTGGGTCTTGCCCTCGATGCTTTTCTTGGTTCCGATCAATTCCATCATCGTCGATGTCCGCCGAAGTCATCGCGTGCTAATCGAGCATCCTAAATTCCAAAACATTTCTAATTCGATTCTGTTTCCACAATCCGGCGTGCTTCTTTGTAATCCGCCGCCGTGTTCATGTTCCAGAAAAGCCGCCCTGCGCTATCAAATCGTTTCCAGTCGGCCTCGTCAAGCACTTCTGCTTTTAGCTTTGCTATTGCCGCAGTCACCTTGCGGACGCCCTGCTCAAACTGGTCCTGGATAGCCGCCCGCGCGTCCGTTCGCCAAATCGCGCACAGCGGCTCCGGCCCATGGATGGATTGCGGGAGTACGACTTGAGCCCCGCTCTTCACTGCTCGCTCGCACACGTAGTTCATCCAATCCGCGGTCAAAAAGGGCATATCGCAACTCACGATGAAAATCCACTCGCGCGTCAGGTCATTTTCTTGCTCGTGAATCAGCGCAGTAATGATTCCTCCGAGAGGTCCTTCGCCCGGCCAGCGATCTTCGACAATTTTTGCGCCGAAACCCGAATATTTTCCCGGCGCGGTCACGATCTTCACATCTTGCTCAAAGCTCCGCATCAATTCGACCATGCGCTCGAGCATCGGCTGTCCCGCAAATTCCACCAGAGCCTTGTCCCTTCCAAATCGCGTGCTTCCGCCGCCCGCCAAAACGTATCCGCCAACTCTTCTTTCATTGTTCCCCGCGCTCATCGGTTGGCTCCCGGCTCCTTTTCTCTGTGGGCTCCGCGTTCTCTGCGAACCCTGTATAAATTCTTAGTCTTCTTCCGGCAATTCCCTCCCCGGTCTTCGAATCCCTAATTCCCGCAATTTTTCCTGCAAGCTCTGCCGGTGTAAACCAATCGTCGCTGCCGTTTTCGAAACATTCCAACGATGCTCCACAAGCTGCTTCGTAATATAAGCGACCTCAAACTTCCGTTTAGCTTCTCGAAAATCTTTTTCGCCGAATCCATTCTCGTTCGCGCCATCAGGAATTTTGTGAGGCGCAGCCTTCCCGCTGACGACTTCGTGAGGCAAGTCTTCCACGCCAATCTCTTCTCCTCGGCACAACACCAGGCTTCGCTCCAGCGCATTCTTTAGTTCGCGCACATTCCCAGGCCAGTCGTAACGCTCAATCGCCGCCAATGCCTCCCGCGTGAGCCGCTTTGTAGGGGAGGGGCTTGCCCCTCCCGCTCCAGCTCCACTGCGCAATCTAGCCGTATGCATCTGCAAGAACGCCACGGCCAGTACTGGAATATCCTCTTTATGCGCGCGCAGCGGCGGCAACTCGATCGTCACCACGCGCAATCGGTAGAACAAATCCTCGCGAAACTTCCCGTCGCGAATTTCCGCCGCCAAATTCCGGTGCGTCGCGCTAATCACCCGCACATCAACCGGAATCGTCTGCGTTCCGCCCAGCCGCTCGATGGTGCGGTTTTCCAGCGCTCGCAGCACTTTCGCCTGCGTGACGGGGTTCATGTCGCCGATCTCATCCAAAAACAATGTGCCGCCCGATGCCAATTCGAATTTCCCCTTTTTCTGCTGCGCCGCGCCCGTGAACGCGCCGCGTTCATACCCAAACAACTCTGACTCAATCAAAGTCTCCGGCAATGCCGCGCAATTCACAGCCACATACGCCTTCCCCGCCCGCGGCGACCGCGCATGAATCTCCTGCGCCATCAAATCCTTCCCCGTCCCGCTCTCGCCCAGAATCAGCACCGTCGAATCCGCCCACGCGACACGATCCGCCATCTCAAACGCCCGCCGCATTTCCGCAGTCCGCCCAATCATCTGCCCAAACTGCCCCTCCGTCGCCATTCGCCGCCGCAAAGAATCATTCTCTTTTTCGAGCGTGGCCAGCTTCAAGAGATTCGCCACGCGCTGCCGCAATTCGGCCAGTTCAAATCCCTTCACCAAATAATCCGCCGCGCCAAGCTGCAGAGCCTCCACCGCCGTCTTCGCCGTATCCAGCGCCGACACCATCAGCACCGGCAATTCGCTTCCTTGCCCGCGCATCCACTGCAAGAATTCAAGCCCGCTCTGCCCCGGTAACACGACATCGAGCAGCACCAGGTCGGGCCGTTCAGTGTTCAGCGCAGCGCGCGCCGCCGCCGCCGAATCTGCCTCCACAATCCGGTATTTAGCTTCCAGCGCCCGACGCAACCCATACCGCGCCGCCGGCTCATCATCCACAATCAAAATAGTTCTCATCGCGCCTCTCGAATCAAATGCCTTTGTAGGGGCGGGGCTTGCCCCGCCCCTCGATCAACTGCCTGTCTCATCAATTCCCTCGTCGCCGTTGCGTCTTTTCTCGGGCCCGGAATCCACAGTCCAACAAGGGCAAAATCACCTGGAATCGCGTCCCGCGACCGTCGCGAACCGGGCTCTCCCAATCCAACGTTCCACCGAATTCCGCAACGCGCCTCGCCACGATCGCCAAGCCGAGTCCCGTGCCCTGCGTCTTCGTCGTAAAAAATGGCTGCAATATCTTTTCGCGAACGCTTTCAGGTACTCCCGACCCGTCGTCTTCCACCGAAAACAAAAATCCATCGCCGTTCTTGAGGCCACTCACTTTCACATGCCCGCCCCGCGCCGTCGCTTCCAGCGCATTCACCACAAGATTCGACAAGATCTCGCTCACCGCTTCCGCGCTCGCAGCCAACTGTGTTCCGGCCGCGCCAACTTCGACCCCGAGCTTCACGCCGCGCCGCTCGGCCTCATGCCGCAAAACTCCGCTAACCTCTTCCGCCACGGCGCGCGCGTCGCAAATCGCCGGTACAGCGCCTCCGCGCACCGTCGGCCGGCTGAATTGCAACAGTTGGTTCAGCTTCGACGACAACCGCCCAATCTCTTCCAACACCATCTTCGTTTCGCCCCGAATCGATTCCGGCAACTCCGAGTTCTCCAACTGCACCTGCAAAATCGTCTTGATCGATCCCAACGGATTTTTCAAATTGTGCGAAATGCTAGCGGCCATCTGCCCCAAAACCGCCAGCCGCTCCCGCTCCGCCAGTTCCCTCTCCAATCGCAATTTCTCCTCAATCAACCGGCACAAATCCAGCGCCCCCGGCAACTGCTCGCACAAAAACTCCAGCGCCGCCGCCGTTTCGCCCGATAACATCGCTCCATGAGCCCTAACGCGCAGCGTTCCCAAAGTGCGCCCAGATTGTCGGATTGCAAAAATCTCTGCGGATCCCTTCGGCTCCAACTCAGCCTCGGCGGCACTGCCGAAAGAAAGCTTTACCTCCGCGAGCTCTAACTCGTCGCCGAGCCACTTTTCGACAAAAGCCGCTAGCTTCCCAAAATTGCCGAGCCGCGCCACTTCCTGAATGGGTGCCATCATGCGCTGCGCGTGATCCATTTCCGTTTGCGCCGTCCGCCTCAGAATTCCTCTCATCAACCGCTGCAGCGGTTCAAAAAACACCACAGGAAGAAACAACAGGATGGCCGCCGTCGCCTCCGGTGGCAAATACGGCTCCAACCACAAGCTCGCTCGCCGAATCAGCCCCAAATAAAGCAGCGCGAGAAAGGTCGCAAAAACCGCATAGATGAGATTCCGCTGCTTGCCGATCTGCAAGAAATTGAACTTCTGAACATTGCGAACGAGACTAACAAGCGGCACCAGAGCAATGAGCGCCAAAAGCCACCCATAAGCAGCAGCGGCGCTCTCATTTCTTGGCCATCGCCAAAGAAACGCGTGACCGATAACCATCCAGATGGCCAAAACGCTAAAGTTGTTTCGCAATTGGCGGTGGAAAGATATCTGTTCCCTATCCGGCGCCCTCATCATGAAACGCCGTTGCCAAACGATGCACAGCACGATCGCGCTGAGGAGCCAGACTTGGAAGGGGATGCCTAGAGAATTGCTCGGCAAATCGAAGTCCCTACCTGATCGCAGTTGCAAGGCCGCGTAAAGGTAAGGAATGAGCAAGACCGCGGGGGCATAGGCTCCGGCAAGCCACAGCCTCTTCATCTTTCCGGAACCAATCATGGTCCGCACGTCCGCATATTCAACATGCAAATGGACAAGCAAAGACGGCAAGAACCATAAACCCAGGCAAAGAATCGTCCAGGCAAAAATCGCCAAAGTCTGTGGGACCGCTGTGTAATAAAGCTGGGCGTTGAGTGCTAAGAGCGAGCATCCGAAAAAGAAAACCAGCGCCAAACAAACGAAGAAGAAGATGCGCTCGAAATTCCGTTGCCGCCGATGGCCGAGGATGACGACGATCCAGAAGAACGAAAGCAGCGTCCCAGCCGTAAAGACGATCAGCCGCTCGTGAACCTGAAGGGGCACCATGCTACCTCGCGCAGATTCTATGCCCAGAAAAACTGCACGGCAATCACCAAGTGTCGTATTTTTCTTGCACCATATAAACCATTGTAGACAAATGACTTAATGGCGCAAGAAATTCAAGCCGCTCCACCCATCTGTCTGCTAAATCCTTGACATGCAACTTGTTTCTAGCTATATTAGCAGTCGACTGCGAGGAGTGCTAATTCCCTTCCGCACTTCCAGTCTCTTTTCAAAACGCAAGATCACCTATGGAGGTTCTTCCAAGATGGCAGTGAATCTGACCCCGCTCCACGACCGTGTCATCGTGAAGCGCATTGAAGAAAAAGAAAGCGTCAAGGGAGGCATCATCATCCCTGACTCCGCAAAAGAAAAGCCCATGGAGGGCGAAGTGATCGCCGTCGGCGCTGGCAAGCGTGAGAAGGGCGAACTCATCCCTCTCGACGTGAAAGCAGGCGACCGCGTTCTGTTCGGCAAGTACAGCGGCACGGAAATCAAACTCGACGACGAAGAGTACCTCATCCTTCGCGAAGAAGAGATTCTGGCCAAGCTGAGCGGCGCCGCCAAAGCCGCCAAGAAGTAAGCAGTCGTAGCGCCGGGCTTTTGCCCGGTAGTTTGTCACGGGTAGTGGCCGGTCTTTAGACCGGCGCAGTTATCTTCAAGATTTTGCGGTTCGCAACAACAGTTCGCAGAAAGCTGATCAGGAGGAAATACCAGTATGGCGAAGCAGATTGTAACAGGTGAGAATTCCCGCCAGGCGATTCTACGTGGCGTGAACGTCCTCGCCGACGCAGTAAAGATCACCCTCGGCCCCAAGGGCCGCAACGCAGTGATCGAAAAGAAGTTCGGCGCGCCGATCATCACCAAGGACGGCGTGACCGTGGCCAAGGAAATCGAGCTCCAGGATCCTCTCGAGAACATGGGCGCGCAGATGGTTCGTGAAGTCGCCTCGAAGACGTCCGACGTCGCCGGCGACGGCACCACCACCGCAACCGTTCTCGCGCAAGCCATCTTCCGCGAGGGCGTCAAGACTGTCGCCGCAGGCGCTAGCCCGACCGCTCTCAAGCGCGGCATCGAAAAGGCCGTCGAAGTGGCCGTCGAAGAAATCCGCAAGCTCCACAAGGACGTCAAGGGCGACATGATCGCACAGGTTGGCACCATTTCCGCCAACAATGACAAGCAAATCGGCGGCATCATCGCCGAAGCCATGAAGAAGGTCGGCAAGGATGGCGTCATCACCGTCGAGGAATCCAAGACGATGGAGACCACCCTCGAAGTAGTCGAAGGCATGCAGTTTGACCGCGGCTACCTCTCACCCTACGTCATCACCGACCCCGACCGCATGGAATGCGTCCTCGAAGACGTTCGCATCCTCATTCACGAGAAGAAAATCAGCTCGATGAAGGATCTGCTCCCGTTGCTCGAGCAGACCGCCAAGATGGGCAAGCCCCTCTTGATCATCGCTGAGGACATCGAAGGCGAAGCGCTGGCGACCTTGGTGGTCAACAAGCTCCGCGGCACGCTGCAGTGCGCTGCCGTCAAGGCCCCTGGCTTTGGGGACCGCCGCAAAGCGATGCTCGAAGACATCGCCACCCTCACCGGCGGCAAGGCCATCACCGAAGACCTCGGCATCAAGCTCGAAAACGTGAAGCTCGAGGACCTCGGCCGCGCCAAGAAAGTCACCATCGACAAGGACAATTCCACGATCATCGAAGGCGCCGGCAAGTCCGCGGACATCGAAGGCCGTGTGAAGCAGATTCGCGCCCAGGTCGAAAACACCACCAGCGACTATGACAAGGAAAAGCTCCAGGAACGCCTTGCCAAGCTCGTCGGCGGCGTCGCCGTCATCAAAGTCGGCGCAGCGACCGAGACCGAACTGAAGGAAAAGAAGGCGCGTGTCGAAGACGCTATGCACGCCACCCGCGCGGCTGTCGAAGAAGGCATCGTTGCAGGCGGTGGTTCCGCTCTGCTCCGCTGCATCGCGGCTGTCGAGAAGCTCAAGCTGCACGATGACGAAGCCGTTGGCGCAGGCATCGTGCGTCGCGCTCTCGAAGAGCCTTCCCGCCAGATCGCTCTCAACGCCGGCCACGAAGGCGCCGTTGTGATCGGCAAGATCCGCGAGTCCAAGGAAGAGAACTTCGGCTTCAACGCCGAGACTGGCGAGTACGGCGACATGGTTAAGATGGGCGTCATCGACCCTGCCAAAGTCACCCGCCTTGCCCTTCAGAATGCAGCCTCGATCGCGGGCCTCATGCTCACGACCGAAGCTCTCATCGCTGAAATCAAGGAAGAAAAGGCTGCAGCGGCTGGTGGCGGCGGCGCTCCCGGCGCCGGCGGCATGGGCGGCATGTACTAAATCCAGGTGGCACAGGCTTCAGCCTGTGCTCCGGGCAGCTTTACCAGCTCGCCCCAAACCTCAATCCAAAGGGCGTCCTCGGCTCAACCCAGGACGCCCTTTTTCTTTGCAAAGAGGGATTCCACGCTTCTCCAGAGAATTTGCTTGGCTTTTTTGCCTATCTTTTGGTACATCCTCTCCATCCAAAAAGAGGAGATCTACATGGGCACATCCAGTCCCTTGTCTTCCAACAACGTCCGCGAACTAAATTTCGAGCTCCTCATCATGCGCGTAGCATGCTCGCTCCCCTTCATCTACCACGGCGCCGCCATCCTCTTCGGCGCTTTCGGTGGCCCCGGCCCGCACAACTTCGCTGCCTTCATGAAAATGCCCCTAATCGTCGGCTATCTAGTCGGCCTCGCCCAATTCGCCGGCGGCATCGCCATCTTGCTTGGTGCACTCCTCCGCGTCGGCGCCGTCTGCGTCATCATCGTCATGGCAGGTGCCATCGTCCTTGTACATTTGCCACACGGCTACGACATCAGCCACGTCGGCATGGAGTACGCCCTAACCGAGCTGCTCCTCTCCCTAGGCCTGCTCTTCGCCGGCCCCGGCAAATTCTCCCTAGCCGGCATTCTGCCCGGCCCGCTCCAAAAACTCTAATTATTTGCATGATTCCACCTCAGCAGGACGCTGTGGCGTAACTGCAGACCCGCTCTATTTCAGTGTCCTTCTGGCAAGCTACCAGATCACCTGCAACTCTTGATAAGCTCCAAAAATACGATCGGAGGTCACCACCGGAATCTCCTCGACCATCGCCTGCGCGATAATCTGCCGGTCAAACGGATCCGTGTGGTGCATCGGCAGCACAAACATTTTGTACGCATGCACACCGTTAAAAGGCAGGACGCGCAGCTCCAGGTCCACCACTCCCTGCTCGACTTCGCTCCGCGAAATTCCCAGCTTCCCAATTGCCCACTTGATCGCCATCTCCGACAGCGAAACCGCGCTAATCTCGCGCTCTGTTTCCGGCTCCGCTAGAATCGCCATGGCCTTTTTCGAGATTCGTTCCGGTTCTTTCACCGACCACAGAAACGTGACGGTATCCAACAGCACCCTCACTTGTAGCGGCCCTCCACAAACGCTTCCACCTCTTCATCCGTCATCGGCTTCCACCAGTCCGGGTCAATCTCCACAACCTTCCCCCGTAACGTCCCGAACCGCGGCCCTTTGCGCTTGGCTTCCTTTGTCCGCACGATGTCCACAACAGGCTCCCCACGTCGGCAAATCGTCACGATCTCGCCGTTTTCCACCGCTCGGATCAATTCCGGCAGCTTATTCTTCGCATCCGCCACACTGACTTTCATAGCCTCAGAATAGCCATCTCAAATAGCCATGTCAAACCTAATCTGCGAACGAAGATTCGCACTATGGCTTTCCGAGTGGGAAATACGCTCAGCCTTGTAAAGCGCCAACTGAATTTTCGGCATGGCGTTGTCGCCGACAGCCTTAAGTGGTCTTGTGTCCGCCGCCTGCACGGTGGGAACAACGAGGAATTCCCCGCGCGTCCAGCCCTGAGCGCAGAAGTCTGCTCGATTTCAGGCAGCCAAATCGAACCGCAATTCTCATCAAGTGCAATCTCGCTCCGGGCACTGCTGGGTCGACCTGATCCAGTTCTCGTGAAGCCAGGCGTTCTTCCAGAGCAAGCGTAAGCGCGCCTTCGCAAACTGGCTTACGCGGACTTTGCCCTCGTCCCCGCTGCGCCTGGCACCTTCGCGGCCAGCAGTTCGAGCTTATGAATTGCCGGCTCTTTCGCAAACAATTCCTGCGCTCTGGCAAATAGTGCTTTCGCGATTTCGCCTGTCAAATGCGCTTCTCGTCCTTTCTCATCCGCAAACGTATCGAAAATCCCAAACTTCGGCCCACCCATTTTTATCGCGTACCACGTGATGGTCCCCGGCTCCTTCTCCGCCAGTGGCTGCGCCGACTTCAGAAAATTCGCCACTTCCTCCTCTTTCCCTGGCTTCGCTTCCAGTTCCGCCCAAATCGCGAGTTTCGACATGGTTGTTACCCTCCCGATCTTAAGATGCGCCGCACAACCCGGTGGTTTGGCTGTGTCATGCAGAAACGAGCAAATCCCCGCGACGCCCATGCAATTCTCCGCGCTCTCGGTGCTCTCCGAGTTCTCTGTGCAATCCCCTTGGCATCGTTTTTCCACAGCCGATTCGAAAGTACTGTTTTCGAATCTAGTACTCACAAATAATATTTATTGAAAGTTACATAAATGTGCGCTACAATTAACCATGTTTGCCTCGCGAAATCTCCGCCTTCCTCTCTTCTCTGTGAACTCCGCGCACGGCGCCTGCCCCGATCTGATCGGGGCGTTAAAATCCCCACGAAGCCTGACCACCCAGCTTGCCACGCATCCGCATCAACCCAATCACCTCCCTCTTTTTCCACTCCGAGCAAACGTCGCACCCACAGAAACCCCCGCAAACTCTTCCCCTTCTCTCGTTTACTCTACAATTTCTGGATACCCCGGGGGTGGGGGTAACCATCCCCTTGTCCCGGCAGGTTCGCGCTCGCTGCTGAGTCTTCGGCTAACTGCCACCCCTCACATAGCCCGTTTGAATGCAACACTTACGCGCCC
>JBARBE010000047.1:0-149783 GCA_049792735.1 Candidatus Acidiferrum sp.
CGGGCCATGACGCAGCCGATTGCGAGGAGCGAGGCAGTACCGAAGCCGAATTCGTCGGCGCCGAAGAGAGCGCCAACGATAATGTCGCGCGAAAACTTCAGGCCGCCGTCGACACGGAGCGAGACGCGCGAACGCAAGCCTGCGCGGACCAGCGTGTCGTGCGTTTCGCGGAGGCCGATTTCCCAGGGCAGACCGGTGTTCTTGATGGAAGTAAGCGGCGAAGAACCTGTGCCACCGTTGTGGCCGCTGATGGTGATGACGTCCGCGCCTGCTTTGGCGACGCCAGCAGCGATGATTCCTACGCCTGCGCCGCTGACGAGCTTGACGCCGATGCGAGCGCTGGGATTGACGGCGCGAAGGTCGTGAATGAGCTGGGCGAGATCCTCGATGCTGTAAATATCGTGATGCGGCGGCGGCGAAATTAACGGCGTGCCGGGAGTCGCGTGGCGAATGCGGGCGATGTATTCGGTGACTTTGCGCGCGGGGAGCTGGCCGCCTTCGCCGGGCTTGGAGCCTTGGGCCATTTTGATTTCAAGTTCCTCGGCGTGGACAAGATAATCTGCCGTGACGCCGAAACGGCCTGAGGCGACTTGCTTGATTTTGTTCGCGGCGGCGGGCTCGAAGCGGTAGGTGTTGGGATCTTCGCCGCCTTCGCCTGTGTTGCTGCGGCCGCCGATCATGTTCATGGCGAGAGCGAGCGTGCGATGCGCTTCCGGACTCAGCGAGCCGAGAGACATGGCCTGCGTGCTGAAGCGGCGAAGAATGGCGTCAACGGATTCCACTTCTTCGACGGGGACGGGCGTGCCGGGAACGGTTTCGAGCAAATCGCGCAGAAAAACGGTGCCCTGGTGTTCGGCCAATTCCTCGAAAGCGGCAAATTTGCCGGATTCGGGAGCGCGCACGTGAGCATGCATGCGGCGAACGACTTCGGGCGAAGTGGCGTGGAGCTCCGCGCCTTTGCGGAAGCGGTAGAGGCCAGCATCGCCGAGTTCGGTGGACTCGGCGGAGAAACCGGCTTTGTGCATGCGGACATAGTCGGCGAAGAGGTCGTCGAGAGTTTTGGAGCCGGGATAATCGGCGGCGTCTTCAAAATATTCGGCGCAGAGATCTTCGGAGAGGCCGACGATTTCGAAGAGATGGCTGTTGCGATAGCTCGCGAGAGTCGAGACGCCCATGCGCGCGAGGACTTTGCGCAGGCCCGCGGTGATGGCGGTGCGCATGCGGTCGGCGCCGCCGGGCTCGAGCGATTCGGCGAATTCGTCAGCGAGATACGGGACGACTGCGCTGGCACCAGCGGCGATGAGCAGCGCAACATGATGCGTGTCAAAAACTTGAGCGGACTCGACGATGAGCGGCACGTCCGAGAGGCCTTCGCGAACCATCGCTTTCCAGACGGCGGCGGTGGCCAACAGCGCGGGAAGCGCCGCGTTTTCCGCGCTGATGCCGCGATCGGAAAGGAGGAGGAGTCCCGGGCGTGCGCCGCTACTCAGAGGGGTAGAAGATAGCTGAGCAAAACTGCAGCGTGCGCCCGGGACTCCCAGGGCGGAAGAGAAAGTCATTTCGATGCGCTGAACGGGCGCAAAGAACTCCGATAGTTCGGCGAGTTGTCCCGCGCTGAGCAGAGGACCGGGGAGGCGGACGCCGTCCTTGAGATGAACGTCGAGAGACATGACGTGAGTTTCGCGCAGCGGATCGATGGGCGGATTCGTGACTTGAGCAAAACGCTGCTTGCAATAATCCCAGAGCGTGCGTGAGAGCGTGGAGAGGAAGGCGGGCGGGGCATCATCGCCCATGCTCCAGTCGGCCTCCTTGCCGTGAGTCAAAGCGGAGAAAAGCGTCTTGAATTGATCTTCGGTCCAGCCTGCGGCGGCGGCGATGCGCTTGGGCACGCCGGCGACGGGAGGATTCGTGGCGGCGGAAAAAGCGAGATGGCGCACGGGAGGAGCAGCGTGCTTGGCCTGATGCATGGCCAGGCGCTTCAGGATTTCGCGCCAGCGCAGGAAGAGGCCGGCTTCGGGATTGGCGAGGATCATTTCCCCGGGGCCGAGGCGCTGGCGTTCGGCGATGCGGGATTCTTCGAGATCGATGAGGCCGGTTTCAGAGCCAGCAATCAAGAGACCGTCGTGAGTGAGCGTGTAGCGCAAGGGGCGGAGGCCGTTGCGGTCGAGCTTTGCGCCGACGAATTGGCCGTCGGAAAAAATCAGGGCGGCGGGACCGTCCCAGGGCTCGCTTTTCTGAGAAAGCGAAGTCAAAGCGGTGCGGATGTCCCTGGAAAGAAGAGGATCGTTCTCGAACGCGGGAGGAACCATGGTGAGCATGGCTTCGTCCGGGCCGAGGCCTTCGAGGAGCCTTAGCTCGAAGGCGTTATCGAAGCTGGCGGAGTCGCTGACTTTGTCTTCCAGAGGAGTGAACCAGGAGCCGACGGCCAGGCGTGCGCGGAGTTCGCGCTGTTTGGCGCGGAGCCATCGGCGATTCGAGACGATGGTGTTGATTTCGCCGTTGTGGGCGGAGTAGCGAAAGGGTTGCGCGAGATGCCAGGACGGCTGAGTGTTGGTGGAATAGCGCTGGTGGAAGATGGCGAACGTTGTGGCAAAAGCGGCGTCGCGCAGGTCTTCGTAGAATTGTGGGAACTGCCACGGAGTGAGCAGGCCTTTGTAGACGACCGTGCGCGAAGAAAGCGAACAGATGTAGCAGCGCTCGGGGAGGAGCGATTCGGCGCGTTTGCGGAGGAGAGAGAGGCGCCACTCGAAGCGAGCGACGCCGCGCGAGGCGTGGAAAGGAGCGACGAAAAATTGCCAAATCTCGGGCATGGTTTCGAGCGCGCGGCTGCCGAGAGAGTTTGTGTTGGTGGGAACGCGGCGCCAGCCGAGGATGCGGAGGCGCTCTGTATCGGCGGCGGCTTCGACCGCGGACCGGGCTTCGGCGGCGGCGCCGGATGGGAAAAACGCGAAGCCTAGACCAAAGACTTCAGACAGTTCGAGGCCCTGTTCTTGTGCGCGGGCACGGAAAAAATCTTGAGGGAGAGAAGTGAGGAGGCCGGCACCGTCGCCGCTGGCGCCGTCGGCGTCAACGCCGCCGCGGTGCGTCAGGCGTTCGAGGGCGGTCAGTGCAATGTTGACGATTTCATGACTGGCGGGGCTGCCGAGGCGCGCTACGAAGCCCGTGCCACAGGCATCGTGATCGGGATGGCCCCAGTTGGGGTGCCTAACGCTCCGGGCTGGCGCGCACCGTCGGTACATATCCATTTATTAGGCTGGGAGGGCAAAGATGTACAACGCAGATTTTGCATTTATCAAATCGGTTTTCTGGGGGAGGAGATTTTAAGCCCTGAATTATTAAAACTTTGTGACTTCGGAGAAGTGAAAATCGCGAACCTTCATCGCGGGGACTACCATTTCGAAGGCTTCTTCGCCTGTGGCGCGGACGGCGGGGCCGAGAAGCTCGACATTGCGGAGCAATTCCAGGATGGACTGATTGAAGCGGAAATTGCGGACGGCGGCCGAGACTTTGCCGTTTTCGACCAGGAAAAGGCCGTCGCGGGTCATGCCGGTCATGACTTTTTCGTAGGGGTCGACTTCACGGATATACCACAGGCGGGTGACGAGAAGGCCGCGGTCGGTGGAGGCGACCATTTTTTCTAGCGAGGAATCGCCGCCGGAAAAGACAAGATTCATGGGGGCTTCGCCGTATTCGTTGGGGAGAGCAAAACCATGGCCGGTCGGCTTTTTGCCGGCGGATTTGGCGCTGGTTCGAGCGTAGACGAGATTCTTTGGGACGCCGCGATCGACGAGCAGGACGCGCTGGCGTGGCATCCCTTCGCCATCAAAAGGCGCGCCGAGTTGCAGCGGATGGTAAGCGTCGTCGGTGATGGAGATATTTTTGCCGAAGATTTGTTTGCCCATGCGGTCGTTGAGGCAGGAGCGCTTGTCCTGGAGGGCTGTGGCGGCGAAATCGTAAAACAGGAAGCCGACTAAATCGAGGACGGCGGCGGGTTCGAGAATTACGGTGTAGCGGCCCGCGGGGAGTTCGCGGGCGTCGACGGCCATGTGGGCCTTTTCGCTGGCGCGTTGGGCGAGTTTCTGCGGATCGAAGGCGCGGACGCTTGCCGCATTGGCTTTGGCCCAGCTTGCGGCGGGATTTTCTTGCATAGTGATACTGAATTCGGCGTGGGTCTCGCGGTAGGTTGCGAAGAGGCCGCGCGAATTGCCGAGCGCGGATTGTTGAAGACCGCTGGCGAAAATACCAGCGGCGACTTGGCCGTTCTGGATGGCAAGATCGCAAGTGCGGCGGACGGCGCGGGCGCGGTCTTCGGGCGTGAGCGTAGCGGTACCTTTGATGAAGCGGTTTACTTTGCGATAGCGCTGTTTTCCGGGCAGAGGAAGCAGATGCGGATCTTTCGGCTGGCTGTGCGCGAGGGACAAAGAGGCATCGATTGCGACGCGGAGACAATCTTCATCGATGCGATTGGTAGTGGCGCGAGCTGTGCGGCTGTCGACGACGGTGCGAATGGAAACATTAAGGCCGCGCTCGGCGACGTTTTGGTGGATGGCGTTGTTTGCAAAGCGCGTTAGGGATTCAGCGGTTTCGTCGACGTGGACTTCGGTTTCGTCGGCGCCAGTGGATTTGGCCAGGCGCAGAACCAATTCGATGATGCGGCGCAATTCGCGTTCGGGAAGTAATCGATCAGAAGCAGCGCTCTTCCCTTCCGACGACTTCGCGGATTTGTGCAAAGGGCTCATTGGTTTGAAAACGCCGAGCCGATTCTGACGTTGCGGAAGCGCGAAGGGGCGGCACCGTGACCCGTGCCCATGGTTTGCATGGGCTGGCCTTTGCCGCAGTTTGGCGTGCCCCAAAGCGTCCAATAATCGCGCGAGCAGATGGCGTCGCAGGAATTCCAGAATTCCGTGGTGATGCCGCTGTAGCTCGGATTCTTGAGCATGCGTGTTTTCTTGCCGCCTTTGATTTCCCAGCCGACTTCCGCGGAAAACTGGAATTGGTAGCGGCGGTCGTCGATGGACCAGGAGCGGTTTGTTTCCATCAGGATTGCGTCATCCGTGTCAGCGATTAGATTTTCGAAATCCCAGGCACCAGGTTTCAAGCTGATATTGGTCATGCGGATGATCGGCAGGCGATTCCAGCTTTCCGTACGCATGGTGCCGGAAGAACGTTTCAGGCCGATGAGATGCGCCGTTTCGCGATTCGAGAGGTAGCCGCGGAACTGGCCGTCTTTGATGATATCCGTGCATTGAGCGGGGACGCCTTCATCGTCGTAGGCAAACGTTCCGAGGCCGGGGCCGTGTTCGAGGCGGGCGTCGGCGACGACGTTGACGATGTCGGAACCGTATCGAAGCTTGTTGAGCTGGTCGAGCGTGAGAAAACTTGTGCCGGCAAAATTGGCTTCTTGGCCGAGGACGCGATCGAGTTCGATGGGATGGCCGACGGACTCGTGAATCTGCAGGCCGAGCTGGCTGCCACCGAGAATCAGAGTGCCCGTTTTCTCGGGGCATTGCGCTGCGGAATGGAGCGCGGCGGATTCCTCTCCCACGCGTGCCGCATGT
Organism: Candidatus Acidiferrum sp.; assembly: GCA_049792735.1. Lineage (GTDB taxonomy): Bacteria > Acidobacteriota > Terriglobia > Acidiferrales > UBA7541 > Acidiferrum. The sequence goes on from JBARBE010000047.1 coordinate 5,559, forward strand.
TTCAGCAAGTCGAGCGATTCGACGAGTTCGTAGCCTTCGAGCGCGTGCTGGCCGCCGAAGCTGTTGGGATAGGAACGCTTCTGAATTTCGTCGCCCTGGAAAGAAGTAGCGGCGATGCCGCAACCGGTGATCATCTTTCGCTGATGGATGCGCGAGCCGATGCTGGAACTGAACCAGGAATCAATTTTGCGGAATTGCATTCCGGTTTCCGTGAGCGTGACGCCTTTTACATGGCGCATTTCGGCGTCCGCAGCGAGCAGCACAGCGAGCTGGTTTTCCAGCGGCAGTTCAAAAGGATCCTTGCGAAAGGGGCTTTGCCAGCTATCCACGTAGGCGGCTTCCTCGACCATGGCCACATCGCCGCGTTTCGCTAGCGCGGAGGCTTTGGCGATGGAGACAGCCTGCGCGGCGCACGCGGAAACGCCTTCGCGCGTGAGTCTGTCCGTGGAAGCAAAACCCCATGCGCCATTCGCGAGGGCGCGAACGCCCATGCCAATCGATTCGGATTGCGCGAGCGTCCCTACTTGGCCATTTTTCGTGGTCAAATCGCGCTGGCGAAGATGCATGACGCGCACGTCAGCATACTTGGCGCCGCGAAGGCGAGCCGTGTCTAGTGCGTCGATGGAGAGATCCCACATAAAGTATCCCGAGGCAAACCGAAATAAGTTTACAAGAAAAAGGGGCGCGATGTGCCGCGCCCCAAAAGCAAAGAAAGAGCACAGACAAGAGTGTCTGTGCTACGTGCCTTCTTGCCAGGAAGCGAGATAGTGCTCCTGCTCGGCGGTGAGTTTGTCGAGTTTGTGGCCCATGCTGTCTAGCTTTAGGCGCGCGATCTCCTTGTCGAGATTTTCGGGCACGACGTAAACCTGCGGCTTGAGTTGCTTGTAATTCTGGCGCAGGTATTCTGCGGAGAGGGCCTGGTTGGCGAAGCTCATATCCATGACGGCGGCCGGGTGTCCTTCAGCGGTGGCTAGATTGACGAGGCGGCCTTCGCCGAGCAGATAGACCTTGCGGCCGTCCTTCATAACGTATTCGTCGACGAGGGGGCGCACTTCGCGCTTGCCGCTCGACAGTTTTTCGAGAGCCGGAATGTCGATTTCGACGTTAAAGTGGCCGGAATTGCAGACGACCGCGCCGCTCTTCATGGCTTCAAAGTGTTCGGCGCGAATGACGCTTTTGTTGCCGGTGACGGTGATGAAAACGTCGCCAACCTTGGCGGCTTCCGCCATGGGCATGACACGGAAACCGTCCATGACGGCTTCGATGCCCTTGGTCGGATCGATTTCGGTGATGATAACGTCAGCGCCGTGGCCCTTGGCGCGCATGGCGACGCCGCGGCCGCACCAGCCGTAACCGGCGATGACGACCTTCAGTCCGGCGAGCAGCAAGTTAGTGGCGCGAATGACGCCGTCCAGCGTGGATTGCCCGGTGCCGTAGCGATTGTCGAAGAAGTGCTTGGTCTGTGCGTCGTTGACGGCAATGATCGGATATTTCAGGGTACCGTCTTTGGCCATGGCGCGGAGGCGGATGACGCCGGTCGTGGTCTCTTCGGTGCCGGCGATGACATTGGAGACGAGATCGGTGCGCTTGGTGAGCAGCATGGTGACGAGGTCGGCACCGTCGTCCATGGTGAATTGGGGCTGGTGATCCAGCGCGGCGCGCAAGTGCGAGTAATACGTTTCATTGTCTTCGCCCTTAATCGCGTAGGTCGGGATGTTGTAGTCGCGATTCAGCGAAGCGGCAACTTCATCCTGCGTCGAGAGCGGGTTCGATGCGCAAAGAACGGCATCGGCACCACCATCGCGCAATGCGATCATCAGGTTCGCGGTTTCGCTGGTCACGTGCAGGCAAGCGGAAACGCGCAAGCCCTTGAGCGGCTGTTCTTTTACAAAGCGCTTACGAATGATTTCCAGCACGGGCATCTGCTGATGCGCCCACTCGATTTTGCGCTTGCCGGCGTCAGCCAGCCCAATATCCTTGACGTCACCTTTTTTCAGTTCAGCTATAGCCACACTCATTCTCCTTGGTCCAAAAATTGCGCGTCGAAGGAACTTCGCGCGGGAAAACCGAATGCTGGCACAGGACCAGCTTCAGAACTAAAACTAGCGGTGCGCGGCTGCTTCCACGGTGGCCGCCACTCCGAGGCCAGCCGCCTTGCGAAGAGCGTCCGCGCGATCAGTACGTTCCCAGGTGAAGCCCGCTCCACTACGTCCGAAATGGCCGTAAGCGGCGGTGTCCTTATAGATCGGACGGCGAAGATCGAGCGTCTCGATGATGCCCTTCGGCGTGAGCGAGAAGTATTCGCGAATCAGCAGCGTGATTTTTTCGTCCGAGATGGCTGCCGTGCCGAACGTGTCGGCCATAACGGAAACCGGCTCTGCAACGCCGATGGCATAAGCAAGCTGCACTTCCGCCTTGCGCGCCAGTCCAGCGGCGACAAGATTCTTGGCGATATAGCGCGCCATGTAGCAAGCGGACCTGTCCACCTTCGAGGGATCTTTGCCGGAGAAAGCGCCGCCGCCGTGACGGCTGTAGCCGCCATACGTGTCGACGATAATTTTGCGGCCGGTCAAACCCGCATCGCCCATGGGCCCGCCGATGACAAAGCGGCCGGTGGGATTGATGTGAAACTTTGTCTTGTTATCCAGCATCGCCGCCGGAATGATGGGACGAATCACATGTTCGGTGACGGCGTCGCGCAAGTCGGCGTTGGAAACTTTCTCGCTGTGCTGCGTCGAGACGACCACGCAATCGACACGGGCGGGGCGGCCATCGCGATATTCGATGGTGACTTGGGACTTGCCGTCGGGCCGGAGAAAATCAACTTTATTGGATTTGCGGATATCCGTGAGGCGCTGCGTGAGGCGGTGGGCGAGTTGGATAGGCATGGGCATCAGCTCGGCCGTTTCATCACAAGCGTAACCGAACATCAGGCCCTGGTCCCCCGCGCCGCCGGTATCGACGCCCATGGCGATGTCCGGCGATTGGCGCTTAACGGTGCACATGACGGCGCAAGTGTCGGCATCGAATCCGTACTTCGCGCGGGTGTAACCCACGCCGCGGATCGTGTCGCGCACCAGGTTGTCGTAATCGATGATGGCGCTGGTCGTGATTTCGCCGGCGACCACGGCAAGGCCGGTGGTGACGAGCGTTTCGCACGCCACGCGGCCTTTCGAGTCCTGCTTCATCACTTCATCAAGCACGGCGTCGGAAATCTGGTCGGCAATCTTGTCGGGGTGACCCTCCGTAACAGATTCCGAGGTAAACAAAAAGTTGCGTAAGGCTTCGCTCAAGACAAACTCTCCTTCTCAATTGGCGCGATGGCAGTCCACCGCCGCACACTTCTACATAATTTAGGTCTGCGCTTAACCTTACAAAGCTACCATCGCGGCGTCCAAGAATCAACGCATTGAGCCTAAATGAGTTAAATCTGCAGCGAACGGCCGCAAATAGGGGTTGAACAGCGTCTGGGTGCAGCGGGTGACCGCCAGATTAGGCGGCATCCTCGTCATCATCGGGCTGGACATCCAGTTTGCCCTTGGTCTTTTTGGCCATCAGATAAGAGCGGATGAACGGGTCAATGTCGCCATCCAGGACCCGGTCGACGTCGCCGGCGCTGAACTTGGTGCGATGGTCTTTGATCATGCGGTATGGCTGCATGACGTAGGAACGAATCTGGCTGCCGAACGAGATGTCCAGCTTGGACTCGTCGAGCTTGTCGGTATGCGCCTGGCGCTTTTGGACCTCAAGATCGTAAAGCCGGGAGCGCAACATTTTCATGGCCATTTCGCGGTTTTTGCCCTGGCTGCGCTGGGCTTGGCAGCCGACGACGATGTTGGTCGGCAGGTGCGTGATGCGGATGGCGGTCTCGACTTTGTTGACGTTCTGGCCGCCCTTGCCGCCCGAACGGAATGTATCGACGCGCAGATCTTCGGGACGAATGTTGATTTCGATGCGGTCGTCAATTTCAGGGATCACAAAGACGGAAGCGAACGAGGTGTGCCGGCGAGCCGCTTGATCGAATGGCGAGATGCGTACGAGGCGATGCACACCGGTCTCGCCCGCAAGCAAACCGTAGGCGTTTTCTCCGGCGAACTGGATGGTGGCGGATTTGATGCCCGCTTCTTCGCCGGGCGTTTCGTCCAGCAACGTTGCGTTCATGCCTTTGCGTTCCGCCCAGCGGAGATACATGCGCAGGAGCATCGAAGCCCAATCCTGCGACTCGGTGCCGCCGGCCCCGGGCTTGATGGTCATGATGGCGTTGAGGTGGTCGGTCTCGCCGGAAAGAAGTGTCTTGGTTTCAAGCTCGCCAACATAACTTTCAGCAGCGGCCAGCTCGCGGTCGAGATCCTTTAGCAGATCGTTGCGCTGCTCGGCGTTGGTTTCTTCCCGCGCGAGGCTGACGTACGTTTCGATGTCTCCGGAGACGCAAGTCAGCTTATCGTCCGCGGCAATCTGCTCTTCGGCGCGTTTGCGATCACGCAAGACGGCCTGCGCGGCTTCCTGGCTGTTCCAGAAATCGGGCTGCGCAACCTGGGCTTCGAGGGATTTCAGGTGTTCGCGGTATTGCGGTGCGTCAAAGATAGCTCCGCACGAGCGTAATGCGAGGCTTCAATAGTTCGTAGCGGTGCTGCAGATCTTCAAGAATCATTCGGTTCGTCCGTCTCTCTAAAGAATTTACGTGTGCCTTTGCTTACTTTGCTTCCTCGCTTGGCGAAATCTTTACTTGAATGTTTACCCTTGGCTTCCAGCTCAAGAGAACCAGAATAACGGAAACCAGCACGCAGAGCCAGGCGAACCAATCGCCGAAGCGCGTGTAAATGGTTTCATTGCTGCGAAAGTCGTAGGGCAAATCGGCGGCGGCACGCACGTCTCGCGGCAAGGCACGGAAAATCCGGCCGTAGGGATCGATCGAAGCAGTAATGCCGCTGTTGGTCGTGCGCACGATCCAGCGGCGATTTTCGACGGCGCGAACGCGCGCCATGCGTAGGTGCTGCTCGGCGGCGGAGGAGTGCCCGAACCATCCGTCGTTCGAGATATTCACGAAGAGTTGCGCGCCGTTCGCGGCAAAGCGGCGAATTTCATCGGGATAAATGGCTTCGTAGCAAATAAAGACGCCAAACGAATATCCGTTTGCAAAGCGCCCGACGGAATACTTCGTGCCCTTGCGAAATCCACCGACCTCGCTTGAAACGTTGGAGACCACGCGGTGAATCAGTGGAAAGGGCTCGTACTCGCCGAACGGAACGAGGTGCACTTTGTCATAGGAAAAGACGCGCCTGCCTTGCGCATCAAACATCAGCGCGCTGTTGTACGGCGCCATGATGGTGTGATTCGTTCCACCTTCCGAGACGGTTTCCGGTTTCCATTCGACCACGCCAACGATAAATGGATTTCCAAAGCGAATGGCGAGACTCGAAGCTAGATGAGCAAATTCGACGTCCTGATAGGAAAAAGGCGCGGGAGCTTCCGGCCAAACCAGCAAATCGGGATGATGCGGGGAAGGCGCAAGGCTCAGGCGCTGGATCTCGTCCATATCCGAGGCGTGCACGAGGAACCAGTGGGCGGGATATTCGTCAACCTCGGGAAAATTCAGCTGCACGGCGCGGGCCGCGTGATTGGCGGGGGCTTTTGGGACGAAGCGCGGACCGACGAGCATCACTATAAGCACAAGCATTGTCGCGCCGGCGAGGATCGTCAGCCGCCGTATCGGCGAATGCTTTGTTTCCGCGTCGCACCAGGCGAGCACCGCATTGAAAGACGCAACGACAAAAGATAAGCCGTAAATCCCTGTGATCGTAGTCAACTGCACCAACGCCACATTTGCCGCCGCCGGATAGCCCAACAAGTTCCACGGAAAGCTAATCTCCGGCAGACGGGTGCGAAACATTTCCAGCGAGACCCACAGGAAAGGCGCGCCGATACACGCGAGCGTGATACTGCGCAGCGAAAGACGGTGGATCGCCCAAGTCACCACTCCGTTCGCCGCGGCCCACACCGTCCCTATCAGCAGCAAAATTCCCCATCCGCCCGCGATGGAAAGGCCGCCGTGAACGGCAAGTACCTTGGCGATCCACGGAACGGAGGTCAAGACGAAACAGAGGCCATGCAGAAATCCGCAGCCGAAGGCCACGAGCGGGCGCGCGCCGAACAACACAATTACCAGGACCCCTACACACACCCAGGAATAAATGCTGAGGTAAAAGCCGGTGTAGGAAAAGGAGAGCGCCGCGCCGGAAACCGCAGCCACAAAAAGCCTCATCCATGAGGGGGTTTCGCTTCCGGGATGCGGACGAAAATAGCCGAGCCACGGATGCCCAGGCATCAGCGCTTCACGATGGCCTTGAACCCGGCCAACTCGAGGCCTTTCCTGGCGTTGTCGACGGCTTTCTGGTCGGCGTAAGGTCCAACCAGCACGTGGTAATACTTATCGCTCTGCGGCGTTTGCACGACGGTCGGGAAATTTTTCTTGCGCAAGGTGTTTGCCAAAGCCAGCGCATCGGCTTTCTTGGTGAGCGCGGCAACCTGCAAGTTAACGCCTCCGCCTTCGTTAGCTGGCGTGCTGACAGCCGTCCTGGCTGATGCATTCACCTGCTTCATGATGGCGGAGTTCTTTCCGGCAGGAGCCGCGGGGCTTGCGACCGGCTTAAGATGATCGTCGGCCTTGTTGGAATCGCCCGCGTGATAAAACTCCCAGTCGGAATTGGGAGGCGCTTCGGCACTGGGCTGCGCATCGGGAGCAGATTTTCTCTTGGAATTCTTCACCGTGACATCGGTCTTTGGCAAAACGTCGGAGTCAGGAAAGCCACGCAGATTTGTGGCCGCGCGCACTTGTCCATCGTACTGATTGCGCCCCATCACGAAGCCGAGCGTAAAAAACAATCCCGAAAACAGCAGCATCAGCATGAACAAGCCGATGACGTGCCGCCCCTCGAGCACCCGCTCTCCGGCGCTCCCTCGTTTGCCTCCAGAAGCCATTCTTACTTTTTCGATCCCCCTAACGCTTGTACCCAGCTATTAATGATATCGATGGGCAGGGGGAAAACAATCGTTGTGTTCTTCTCGACACCTATCTCCGTCAAAGTTTGCAGGTAGCGCAGCTGAATGGCCGACGATTGCGTCTCGAGGACTTTCGCGGCGTCAGCCAGTTTTTGCGAAGCCTCGAATTCGCCCTGGGCGTGAATTACTTTCGCACGGCGCTCGCGTTCCGCCTCGGCTTGCCTCGCAATCGCGCGCTGCATTTGTTCCGGTATGTCGACTTGTTTCACCTCGACGTTGCTCACCTTGATGCCCCACGGCTCGGTGTGCTGGTCCAGGATAAGCTGAAGCTTCGAGTTCACTTTCTCGCGCTGCGAAAGAATTTCATCGAGCTCGAACTGTCCGACGATGCTGCGCAGCGTGGTTTGCGCAAGCTGGGATGTCGCGTATTGATAATTCTGCACCTGGGACATCGCGAGGTTGGCGTCCACCACGCGAAAATAACAGACAGCGTTCACCTTCACAGATACGTTGTCGCGCGTAATGATGTCCTGCGGCGGAACGTCCAGCGTCTCGAGTCGAAGACTGATCCGATAGAGCCTCTCGATTGGAGCGAAGACCAGGTTAATCCCGGCTCCTTTTGGCTCTGGCAGCAATCGCCCCAGACGCAGCACCACGCCGCGTTCCCATTCCTTGATGATATAGATCGAATTCCAAATCCAAATCAAAACGATGCCTGCAGCCACCGCAAACGGCAGTAAGAAGCCGATCTCCATGTCTACCCTCCTCTGCGCCAACGCATTCTACTTGTTTTCTACGGCCGCCGCTTCTTTTGGCTCGACGTACAGCTTCAAACCCTCCACGCGGCGAACACGCACGGGCTTCCCTTCCGCCACTCCTTGCGGAGAAACCGCGCGCCAAAGCTCCCCGTGAACACGGATCATTCCTTCCTGGCCAGCAACCAGCGTGGAAGTGGTCAAGCCTTCCTCGCCGACCAGCTCTTCCCTGCCCGTCGCGATTTTCCATGTGCGCGAGCGCAGCACCAGCCGCATCAGGAATACGGTGATGAGCGCAAAGGGCAAAGTCACGGCCAGCGCCACTCCCAGGCTCACTCCCCCAGAAGTTAGCGGCGAGCGAATCAGAAACAGGGCGCCGAGCAACATGGACACGATCCCTCCAAACGCAAGAACTCCGTGGCTCGTGAACTTGGCCTCCAGAATAAACAGCGCGAGCGCCAGGAGTATCAGGAGAACTCCCGCGAAATTCACAGGCAAGAAGTGCATCGCGTAAAGCGCTAGAACGGCGCAGATTCCTCCGACCACGCCGGGTGCAATCATCCCCGGATGCGTAAATTCCGTGTACAGCCCGAGCACACCCAGCAGCAAGAGCACAAAAAAAACGTCCGGTTCCACGATGCGCGCGAGAAATTTTTGCCGAGCGGAAAGCTCGAAGGGAACGATCGCGGCGTTCTTCAAGTCCAAAACCGTCTTCGCGCCGTCGAATCGCGTGATAGTGCGGCCATCCAGTTGATGCAAGAGATCGTCGGGCGACGAGGCGATGAGGTCGATGAGTTTGCCATCCAGCGCTTCTTGTTCCGTAAACGCTTTCGCGTCCGTCACTGCGGTTTCCGCGAGCTTCACGTTGCGGCCCCGCTTCTCCGTGTAGCTACGCAGGAAGGCCAGAGCATCATTCAGAATTTTCTTGCGCATGGTTTCGTCAACTTGCAATTCCCATCCGCCGATCGCCACCACGGGAGACGCCGCCCCTGTATGGGTACCGGGAGCCATAGCCGCGATGTCCGCCGAAAGAAGGATAAAGAAACCGGCCGAGGCGCCGCGCGCCCCCGTGGGCGATACGTAGACCGCCACGGGCACGGGCGAGGACAAAATGTGTTGAATAATCTCCGTCATGGAATCGCTCAGACCGCCCGGGGTGTTCATGGTGATCAGGACGAGTGCAGCATGCCGGCTCGCGGCGTCGGCAATCCCCTCATCGATGTAAGTTGCCAGAACCGGCTCGACTTCGCGATCCAGATCGAGGCGCAACACTTGCGGATTGCCGGAATGCTCGTCGGCCGTAGCGGGAGGAAGCGCAAGAACCGTGACAACACACAAGAACGCGCAGAAAGAAGAGATGACCCAGGCCGCGAAACTCTTCAAACCGCCAAGCCGTTGCACAAATCGGCGAGAGCTCATTGCGCGCCTCCCGCGGGCTTCACTTTCTGGAGATTTTCCAGCAATGCCTTTGCATCCGGGTATTTTGGAGCAAGCTTGAGCGCGCGTTCCACTTCCGTCCGCGCAAGATCCGGCTTCTTTTGCGCGAGGTAAATCCGCGCAAGGGCTGTGCGCACGACTGCCGAGTCGCGTATCTCCAAAGAGGCTTGCAGTTCTTTGGCGGAGTCGTCCAATTTGCCGCGGCGGCGATAAACCTCCGCAAGTCCGGCGTGGGCCGATGCGCTCGACGCATCAGTGGCCAGCGCCGCGCGAAATTCGCTCTCTGCCCCATCCACATGGCCAGCCGATAGTTCTAGCCGCCCGCGTCGAACGCGCGCCGCCGGTGTATCTGCAACAGGCGCCGGACTCGCAGCGCTCCCAGCAGACTCAGCCGAAACGATATCCAAGCGCATCGCCGTCGTATCCAGTTCTGTGCGCACACGTTCGAGGCGCTCCAGCGCATCTTTTCCCTCGAGATGAACCTCCGGAAGCGCGTCGGGACCGAAAGTTTCCGCAGCGGTGTCGTTCTCTTCGTCGGCTTCCGCTTTATTCCCCGCCTTCTTGAGGGACTGAATCACCAGCGCCCGGTCTTCCGGGTTATCGGGCTCGCGATTCGATGCGTCACGAAAATATTCCGCGGCACCGGCAAAATCTTTCGAGCTATACGCCAGCAAACCCAAGTTAAAGGGGTAATCGTCCTCGTCTGGATCGATTTCCGCCGCCCGCCGGAGATCAGCAATTGCTGCCGCCGTTTTGCCCTCTCGCGCAAGCGCCAGTGCCAGATTGTTCAAAACTTCCGGCAGCTCCGCGCCAGAAACCATGCTTTTGCTCAAGAATTCCTGCAAAGAAGAGAACACTTGATCGGCTTGGTCCGGCTGATTCATCAGCAATCGGCAAACACCCGTCCCGAAGACCGCCTCGGCGTAGCGATCATTCGATTTCGGCACTTTAGCAAACCATGGCAGCGCCGATTCGCAATCCCTGCGGGAGTAGTAGGCGTCTCCAATCGCGAAGTCCGGATCGGGCCATTCAGGCTCGAGACGCGCCGCTTCCCGAAGCTCGCGCAACCGCGGATCGTCATCGGTCGCAAGCAAACCGCGAACGTAATGTTCGAAGGCGTCGAGCCGCAGCGGCCTCTGTGCTTTCGAGAAGTCTTCAAGACTCTGTTTGTACGCATGATCGTTGGCGGACAGCAATCGCCAGAGCATTTTTAGGTGCAAGTCCATCAGCGAATCCAACGGGCCGGTCTCCCGAATTGCCGGAAGCAGGCGTATCGGGCTGATGCGCAGGATTCGAGACTCAATCATAAGAGTCTGGCCGTCGGACGTAAACCTGCCAAAAATGACGAAGTCCGCGTCCATGTTCTGCGCGATGCGCAGCATGGAAGCCCGGCTCAATTTCGCCGTCGGCAGAAGCCCCGAGCGGTCCAGCTCTTCCGTGCGCCCTTCATGCGAATACACCTGCTGGCCGGCGGCGGAAAGCCGCTGAATCGTGAGCTCTTCCAAGCCCTCGCCAAGCCAGTCAAGGCTCGCCGACGCACCCTCATTTTCAAATGGAAAAACGAGATAGATGCCTTGCTGGGAAGGCGCAGCAACACCCCTAGCGCCAGTAGACGCACTGGAATCGGTGGCTAGCTGCCGTGCAGAAAGGGCAGGCGCCGTCGAGATGGAGATGGCAATCGTGCTGTAAAGGATTAAAGAATGCGCGCTGAAAACGGGCCGCTTCATGCTCACTTGATTGTAGCAGAGGCGCAACGCAGCATCGCCTCAGAAGCGTTGCGGTGTCGATGAACTACACGGGGCGGAACTAACGGCGAGAATCATCAACAGGTCCGGGATAGGCAGGAGAGTGCGCCTAACACCACGCCGAACCCTTCGAAGTGGCAGCCTTTCTTCTTGCTAAAGCTGCGCAGGCTCGGCCGGCTTGGGGGCGAGCAGTTCTTGGATCTCTGGATTTTTCAGCGCCGCTGCGAAGGCCGGATCTTTCTTGACATTCGCGATGTCTTTGTAGCCCTCGTCCTTGGCCTTGCGGAGGTAATGGATGCAGCGCTCGAGGTCGCCGGCTTCCGCAAAAGATTTCGCCAGCATGTAGTCAAACGTTCCGCGGTCATCCACCGAGCGGTCTTGCAATATCGACCCATCGCGCGAACCGTTGTGCTCGAAAAGCAAGGGATCAAGAATCAAGCCCTGCCGGAACGCAGCGATAGCCTCTCCGTATTTCTTCTCGCCAAAATACGCGTAACCCAAATTGCTGTAGAGCACGGCCATATCGTTGCGCATCTTGATCGCTTTTTCGTAAGCCCGGATGGCCTTGTTGTATTTCTTGCGCTGGTACCAGATTGTGCCGACATTGTTTTCAGCGTCTGCGTACTGTGGATCCACTTTAACTGCCCGCTGATAATATTTCAGCGCCAGGCCCAGGGCTTCCTGTTGGTGCAGTGCGATGCCCAGCTTATTCAGATACACGGGGTTTCGAGGGTTCTCATCCGAGAGTTTCTTATAGAGCGCCGCGGCTTCGTTGTACTGCTTGCGGATCATATACAGATCGCCCATCTGCTCATCGGATATTTGCGGATGCACTACGCCCGACGCTTGCTCGGCCGAAGGCACTTGCGCCATTCCGGGTGCCATCATCGCCGACCGTGTAGCTTCGAGTGTTTGACCTGTTGCGGGGATGCACAGACTTAGAAGGAGAATACTGCCTGAAACCGCCAATCTTACTTGAGTCATGGCGAGTCTCCCTTCTCCGGCTGAGGCTTAGCCTTGTCGGGATCCTTCTTCTTACCCCCAAAGATACCAAAAATCTTCTGTAAAGGGTTCTTTTTCTTTTCCTCGGGTTGCACGCCGGGATCCGGGGCCGCCGCGAGTCCTGTTCCGACAGCGCCCTGGCCTGTCGCGTTGGGCGGCCGGTTCGGATCGTAGGTCGTTACGGGCTTTCCCTGCGCATCGGTTTGCGGTTGTTTCGGCTGATCTCCGCCAAAAATATGCGATAGCCAGGAGCCCGTCGCGGAAACCGCGCCGCTCCCGCCGTGCAACTCGCAGAACTGCGTGGGAGCCGACCCGGCAATATAAACCTCTTCGCGCGTCGTCGGGCAGTTTGGCGTGGCAAGTTCCAGCGATTCCGGATCGATCAGCACGGACTGCACGCCTTCCGGCATGGTGAAGTCCTTGACGTCGCGGTAGGGCGGCAGCTTCGTGGCGCGGAGCATGAAATCTGCCCAAACTGGCGCGGCCGTAGCGCCGCCCGTTATTCCCAAATCGCGATTGTCGTCAAATCCGATCCAAATCACCGTGAGCAAATTCGAAGTGTACCCGGCGAACCAGCCGTCGCGCGAAGTTCCTGTCTTGCCCGCCGCAGGAAGCGTGAAGCCACGTGCGCGGACTCCTGCGCCCGTGCCTTTGTTCAGAACATCTTCGAGGACGCTTGTGATCAGGTAAGCCACGCGCGGATCAAGCACGAGGTGCGTCTGCGGTGTGAATTTCTCCACCACGGTTCCGTCGGCGCTGACCACGCTGTGCAGGAATTCCGGCTCGGCTCGCACGCCTCCGTCCGCGAATGCGGTATACCCCGCCGCCACCTCGACTGGCGTCATTTCGTAGGCGCCAAGCGCAACCGCCGGCGTCGCTTGGATGTTGGTGCCCAAGCCCATCTGGCGCGCAATTTGCACCACGCGCCCGTAGCCGATCATCTCGGCCACTTTCACGGTGGCCACGTTTAGCGAGTTCGTCAGCGCCTCGCGCACGGTCACGTGTCCCATGAATTTTTCGCCGTAATTGTTAGGTGTGTATTCCTTGCCGTCGAACTCAAATGTAGTTGGCTCGTCCTCGACGGTCGTCGCAGGCGTGATAATGGGCTGCACACCATCGACGGCGTTGTCGAAGGCCGCCGCATACACAAACGGCTTGAACACCGACCCAGGCTGGCGGTGCGCCAGCGCATGATTGAGCTGGCTCTGCCCGTAATCACGGCCACCGATCACGGCCTTGATTTCGCCCGTCTTCGGATCGATCGCCACCAGCGCTATCTGTACCTGCGGAATCGGCTCGGTGCTTTTCTTCTTTGCCGCTTCACGCCGCCATTTCTCATATTTTTTCGCCAGCAACAAGTCCACGTTCTTGACACCGGCGTCCACCGCCGCCACCGCTGCCCGCTGCAAAGCAGGATCGAGCGTGGTGTATACCCGGAAGTTCTGGCTCAACAGCTCGTTCTCGGAAAATTTGTCGAGCAGATGATCCTTTACCATGTCCACAAAATAAGGCGCTTCGCTCCCGGAGCTATCCGCGTGCACGATTTTCAGAGGCTCGCCCTTAGCCTCTGAAAGCTCCTCCTGCGTGATGTACTTGTTCTCCAGCATCTGCGTCAGCACGCGGTCCCGGGCCTGCGCTCCGCGCTCCGGCCGCCGGTCGGCCGAGGAGTAATAATTTGGCGCGCGGATGATCCCCGCAAGATACGCGCACTCGCCCACCGAAAGCTGCCGCATGTCCTTCCCGAAATACGCCACGCTCGCTTCCGAAAAGCCTCGAATGCCAAAGCTGCCGCGGTTTCCGAGATACACGTCATTCGCATACAGCTCGAAGATTTGTTGTTTGTTGAACCGTTGCTCGAGTTCGATGGAAATCATCGCTTCCGAGAGCTTGCGCCGCCAGGTCCGGTCGGTGGAAAGAAAAAACGTCCGCGCTACTTGCATGGTGATCGTGCTCGCGCCCTGGTAGTGGCTCGAGCTATGCCGGATATCGGCCCACGCCGCGCCCGCAATGCGCACGAAGTCAAATCCGCCATGATCGAAAAACCGCTTGTCTTCGGCGGAAAGGATCGCGTGCACCAGCACCGGCGGCAAATCCTCATATCGCACCGGACGCCGCTTTTCCCGCGCGCTGTCAAATAGATTTGTAATCAACTCCGGCTCGATCTGCGCCGTGTCCAGCTCCGAGCCGCCGGCCAGCGGGCGGATCGAGCGGATCGCCTTCCCGCTGAATTTCACGGCCAGGGCATTCGAGCCGCCGAAATAGGAGAGTTTCGAAGGGCGAACGTCGACCGTGTCGCCCTGCACGGTGAACTCACCCAGGGAGTTGTCGTCCGTCTCGGGACGGTAACCGACACGCGTCAAATAAGTTGCCAAGTCCTCGGGGCCCCACGCCTCTCCGACGGAGATGTACTCCGGCGCGGAAAAAATCTGCGTGGTGTTTTGAAACACTTTTCCGGAAAGCCGCGCATCGATCATGCGCGAATACTTGACGTAGAAATAAGTGAAAATTCCCCCGGCCGTGAGGAACGCGGCGAAAACGATTCCCAGAAGCGTCAACCCCGCCGCGGACGTGAAAAACCCTTTTCGAATTCGAATGCGCAAACTGTGGCTCCCGGGGCTGTAGCTTTATTGTCTCCCAATACCCGCCACTAAGAAAGACGGAGTTCGCCATTGCGAAGTTGCCCGAACCCTTCTTGGCAGCAGCCTGGCCTCGACAAACGGTGGCAGCGGCGGTTCCTCGGCAAGCGTCGGCACAATTGCAGATAGAATCGTGGAACCAGCCATCCGAGCGGCTGACGGAATGCGGCTACATGATGGATTTGTTTTCACTGGAAGGTGAAAAGTGAAGTTCGGTACTGTAGACGAGCAAGTCGACGGGAACCGTATAATCCAGCGAAATTTTGACTACCTGCTGCGTCGCGCTCACTTTGATGTCCTCGCGCTTCGCCGGTATATCCAGATCCTGAACTTCTTTGAAGATATTGTCCCGAATCTGGTCTTCCGAGTAGCGGTTGACCACCGCGAAGCGCGCCACCTCGTCCATTTTGTTGCTCAACTGATATTCGGAAACGTAGGGGGGCACCGTCTTGAACGCCACAAAGACCGCTATAACAAGCAAGACGGTATACGCGATGGCCTTCATACTCGCGCCGCCACGTTGTGTTTTCCAGCGCAGACTCGAAACGCGTCCTGGGGCACTTGCAGATTCCACGAGACTTTTCTCCGGGCGCCAGCAACACCGCAGCCAATGCACGGCATCGCTTGGCAGGATTATTTGGCTCTCTCGTACTTAACGCTAGCACTCAGCCAGTGCGGTGTCGAGATTTTGGCGCAGTGCATGTTCCCGGAAAGCTACGGGGCTCTCATGCAGGTCTAATCAGCTTTTAGTGCTGAAATTCTCAGTAGGCCCGCGCAAAAATGGCCCGTTCCGCGGCAGCTTTCCCGCAATAAACACATGTGCCGGAGCCGCTGCCCCGCCCATTTCCTTCGCCCAGGCTCTGGTCGATCGGAATGCACCGCATGGTCGCGCGCGTTTCTTCTTTAATTTTCGCCTCGCACTCCGCGCTTCCGCACCATCCCGAATATGCGAACCCATTTTCCACTGCTTTCTTCAACTGATCGTACGTATTCGCATCGTGCGTGTTGGCCTTCCGAAACGCCAGCGCCTTGTCGTGCAGCGCCTGTTGGATTTCCACCAGCAGCTTCTCAATCGTCTGAACGATTCCCGTCAGCGGGACGCTGACCTTCCCTTCTCTTCCTGGACGGTCGCGCCTCGCGAGCACCGCCGATGCCTTCGCCACGTCCTTCGGTCCCAACTCCACGCGCAACGGCACGCCGCGCATCTCCCAATCGTTGAATTTCCACCCAGGACTCTGCCCCTCCCGCTCGTCGACGGTGACCCGTATGTTCGCAGCCACAAGTTCCGCCTTCAATTTCCGCGCCGCTTCCATCACCGAGCTCTTTTCTTCCTCGGTCTTGTAAATAGGCACCATCACTACTTGATACGGCGCCAGCTTCGGCGGAAGAACCAGACCCTGATCGTCGCCGTGCACCATAATGATCGCGCCAATGACGCGCGTCGAAAGCCCCCACGAAGTCGTCCAGCAATGCTGCAACTGCCCGCCCTGATCCAAATACCGCACCTCGAACGCTTGCGCAAAATTTTGCCCGAGGAAATGGGAAGTGCCGGACTGCAACGCCTTGCCATCGCCCATCATGCCTTCAATCGAATACGTCACGTCCGCGCCCGCGAATTTCTCCGCGTCCGATTTTTTCCCGGCAATCACGGGAATCGCCGCATCGTTCACCGCAAAATCCGTATAAATGTCCAGCATCTGCCGCGTTTCGATTTCCGCTTCTTCACGCGTAGCGTGCGCCGTATGCCCTTCCTGCCAGTAAAATTCCAGCGTGCGCAGAAAGAGTTTCGTCCGCAATTCCCAGCGCACCACGCTGTTCCACTGGTTCATCAACACCGGCAAGTCGCGATACGACTGAATCCACTTCGACCACATGTGCCCGATAATCGTCTCCGAAGTCGGCCGGATCACCAGAGGCTCCGCCAGTTTTTCTCCGCCTCCAATCGTCACGACCGCCAGCTCCGGCGAGAATCCCTCGACGTGATGCTTCTCTTTATCAATGAAACTTCGAGGAATGAGCAGCGGAAACGCCACGTTCTGGTGCCCCGTCGCCTTGAAGCGCCGGTCGAGTGCGGCCTGCATATTCTCCCAGAGCGCCCATCCATACGGCCGCACGATCATGCAGCCGCGCACCGGCGCGTAGTCGGCAAGCTGCGCCTTCAAAACAAGCTGGTTGTACCATTCCGAAAAATCCTGCGCCCGTGTCGGCAGCTTTTCTTCAGCCATGCGTCGGTGTAAGCCGTTCTCCTCAGCAACGATAATTTCGTCCAAGTAAACTAAAAAGCGTAACGGACGCGTTGCAAGGTGTCAACGCACACGAGGAATCTGACAGCCCGAACGCACCACAACGATTCCCTCCTCAGCGAGGCCTGCAGGCCATCGGCGCCGCCGTTGTATCGCCAAGGATTACTTGCACGCCGCAGGCAGGGCGAAGGAACCTCGTCCATGCCGGAAACGTGGTACAACGATTCGGATGGCTCAGCCGGCTCAATTACAGTCTGAAATGGCAACAGAGAGCGTTGCAAAGAAGCCGCAAGAAGCGGCCGCGAGCCCAATTTCCGGTTGGCGCGCCTATGTCAACGGGTTTCTCGCTGCGGAAATATCGTCTCTGACGCGCTATTACGATCGCGTGATCCAATGGCTCCCGCGCGAGGACGACAAGGGCGGCCTGCTCACCGCCATCGACGCGCCGCGCAAAGAAACCGTGGGCAAAGATGACCCGTTCCCCGACCTGACCCACGAACGCGACAAGCGAACCGCGATTCTGATCAACGGCACCTTCAATCACGACTTCGATATTCAAGCGCTTTTAATGCAACTGAAAGCGAGACTTGCGCGCACCTCGCGCCTCGTGGTCGTTCTTTATAATCCCTACCTGCGTTGGGCTTACTACCTCACGAATCGTTTGGGCATTCGCAAGGGCGACCTGCCAAGCACGTTCGTCACCCGCGTCGACCTCGAAAACATTGCAAAAGTTGCCGGCTTTGAAATTGTGCGGCAACGCCTGGCCGTGTATTGCCCGTGGAAAATGCTTGGGCTCGGCACAGCTATCAATCGCGTAATGCCGCTGGTGCCCCTTGCGCGCTGGCTCAGCCTGACATCCGTCGTGGTGTTGCGGCCGCTAGTTCCATCTTCGCAACAAGGAATCTCATGCATAATCCCTGCGCGCAACGAGCGCGGCAACGTCGAGAATGCCCTGAAGCGCTTTCCCGATCTTGGCCGCGAAGCCGAAATTATTTTTGTCGAAGGCCACTCGACCGACGGCACTTGGGAAGAAATCCTACGCGTCTCGACCGTCTACCGCGACCAGTTCCGAATCTTGGCTGTGCAACAAGCGGGAAAAGGCAAAGCCGACGCCGTCCGGCTTGGTTTCGCGCACGCGCGCGAGGATTTGCTCGTGATTCTCGATGCAGATCTCACCATGCCGCCCGAAATGCTTACCCGCTTCGCGTATGCCTACGACCAGGGCCACGGCGATTTCATCAACGGCTCGCGGCTCGTTTATCCCATGGAAGGTGCGGCCATGCGCTTCCTGAATCGCATGGGCAACATTTTCTTCGCGAAAATCCTAAGCGCAGTCCTCGACGTGCGCCTCGGCGATTCCCTTTGCGGCACGAAACTTCTCACGCGTCATGACTATGAACGAATCGTAGCCTGGCGCAGGGATTTCGGCGATTTCGATCCCTTCGGCGATTTCGAGTTGCTCTTCCCCGCCGCCGAGCTGGGCCTGGAAATTGTGGACGTGCCGGTGCGCTATCTCGCCCGCACCTACGGGGAGACAAACATCCAGCGTTTCCGCCACGGCTTGCAACTCCTGAAGATGACCTGGGTCGGCCTGGTCCGTATCAAGATGGGGATTAGGAAGAAACCGGTTAACAAAGAGCGACAAGCGCGTTAGCCGGCCGGTCAGTCTCTCCCGCTATCCTCGCAACCTAATCGAACGCTATCCATTTCATCGCGAACCTTCTGATAGGTTTTTCCTGGAGCAAAGTATATCGACGTAGCCGGTTCTCTCCGCGGCGAGCTCGATCGCTTTGGTGTCCCGGGAATATGTTGTGGCGCTACGAGTCAAGATGTGCAGATGGAAACCCGCCGATCGAAAAAAATCGAGCAACGCGGCCGGGTCAAAGCCAAGCTCGCGCATCCCATCTGGAGCGTATTCGAACGCAACACAGAGTGACGGGAATCGTTCGAGCGTTTTCCGCATCCCTTCGCACACAGCGAGTTCGTAGCCTTGCACGTCGATCTTGATAAATGCGACATCTCGCAAATTGCGGGCAGCGACAAAGTTATCCACGCTGGTGACCGCAACCGTCGTTATTCTTTTAGGCGAAGGCCGCGAACTTTTGAACTGTTCTGTGACCACGCGATGATCGGCCGAGTGCTCCTCGTTGTGCCAAAATTCGAGTGATCCTTCCGCGCTACCGACGGCCGTGTTGAAAATCTCCACGGCATCAGTGAGACGGTTGCGGAGGATAATTTCCTTGAGGGTCACAAAGCTGGCAAGATCCGGCTCGAATGCATAAATCTTACCTGGCGCCTTTCGCGCCGCGGCGAAGACGCAAGCCGTGTAACCAATGTTCGCGCCGATATCAAGAATATCGCCGCCGGAAAATAATTCCGGCCTGCGTTTCGCAAGCGCCCAGAATGGATCCTCGTACCATCGCTTATAGAGAAAATAGGAAAAAAGAAAACCGCGCTTGAATATGGGAACTTCCAATAGCTTTGCCGAGCGCGCCAGATGGTAGACGCGCGTGAACAAGTTCCTGGACGATTTATTCTGCATTCGCTTCGCAGCTTTCAATCCACAAGATTCCCAACTGTTGATGTCCGCGCCTAAGCTGTTTTTTCCAGCACCAAAAATACGCGAAGAGCCGCAGCGCGCCGCCACAGAGGCAGCGTCGCCCGCTCGAACCTCGAAACGGCCGGATACAAAAAAGCCGGCAGGAGATTCACCGGTTTGAATCCGCCGCTGAGGAGATAGGTGAAAAGACAAAAAGGCTCAAGCGCAACTAACTTAAGTTCCGGCAACGAACGCAGAGTCTCCGCTCGATGACGAGGCCCGAAAAGGAGATACGGAATCGCCTGGTTACCATCAAACGCCATTTTCTCGGCAGCGTCGCCGCTCGCGTTTTGCAGCCAGGGAGTTTCCGAAAGGTCGCAGCGCTCCTGATGCAGAAATCGAAAAACAAAATAAGAGAACGATGTGATCCACGGTTCAACAAGGATTAAACGGCCACCGGGTACCAGCATGCGCGCGGCCTCCTGAAGAAAAGTCATAGGCTCGGCGAGATGATGCAGCATGTCCAATCCGAAAATGTTCGTGACGCTGGCGTCGCGAAACGGCAGCCGCTGCGCGTCGGCAACCGCGTCCAGCCAGGGACACCAGATGAGATCGGTCGTGAAAATATCCGGAGCGAACTCCTTGAAAAAACCGGGACCGGCTCCGACCTCGAGAGAAAAGCCCCCTGACTTATGGAAAGACAACAAACGCGCGAAAAATTCCTCCTGGTAGACGCGCCGCAAGATGGGCTTTTGCTCCCAAACGCGGCGGTGCCGGTGAAGCTGCTCGCGAGCCTGCGTATCGATAGTCACAGTACGTTTTTTATTGTACTGGCTACAACGGCGTCGAGCCTCGAAAGCTTGCACGATGGTTTCGACGGGTTACTAATCCTGTTGGTGTCTCGTTCCGACGGCTCTTGACCCGGAAGAATTTTGATACGCTGAACTGGCAGTGGAACCTCTTTCTCATTCGAGCGAAGCGCGCGCGCCTGAAGTCGCCACGGACGCCTTCAACAACTTCTCAAGCTCGACGCCCGCCTCCAACCGGCGGCTCATCGCCTTTCTTGCCGTACTGCTTGCGCTCGGAACAATGGCCGTGTACGCGCCCGCGATGCGCAACGGCTTCGTGAATTTGGATGATCCGGAGTATGTGACGCGAAATCCCTATGTCCTCCACGGGCTGACCTGGACGGATATCCGCTGGGCGCTCGGCTCGAATTATCCTTCCTCAAACTGGCATCCGCTCACCTGGATTTCGCACATGACCGACGTGCAGTTGTACGGGCTAAACCCTGCGGGGCATCACTTCACGAACGTCTTGCTGCATGCCCTCGATGTAGTTTTGCTCTTTCTTCTAATTGCTTGGGCCACGCGGAGCGCGTTGCGCAGCGCTGCCGTGGCGGCGCTTTTTGCCGTTCAGCCGTTGAACGTGGAAGCCGTCGCGTGGATTTCCGAACGCAAATCCGTGCTGTGCGTCTTCTTTTTCCTGCTCGGCATCATCGCCTACGGCTGGTACACGCGAAAACGTAGCGTGGGCCGCTATTTCTGCGTCGCGCTCTGTTTCGGGTTGGGAATCACGGCTAAGGTCATGGTCATTCCATTTCCTTTTGCTTTGCTCCTGCTGGATTTTTGGCCGCTGGGAAGACTTCCCGGCACGGACGAGGCGGGAAAACCACGCGCGTTTTTCCCCGCTCTCCGCGCACTCGTTCTCGAGAAGATTCCATTGTTCGTGATGGCCGCCGCGGGCGGAGTCATCACCGTTCTCGTTCATTCGCGCGAACATGCTCTCACCGCTTCCATGCCCTTTGGCTGGCGCTTCAAAAATGCGATTTTTTCTTATCTCGCCTATCTAGGCAAAGCCATTTGGCCTATCCGGCTAGCACCTTTCTATCCACATCCAGAAAACACTCTGCGGTGGGCGACGGTCATTCTTTGCGGACTCGCGCTGGCCGCTATCACCGTACTCGTTTGGCGATTTCGCCAGCGCAAATATTTGGTGATGGGCTGGCTGTGGTACCTCGGAACAATGTTCTCCATGATCGGCTTCGTACAAACAGGCCGGCAAGGGATGGCCGACCGCTTCATGCATATTCCGATGATGGGCCTGCTCGTCGCGCTAGTCTGGCTGATTGCAGATTTGGCGGCAGAAAATCATTGGCAAAAAGAAATCCCCATCGCCATTTTTCTCCTCGCGGCGGCGCCGTATGCGATGGTGACGATAAAACAGATCGGTTACTGGCACGACAGCTACACGCTGTTCGCTCACACGCTGGAAGTCACGCGCAACAACGGCATGGCGGAAAACAATTTCGGCGTTGCTTTGGTCGAGCGTGGCGAGCCAGAGTTGGCGGCGCAACACTTCGCGGCTGCCGTTCGCTACAGCCCGGACCTTGCCTCTGGGCATTACAATCTCGCCGTTTCCTTGCAGCGGCATGACCGGCTCGACGAGGCGGAGCGCCAGTATCGCGCGGCGCTGGCGTTCTCCACCGACCAAACGGAAATTGTGCAGTCGCACAACAATCTGGGCATCCTGTACATGACTGAGCGCAACTATCCAGCAGCGCTGACAGAGCTGAACGCAGCCCTCGCTCTTGATCCGGACCAGCAAAACAGTTACATCGGACGCGGAACGATCGAGATGCAGACCATGAATTTGGATGCGGCGATCGCGGATTTTTCGAGAGCCGCGCAGATCGCGCCTTCGCCCCTCGCGCTCTATTGGCTGGGGCGAGCGCTGGAGGACAAAGGCGAGACGCAGAAAGCGCAAGCGGCATACGACGCCGCTCTTCGGCTCGCGCCAGCAATGGCTGAAGCCAGATCGCGCTTGCAAGCCTTGCAAGCCCGGCGTGAATGATCGCGATGACCACACCCAATCGGCGTCGGCAAATCTGCGCGCGCTGATTGCACCGTGGATTTTCCCGCGGCGCTCGTTAAGCCCTTATACGTAATCGAAGAGCGTCATGAACCCGAAATCCATGTGCAGTTGTTGGTGACAGTGAAACAGCGTCATGCCAGGATCATCGGCAACAAAATCAACCTCGGCTTCCTGGTACCCGCCGAGCATTAAGACATCCTTCAGGATTCCTGCCGTAGGCTTTCCCGCTATGTTCGTCAACTCAAAGCTGTGACGATGAAGATGGACGGGATGAATATCGTCGCTGGCGTTATGAAAGCGCAAGCGATAGCGCTTCCCCTCTTTTAAATGAAAAGTCGCAGGAATCATCTCGCCGAACATGCCTTTCGTCGGAAATGCCACGCCATTTATCGTCCAGCGATTGAATCCTTCCTCGGCGGCGTTGTCTTTTGCAAAGGTCATGTCGAACGTTTCATCCGGCGCCGCTGCAATTCCACCAGGCTTGCCGAAACGCGTGTAATCCCAACGAAAAGGCGGAGGCGCGATCCATTGCGCTTTACCTGTGTGGCCTGCGTACTCGACAACAATGCCCATTCCGTGCGGCCGGTCATCGTTATCGAGATCGCCCAAAATCCAAACGCCAGGATGATTCATTTCCACGATGGCGGAAATGCGTTCCGCCGTGCCAAGCCACAAAACGGGAACGTGCGTGGGATTCGGCACAGAATTTCCATCGAGAGCTACTACCTGGAAAGAGTGACCGGGTAACGCAAGACTGCGAATCTCTGTCGCGCTCCCATTCAAAATATGAAACAGCACTCGCTCGCCTTGCTTCACGCGAATCGGTTCGCCGTGTCCGAGCATGCGCCCGTTGATGGTGAACGATCCGTAGCCGACTTCGTACCCGTGCGGCATTCCATTCGCAAGGGAAGCCCTCATCGCGGATTCGCCTGTCTGCTCCAGCGCTTTGTTAGGCGCCGACGGCGAAAGAAAATCCTGGGCCATATCTCCGCCGCGGCTGAACGTCGGCTCGAACTCTTTCAAGGTCAGAAAAACTTCGCGGTCGTACTTGCCTGGTTCATTCCGCGGCTCGATGTAAACCGGTCCCACTTCCCCGCTGTACTGCCCGGCGTAGAGATCGGATCCAGCGCGGAGGTGCGTGTGGTAGAAGCGGAAGCCTGCCGGTTTTGGCTCGATTGCGATGCGCCGCATGCCATGCGCGGGAATGTAGGGAGTGCCCTCTTCCGCTGCGCCGTCCACATCGACGGGAATTTTTTGGCCGTGCCAATGCAATTGTTCGGGAGTCTCGGCTTCGTTGTAAATGTCGATGATGGCCTGTTGACCCTCTTTCAAACGGATGAGCGGGCCCGGAAATTGGCCATTGTAAGTAGCCGCTGAAATAATCCGCTTCGGCGCAATTTCGATCGGAGAATTCTTGATGTAAATAGTGTAGTCGGCTTTTGCCACGGCGCTTGGCGTGCCCCCGGAAGCACTGCTTTGTGCAATGGATTCAGATTGAGCAAAGCCGGTCTTGGAGGAAAGCAGCATCGCTCCTCCGGCAAGTCCGGTAGTTCTCAAAAAATTGCGGCGCGATTCTGCAGAGTTATTCGTGGGATTCTCCTTAGGCACCCGCCGGAGGACGTCGCGCGTCCAGAGACCACGCGCCAGCACCGACGGAAATTAAAAAGATGAGAGAGAAGAACATCGCAAAATCCGTCCGCGCGTCGCTCACCATGTACCAGAAGCCCTGTCCTGCCCGAAACAGCTCCGGAATTTTCGTCGTGGCAATGGCGGTCGTGATCACAATCAAGAGGGGAATGGCAGCAGCCCTGGTTAGAAGGCCGGACATCACGAAAAGTCCGCAGACCATTTCGAAACCACCGACAAAGAGCGCGGTGAAATGCGGATGAGGAAACCCGATTCGCGCGAAACGAAGCACGCCCATATGCGGGTCGGTGAACTTAAGAATTCCCTGCGTGAAAAAAATCAGGCCAACAGGAAGACGAACCAGAAGAATGCTCGCAGGGCCAGCGGGCGGGTCGAAAAGGAAACGGAAAAGTGATCGCACGTTCGCCGCTCAACCTTTCCCAAGATGTGAGTCACAAAATACAAAATCATTTTAACGCGCGCGGCGCGAATCGTCACGAAGACTGTTCGCGGCTACCTGAGGCTTCAAGGCAATCCAAAAGCAAAAAGTGCGGAGCCCGCGGCTACGGCTACATATTGCTTGCCATCGATGGCAAACGACATCGGCGACGAATAAACGGAAGCGCCGCATTGGAAATGCCAAAGCGCTTTTCCCGTGTTGGCGTCGAGTGCGATAAAGTTTCCTTCCGCGTCGCCGGTAAAAACGAGGCCGCCTGCCGTCGAGAGAACTCCCGACCAAGTGGGCGATGGATGTTTCCACTCCCATTTTATCTTGCCCGTATTGGTATCGATCGCGCGCAGGGCGCCCCAGAATGGTTCGGCGTCGTCATTCGGGAAATAAGCGCTACCGTAGTAGGCGTGGCCCGCTTCGTAAGTCTGCGGGGCGGTGCTGAAAATATCGCATTGCTCCCGCGCGGTTACATAAAAAAGCTTCGTCTGCGGATCGTAAGTGGGCGACATCCAATTTGTCGCGCCCGCCGCGCCGGGGCACACGCGATTCCCTTCTTCAGTCGGCGAGGCGCCCTCGAGCGCGATAGGCCGGCCTTCTGCGTCTTTGGAATTGCTCCACGTGACCTTGGCGTAGGGATTGGAATACACGAGCTTCCCGGTGGAACGTTCAATAATGTAAAAGAACCCGTTGCGATTGGCTTGTGCGATCAGGTGTTTATCGCCGTCATCGATCATGACCGGGACTTGCGTGGCATCCCAATCGTGCTCGTCGTGCTTCGTAAATTGGAAATACCATTTGAGCTTGCCAGTGTCTGGATCGAGGGCGAGCAAGGAGTTGCTGTACAGATTGTCGCCAGCGCGGCCAATGCCGCGATTGCTGGGCGAGGGATTTCCGGTTGTCCAAAAAGTTGTGTTTGTGGCGGGATCATAAGAGCCGGTAATCCAGGCTGGGGCGCCGCCAATTTTCCAGGAGTCGCCTTCCCAAGTTTCGTGCCCCGGCTCGCCGGGACCGGGAATGGTGTAGTAGCGCCACTTGCGTTCGCCAGTTTGTGCATCGTAGGCGTCAATGAAACCGCGAATGCCATATTCGCCGCCGGAAACGCCGACGAGGATGAGATTTTTTATCGCGAGCGGCGCAAGCGTAATGCTGTAGCCTTTGCGATAGTCATATGCAGTCACATCCCAAATCACATTGCCGGTTTTGGAATCGAGCGCAATGACGTGCGTATCGAGCGTGCCAAGGAAAACTCTGTCGCCAAGAATGGCGACGCCGCGATTGATGCGCCCGCAGCAAGGACGAATGTCAGCGGGAAGTGCACGCTGGTATTGCCAGATGGGACGGCCTGTGCGGGCATCGAGAGCATACGCGCGATCGTCCTGGCCCGTG
Source organism: Candidatus Acidiferrum sp. (assembly GCA_049792735.1). Classification (GTDB taxonomy): domain Bacteria; phylum Acidobacteriota; class Terriglobia; order Acidiferrales; family UBA7541; genus Acidiferrum. Next base: position 31,252 of record JBARBE010000047.1, read on the forward strand.
CCGTAAAGAACTCCGTCGACAACAAGCGGCGTGGTTTCAAATTTTCCGCCAGCCATGGTTTGGTAAGCCCATTTGGGCACGAGGGCGGACGCATTGGCGGTGGTGATCTGATCGAGTGCGCTGAAGCGGTGCCCTGAATAATCCCCGGAATACATGAGCCAGTTCTGCGGCTCCTTCGCTGAATCAAGCAGACGCTGCGAAGTAACTTGCGCGCGAGCGCTCCGAACAGAAAAGGACGAGGCGGCGAGGATGGCGAGCGATACGAACAGAATCTTCTTCATGTTTTGCTTCTTCATTGAGCGCCTACCCCGAGCAGGAATGCGACAATGTCCTGCAGATCTTTGTCGCTCAATATTTTTTCGTCGTAAACCGGCATGAGCGATTCGCGAGACTCCTCGAAGGACCGAAGTTTGTCCTTCTCAAAAAGATGAAGCTGTTCCCGCGTGTCCAGCATTTGTAATGTGAAACTGTCCTCGTTCAAAATCACGCCGGTAAATTTCTGGCCGTCCGCGGTTTCGACTTTCACCGTTTCGTACTCCTGCGAAAATTCCTTCATCGCCTCAGAAATCCCCTGAGCGAGGCGGCGGCTCGGATCGCGGACGGAATCGATAAGATAGCTCGTCGAGCGAGCCGAACCGGTGGTGGTGAGATCGGGCCCGAGCCGGCCTCCCTTCCCGTCGATCATGTGGCACGTGGAGCAAGCGGCAGCGCCGAAGAAAAGTGTTTTGCCATGAGCCGCATCGCCGGGCGGTTGCGCCGGCGCCTTGACCTCGACGCTGCGGATGTACGTGATAACCTGCCAGATTTCCGCGTCCGTCATGCCAACGCCCTGCTGCGTGGCTCCATTCGGCGGCATCGCCGTACCGGGCACGCCTTCGTTGATAGTGCGAAAAAGATCCGCGTCGGAACTCCCGTGGCGTTTTTGCACGCGCGTCAAATCCGGTCCGCGGCCGCCGCCACGCGCACCCAATCCGTGGCAGAAGGCACAATTCGCGCGGAATTGCGACGCGCCAATCTTCGCCGCCGCGGGGTCGCCAGCGTAGGGATTCTTGTCCTGAGCGGAAACGCGAGCCATTGCAGTGAAAAACGCAATCGCCAGCACGGCGCCGAAGAATCCCAGCGAAGAGCAGCAGCGAAAAAGGCTTGGCGACATTCCGAAACGGCGATCGGCTTTAATTGAATTCTTCAAGGCAGGCATACGGGGCGAGCCTCCTGCGGTCCTGGCGGAATCGCCGCCACTATACCATCGCGGCGGTAGCGCGTTGTTCAGAGAAATACTGCATCACGCAAACGGGAAGTGCGATGGATACAGGCCGTGCAACCGGGAAGTTGCGCGTGCTTCTGAGTGGAGAAATACTCCCCAACTGTTTCGCCAGTGATGTGTCCAGTCCGTTTCTGCTGTCTGCCCCCTCCCCCGCTTTTTTGCAAACGCGGGTTCTAAAGGACTTACCTCTTGCATAAGTTGTTCAGAACCAGTGTTTGAGCGGATGTCTGCAATTATTGATTCTAAAGAAGTTAGCGGTAAACATAATTCCTGGCGGAATTCTTGGGGCTTGCGCCTTCAGGTGCTGAGTTTCGGCTCGAGACGAGCGTGGTCGCGAGCGGCCAAAAACCGTATGACCATGCCATGCGCTACATCGTCTTGAGCTGGCGTGCTCTGTGACTGTGTGGCGGCGTGCGGCAGAAAAAGAGCGCTGCCAGGGTTGGCTGGGCTACCGTAGCACAAAATAAAAAAAGCGGCAGAGACGCTGGCGCTTTGAGAAGCTACAAAACTTCCTAGCACGATGGTAGCAGTTTGAGATATTGGCTCAAGGACTTTTGGCAAAGAGAGCTTGCTTCGCAGAAACGGCACCGGAGGGGTAAGATGGTGCACCACACAGTGGAAACGATTATCCCATCGATAGGACTACAAAGATGACTACGGAAGCGAATGAACGGATGCAAAGGCCGCTCGAAGCGGTGGACCCGCAGATTTCGGAATTATTGCGCGAAGAGGCGCAGCGGGAGGCTACCGGACTGGAGTTGATTCCATCGGAGAACCTCGTTTCGGAGGCCGTGCTGGAGGCGATGGGGTCGGTTTTCACCAACAAATATGCGGAAGGGTATCCGGGGAAGCGGTATTACGGCGGGTGCGAGTACGCGGATAAGGTGGAGCAACTGGCTATAGATCGTGCAAAAGAGTTGTTTGGCGCGGAACACGCCAATGTGCAGGCGCATTCGGGAACTTCGGCGAATGTCGCGGTCTATATGTCCACACTGCAGAAGGATGACATTGTCTTGGGGATGAATTTGTCGCATGGCGGGCATTTGACGCACGGGCATCCTTTGAATTTTTCGGGGCGGATGTACAAATTCGTCGCGTATGGCGTGCGAAAAGAAGACGAGCGGATTGATTACGAGGAAATCGAGAAGCTGGCGCAGGAACACAAACCGAAGATGATTGTGGCGGGTGCGAGCGCCTACTCGAGGATTATCGATTTCGAGCGGATTGCGAGGGCCGCGAAGGCTGTCGGGGCGCTGTTTTTTGTGGATATGGCGCACATCGCAGGACTGGTAGCAGCGGGGATGCATCCTAGCCCGGTGCCGCATGCGGACATCGTTTCGACGACGACGCACAAAACTTTGCGGGGACCGCGCGGCGGATTGGTGCTGTGCAAAGCGGCCTTCGCCAAAGAGCTGGATAAGCTGACATTTCCGGGTACGCAAGGCGGGCCGCTGGTACATACGATCGCGGCGAAAGCGGTGTGCCTTAAGGAAGCGATGGAGCCGAGCTTCAAGGACTATCAGAAGCAGGTTGTGGTCAATGCGAAGGCGATGGCGGCCGCCATCGCCAAGAACGGATTCCGCATCGTGACGGGCGGCACGGACAATCACCTCTTTCTGGTCGAGGTGCATTCGCGCGGAATCACGGGTAGCGACGCGGAAAAAGCGCTGGACCGCGCGGGAATCACCGTCAATAAGAATTCGATCCCGTTCGATCCCCTTCCCCCGATGAAAGGCGGAGGAATCCGGCTGGGAAGCCCCTCGGTAACGACGCGCGGAATGCACGAAACAGAAATGGAACAGATCGGCGGTTGGATTAGCGAGATCCTATCGCATCTCGGGGACGCGGGGACTGAACAAAAAGTTCGCAGGCAGGTGGCGGACCTGGCGGCGCGCTTCCCGATTTACGAATCGCGCGTGCGGGGAACTTCGCGCGCGGAACACGCCCGCGTATGAGCAGCGCATGAAGCCCGGCATTCTTGAAGCGACGTTTGAATTTGAGAAGTGGCTCTCCGTCCAGCTCCCCATTATCAAGCAGGATCTTCGGCTTAAGCACGAACTCATGGCCGAGGCCGTCTTTCCATTTTTCCGCGCAACCTTCTATCGATGGCTGCAGCTTTGGCCGGAGGTTTGCGGCGGGCTCGCGAAAGCTCCCAAAGTCCTTGCCGTGGGCGATTTGCACATCGAAAATTTTGGGACGTGGCGGGACCTGGAAGGCCGGCTTATCTGGGGAGTGAACGATCTCGATGAGGTTTTTCCATCCGCGTATGCGATTGACCTGGTGCGGCTTACGACGAGCGCTTATTTGGCGATCGAGGCTGAGCACCTGGGCATGCCGCGCCGTGCCGCCGCCGCGGCAGTTGAAGAGGGGTATCGCGACGCGCTGGCCGCAGGCGGGAAACCTTTCATCTTGGCAGAAGATCACCAGTGGCTGCGGCTGATGGCGACGAGCGAGCTGCGCGACCCAGTTCATTTTTGGGGGAGGATGAAGCAGTTGCCGGCATTTACTGCCAAGCCCCCAGCGGAAGTGAGAGATTTGCTAGAAGGATCGCTGCCGCCGAAGAGCATTTATCAGCTCAGAAAGCGAATCGCCGGCCTAGGAAGTCTGGGACATCCGAGGATCTTGGCGATCTCGTCGTCGGGCGGCGCATTTATCGCGCGGGAGGCCAAAGCGATACGGCCTTCAGCCTCGGCCTGGCACAGCAAGGCGTCCTCCGCGGTTATTTACGGGCCGAAGCTGCTTACGCGCTGCTTGCGGGTGCAGGATCCCTTTGTCCATTTTCATGACCGGTGGCTGGTGCGGCGGCTGGCGCCTGATTGTTCGAGGATTGAGCTGGCTTCTCTGGCCGCGGAACGGGATGAAGCGCGGCTGCTTTATTCGATGGGATGGGAAACCGCGAACATGCACTTTGGTTCGCCGCAGGCTATTCCGGAAATCAAGCGGGACCTAGCGCGCAGAAAAGGCCGGTGGCTGCATAAAGCGGCCAAGTCGATGTGCAAGGCCACGATGAAGGACTGGGAAGATTGGCGCAAAGGCTGGAAGAAGCTGACGAAATAGAATGCGCCAGGAAATTTCGCGAGTGTTCCCAATTGCTTACTGAGAGCGCCTTACATGCGCGAAAAGCGGCTTAAATAGGGGCGATTTCGCTTCCTGTACTTGGCGGCGTAGTAGTTACTAGAGTGCGGCTGAACCAAGACTGTCCCACCGGTCAGTAGATTCCCACGCGGAGAGCGCGTACGTTCAAGAAGAACTGGGATGGGAACCGCAATCGCAACGCTGCTCCTCGCTGAACCGAACACCACTTGGGTGAACGCAACATCTTTATCTGCGGCCTCGAAACGGCCGGCCTTGCCCAAGCCCGGCGCCCGGGCGGTGTGTGTCCTTTTTAGTTGCAGCGCGCGGCGGGTTTCCTGCTTCCCGGGGAGTCCTAATCCTTACCTGACCTGAAAAGGCCGAGGGCGACGGGGTGAAGCAATGATGGACACGGAAGCGTTCCGGGAATTCAAAACAGGGTTGACGCTGCTGCGAGACAATTACGCCGTCAAGGCTCTGCCGCACATGAAGCGCGCGGTAGACCTCGACAAAAATAATCCATACTACATGTCGTATCTGGGAGTAGTGCTGGCGCGCTCCGAACAAAAGTGGGGCGAAGCGGAACGGCTGTGCGACGCAGCCGTGCGCATGAAACGGAACCAGGCTCAACTCTACTTGAATCTGGCGGAAGTGTACGCGACAGCGGGGCGGCGGGACGAAGCCGTGGAAGCCCTGCAATCTGGCCTCAAGTTTGCGCGGCGGGACGTGCGGCTGACAATTGCCATGAACCGATTGGCCGAACGGCGGCCGCCGGTGCTGACTTTCCTTGAGAGGAAGCATCCGATCAACAGACAACTGGGGATGCTGCGGCACAAGACGATGCGCATGTTCGGACAAGATTGAATTCGTAAGGAGTTTTCTCCAACCCCCCAATAACAGGAAGGGGCGGATGGCTAATAGCCATCCGCCCCTTTTTGTTTTCAAAATGAGTTCAGCCGAAGACTGCGCGGAATCTACCAGCCCGCGCCAGAGGCGCCGTAGGCGGCCGGCTGCTGTATTCCCATTTCCATCAGGATTTTTAGGCCGATGCCGAACATGCCGGTGGGAAGAGGATCCCGGCGGACCACTTCGGCGAGATATTCGCGATTCATCGCCATCGGATTTTGCGAATAGGGCATGGTCACAAAAAGGCGCATGCCGATTTCGTAGAGAGGCTCGCTGGACTGAAAGTAAACGCCGCTCCGCGAAACGCTGAGGGTCCCGCGCATATCATCGAAATGTTCCTTCTCCGGATCGGAAGGACGGATGCGCATCAGTTGAGTGATTTTGCAACGGCGGGTGCCGCGTCGTTCTGTACTTGTGGGCTTCGAGGTGGCCGAGCCACCACTGCCGGGTATTTTCGCCATAACGCTTTGCTGGGTCTCCATTCGTGCCTTGCCTCTCGCAAACTACAAGTTTCTATTGAGAGTGTAGGTTTCGCCCAACGCAAAAGCTATAGCGGAAACGTACCGGCCCGGGAGTAGGACGCTCCAAAGGGATGATAGTACGGAAGTACCGCGAAAGGAAGAGCGCCGGAGAGAGTTTTGCAGTAAATCGAAGAATAAGAAGGGCTTAATGGAAAAGTCCCGAAGTGAACTTGCAAAGAGGAGTGGTACCAAAGTGGGACCGCGCAGCAAGAAAATCCTTCCGTTCGGCGGGCCTAAGCGATGGGCACAGTGGGAGATAGCTTGGAACTTGGGATGAGGCGGGAATCAAACAGGCGGCTGCAGGATTGCATAGGTTGGGTACGGCTCGTGCGAGTGAAGCAAACAATGTGGGAGGAAAAACCCAATGGATGCAGCGGCGCGGCGAAATCTAATTCCGACTGTAAATGCTCAGCCCAATGAGGTGCTGCGGATCGAACAGCGAGCAAGTCCGACGCAGGCGCAAGGGAGCTCGCTGCCGGAAACAAGCAGTGGCGTGGGGCAGAGCGCGCGGGTGTATATCGCCGCGGAAAACCGGCTGCGGCGAGAGGCCTTGGCGCGAATGCTGATGAGGAGAGGAGATATTGAAGTAGTGGGGCTTACTTGCACGGGTCCATTCCGTGTGGAGCAGTTGCTTGATGAGAAAGCGGACATCCTGCTGCTGACGTCAGGGGCGAGTTTGACGGAGGACGTACATTTGATTCGCCAGGTACGGCTGATGGCTCCGTCGGTGCGGATTTTGCTGGTGGGAATGTCGGAAGATGAGACGGAATTCGTGCAATGCGTGAGGGCGGGGGTTCAGGGCTATCTGCCGCGGGACGCGTCGTCCGAAGATGTCTTGGAGGCGATGCATGCGGTGCATGCGGGGGAGGCAGTATGCCCCGGGCCGTTGTGCGCATTGCTGTTCCGGTTTTTTGAGCGCGAGGCCACCTCCTTGGATTCGCCGTTAATCCAGCCGCGGCTGGGGCTGACGAGGCGCGAACAGCAAATCGTTCCGCTGATCGCGCAGGGACTGACGAACAAAGAGATTGCCAACAAATTTTGCCTTTCAGAGCAGACCGTGAAGAACCATCTATACCGCATGAAGCATAAAGTCGGAGCGGGCGACCGATTCGGAATTGTGCATCTTTGCCGCACGCAAGGATTTTTGGTTTAGCGCTCCGAACAGCAACAAGTGGCAACCATTTTTCATCGATTCTTTGCCCCCGTCTTCTTAAACCCGCCGGGAATATGCCGCATCTTTTGATTCCTGCCTGTAGGTGACTTCTTTCCATCGTTTGTGCGATTCTCTTCCTCAACCAAACTCGAGGAAGTGACGATGCTCAAGAAATTCAAGGACCTCTCGGAAAAAGAAATTTTGGCGCTGGCCATCGCGTCGGAAGAAGAAGACGGGCGCATCTACGGTGAGTTTGCGGATGCCTTGAAGGAGACGTATCCGGCGACGGCGCGAATGTTCGAAGAGATGCGCGAGGAAGAGGTTGTCCACCGGGACCGTTTGCTGGCGATGTTCCGGGAACGCTTTGGCGACCACATCCCGCTGATCCGCCGCGAAAACGTGAAAGGTTTCCTGCAGCGCCGGCCCACCTGGCTGACGAGGCCGCTGGGCGCGAACGTGGCCAGGAAACAAGCCAAAATCATGGAGATGGAAGCAGGGCGTTTTTATGCACGAGCCGTTGCCCGCATCACGGATGCTCCCACGCGCGAGCTATTGAACAAACTCGCCGACGAAGAGCGCAAGCACTATGCCACCGCCGGCGATCTCGAAGAAAAACATTTGACAGAACCCGCGCGAGCGGCGGAAGAGGAATCCCACCGCAAATTGATTTTGCTGCAAATCGTACAGCCCGGGCTGGCGGGATTGATGGACGGATCCGTTTCGACACTGGCTCCTCTGTTTGCCGCGGCATTTGCCACGCATAAAAGCTCGGACGCCTTTCTGGTAGGGTTGGCGGCTTCCATCGGTGCCGGCATCTCGATGGCTTTCTCTGAAGGACTCTCCGACGACGGCTCGCTCACCGGAAGAGGCTCTCCCTGGCTGCGCGGCGCGGTTACGGGCGCAATGACGACGGCCGGCGGCATCGGCCACACCTTGCCTTTTCTAATCGCAAATTTTCACCTCGCGACAATAGTGGCGGTGATCGTCGTGGGGGTCGAACTAGGCGTCATCAGCTACATCCGGCACCGCTACATGGACACGCCATTCCTGCAGGCGGCGTTTCAGGTGATCGTGGGCGGCGTGCTGGTTTTCTTCACGGGCTACCTCATCGGCAGTTCGTAAGCACGGGTCCGACGCAGAGTACGCTCCTGCGCCAAACAATTCTTTGAAAATCGAGGGATGTTGCCAGATCAATCCGTTTGAGCGGGGGCGGGAGCGGGGGCGTGCCCATGTCCGTGTTTGCGAATGCCTTGCAGCCACGATTGCAAACGATCCATATAGATGTAGACGATCGGCGTCGTAAACAACGTGAGCATCTGGCTCACGATCAGCCCGCCGATAATAGTAATACCCAGCGGCCGGCGAAGCTCCGAGCCCGTCCCATTGCCGAGTGCCAGTGGCAATGCGCCGAAGAGCGCAGCCATGGTGGTCATCAAAATCGGCCGGAAGCGCAGCAGGCAGGCTTTGTAGATCGCTTCCAAGGGCGTTACTTTCTCCTCGCGCTCCACTTGGACCGCAAAATCAATCATCAAAATCGCGTTTTTCTTGACGATGCCAATCAGCAAAATGATGCCGATCAGCGAAATCATGTTCAGGTCCGTCCCCGCAAACTTAATAGCCAGAATCGCCCCGATGCCGGCCGAAGGAATCGTGGACAGAATCGTGATGGGGTGAATAAAGCTTTCGTACAAAATGCCGAGTACGATATACACCGCTATCAGCGCAGTAATGACGAGAAAGAGCTGCGAAGAGCGCGAATCCTGATAGGCCTGCGCGGTGCCCTGAAAGGTCGCATGAACAGTCGGTGGCATGCCCACTTCGAGGGTGGCCTGCTGGATGTGTTCGACAGCTGGGCCGAGCGACGCGCCCGGCGCAAGATTGAACGAGAGCGTGATCGCCGGAAAGATTCCCAAGTGATTCACGGAGAGAGCCGTGTTGGAAGGCTCGTAGTGCGCGAACGCGCTCAGAGGCACGAGTTTGCCCCCGCTGGCGGGCACATAGATGGACTTTAGAGCCGCAGGATCCTGCTGCGCGCTGGGCATTACTTCCAAGACGACGTGATATTGATTGAGCCCTTTGTAGATGGTCGAGACTTGGCGCTGGCCGAAGGCGTCGCTCAAGGTGTTGTCGATCGAGATCATGGAAACGCCGAGACGACCAGCCGTATCGCGGTCCACGACCAGTGAAGTTTCAAGGCCGTGCATTTGCTGGTCGGAGTTGACGTCGCGGAGTTCAGGGATTTTGGCAAGCCTTTGCTGAAGAATCGGAGACCAGTGCGTGAGGTCGCTCAGATTGTCGGATTGCAGAGTGTACTGATATTGAGCAGCAGTACCGTGGCCGCCCATGCTCAGATCTTGCACCGCCTGCAAATAAAGAATAGCTCCCGGAACTTTGGACGTTTCTTTGCGGATGCGGCCGATGACTTCGTCCACGCTGAGCTTGCGTTCGCTAAGAGGTTTGAGCTGGCCGAACATGCGCGCGGTGCTGCCGCCGGAGCCGCCACCGGTGAAAGAGGTGACGCTGTCAACGGCGGGATCTTTCAAGACAATCTGCGTGAAAGCCCGCATCTTTTGCGCCATGGCGGCAAACGACAAGTCCTGATCCCCCTGTATGATGCCGCTGAACCGCCCGGTATCCTGCTGCGGGAAGAATCCGGAATTGACATGAAAAAAGAGGTAGGCGCAGATCACCGCGGTAAGGAATGTTGCTCCCAGAATCAGCAACTGGCGGCGCAGCACCCAGCGGAGAGAAATGTCGTACACGTGAAGAAGACGGCTAAAGGCGCTTTCAAAGAACTTGTAAATCCAGTTATGGCGTCCCGATTCATGCTTGAGGAAACGGGCGCACATCATCGGAGTGGCAGTGAGAGAAACAAACAGAGAAACGGCGATGGCGACGCTGAGAACCACGGCAAATTCACGGAAGAGGCGGCCGACAATGCCGGGCATCAACAAAATGGGGATGAAAACGGCAACGAGCGAAGTGCTCATCGAGAGCACCGTGAAACCGATTTCACTGGCGCCCTTCATCGCGGCCTCGAAAGGCTTCATCCCGTTTTCGATGTGACGCGTGATGTTTTCGATGACCACGATGGCGTCGTCTACCACGAACCCCGTGCAGATCGTCAACGCCATGAGCGACAAATTGTCCACGCTGTAACCGAAGAGATACATCACCCCGAAAGTACCCACCAGCGACAGCGGAACAGCCACGCTGGGGATCACCGTGGCCCAAGTGCTCCGCAAGAAAGCGAAAACTACCAGAATCACCAGGATGATGGAAATAACCAGCGTAATCTCGACGTCGCGAACGGAAGCGCGAATCGTCGTGCTGCGATCGATGGCGACGCTCAGGTGCAGCGAAGGAGAGATGGATGCACGGAGCAGTGGAAGCATCGCCGTGATGCGATCGACCGTGTCAATCATGTTTGCAGCTGGCTGGCGGAAGATCGCCAGCAGCACGGAGCGCCTTCCGCCGGAAAGTCCCAGGTTGCGCGTGTCCGCGACGGAGTCGACGACTTGGGCGACGTCTTGAAGACGCACGGGGGCGCCCGCATGTCCGGCCACAATGAGGGGCTGATATTCATAAGCCTTGAAGAGCTGGTCGCTGTCTGCGACAGTCCAGGTTTTCTGGCTATCGGAAAGGGAACCCTTGGCAAGATTGGCGTTGGCCGATTGAAGAGAAGCGCGAACCGTCTCCAAGCTGATGCCATAACTATTCAACTGGTAGGGATTCGCCTCTACACGGACGGCCGGGCTGGCGCTTCCCCAAGTGAATACCTGTCCGACGCCCTCTACCTGGGCAAGTTTCTGCGCGAGGATCGAATCGGCGGCGTCGTATATCTGAGCGGGCGGGATGTTATCCGAAGTTAGAGCGAGGATGAGGATCGGAGCATCCGCCGGGTTGACCTTGCGATAGGTTGGCTGGCCGGGAAGATCGGCCGGGAGCTGGCTGCGCGCGGCATTAATGGCTGCTTGGACGTCACGCGCGGCGGCGTTGATATCGCGGGTTAGATCGAACTGCAGAGTGATGTTCGTGGAGCCCAATCCGCTCGAGGAAGTCATCTGCGTAACGCCAGCTATGCGGCCAAACTGGCGTTCCAGGGGAGTGGCAACGGCAGAAGCCATCGTCTCCGGGCTGGCGCCGGGAAGCCCGGCCCCGACCGAGATCGTGGGGAAATCAACCTGAGGCAAGGGAGATACCGGAAGAAAACGAAATGCCACCACACCCGAGAGAAAGATCGCGATGGTTATCAGAGTCGTCGCGACGGGGCGACGGATGAAGGGCGCGGAAAAATTGGTGGATGAAGTCATCGTCTAATCGCCGTGAGCCGGCTCCTCGATGGCGTTGCCCACGTGAAAAGCGAAGCGATGGGCCAGCCAATCGAACGCCAGATAAACCACCGGCGTCGTATAGAGCGTCAGCAATTGGCTGAGTATCAATCCGCCAACGATGGTGATGCCTAAAGGACGCCGCAACTCGGACCCGACACCGTTCCCAAGCGCGAGAGGCAAAGCGCCGAGGAGTGCGGCCATGGTTGTCATCAAGATGGGACGGAAACGAAGCAGGCAGGCTTCGTAGATTGCGTCAAGCGGCGCCTTGCCTTCCTTGCGCTCAGCCTCCAGCGCGAAATCGATCATCATAATCGCATTTTTCTGCACAATACCTATGAGCAGAATTATGCCGATGAGCGAAACGACGCTGAATTCCGTGTGAAAAAGGAGCAGGGCGAGAATAGCGCCGACCCCGGCGGAAGGAAGCGTGGACAGAATAGTGACGGGGTGAATGAAGCTCTCGTACAGCACGCCGAGCACGATGTAAACGGTAACCAGCGCGGCGAGAATGAGCAGCGGCTCGTCGGAGAGCGAGTTGAGAAAAGCTGCCGCAGTGCCTTGGAACGTGGCCTGAATACTGGGAGGCATGTTCAATTCCTGCTTGGCTTTGTTGATGGCGTTTACGGCATCGCCCAGAGCGGCGCCAGGAGCGAGGTTGAACGAGACGGTGACGACCGGGAATTGTGCCTGATGGTTGATGGTTAAGGCGGCCGAACCGGGTTCAAAGCGCGTGAAAGCGCTGAGCGGAACTTGCGGATTGGGGCTCGAAGTAACGTTCGCCTGCGCCGCCGTCGAAATATTAGCCGTGGATCCAGCGGAAGCCTGCAGAGTTCCCGAAGACGCCACGTAAATATTCTTGAGAGAGTCGGGACTCTGCTGAAACTGGGGATCTACTTCCAGGACGACGCGATATTGGTTGAGCTGGGTAAAGATGGTTGATACTTGGCGCTGCCCAAAGGCGTCGTACAAAGTGTTATCAATTTGAGCGGGTAAAATTCCTAGCCGGGAAGCGGTGTCGCGGTCGATGACCAGGCCGGCCGAGAGACCCTGGTTTAACTGGTCGCTGGCGACGTCGCGCACATCCGGAATGGCGCTCAGTTTTTCCATGAAACGAGGAACCCACTTGGCCAGTTCTACGGAGTCAACGTCCTCCAGACTGTACTGGAATTCAGTGCGGCTAACGCGATCTTCGACCGTGAGATCCTGCACGGGCTGCATGAAGAGCGAAATGCCGTCCACCTTGGCGACCTCAGGCTGGAGGCGCCGGATGATGTCCGAGGCGCTGATTTTGCGCTCGGAGAGCGGCTTGAGGTTGATTTGAATGCGGCCGGTATTGAGCGTGGTGTTGGTGCCATCAATGCCGATGAAGGAAGAAAGGCTTTCGACCGCCGGGTCTTTTAGAATCACTGCCGCGAGCGCTTGCTGGTGGCGGGCCATGGAGCTGAAAGAAATGTTCTGCGCGGCCTCGGACACGCCCTGGATGAGTCCGGTGTCTTGCACTGGAAAGAAGCCTTTAGGCACGTAAATATACAGAAGGATGGTGCAGACCAAGGTGCCGACGGTGACGAGCAGCGTGATCTTGCGGTACTGCAAGACAAACTTCAGCGTACGCCCGTAAAACGCGATGATGGAGTTAAAGGCGTGTTCGGATTTGCGGTAGAACCAGGTCTGATCTTCCTCTTTCTGATGGCGCAGGAGTTTGGCGCACATCATCGGCGTGAGTGTGAGCGAGACGAAAGCAGAAATGAGAATAGTGATGGCCAGAGTGATGGCAAACTCGCGGAAGAGGCGGCCCACGATGTCGCCCATGAAGAGCAGCGGAATGAGCACGGCGATCAGAGAAACGGTGAGCGAGATAATCGTGAAGCCGATCTGGTCGGAGCCTTTGAGCGCAGCTTCCAGCGGGGAATCGCCGTCCTCAATATACCTGGTGATGTTCTCAATCATGACGATGGCGTCGTCGACGACGAAACCGGTCGAGATGGTAAGGGCCATGAGAGAAAGGTTGTTGAGTGTATATCCGCAGAGATACATCACGCCAAAAGTGCCGACAATCGAGAGCGGGACGGCCAGCGCGGGAATCACCGTGGCGCGCAAGCTCCGCAAGAACAGGAAGATGACCATGACCACCAGCGCGATGGTGAGCATCAAGGTGAATTGAACGTCTTCGACAGAAGCGCGAATCGTGGTGGTGCGGTCGGTGAGAACCTCAATCTTAACTGAGGCGGGGAGCGCGGTTGCAAGTTGCGGTAGCAGTACTTTCACGCGATCCACGACGGAAATAATGTTGGCCCCGGGCTGCCGCTGAATGTTCAAAATCACGGCAGGAGTCTTATTGGCCCAGGCGGCTTCCATGACATTTTCGGCGCCATCAAAGACGGTCGCAACGTCCGAGAGGCGCACGGGCGCGCCATTGCGGTAAGCCACGACGAGTGGCGCGTAACTGGCGCTGGTGATGAGCTGGTCATTCGCACCGATGGTGTAGGCCTGATGCGCGCCATCGAAAGTTCCTTTGGCCTGGTCAACATTCGCGGAGCTTAGCGCGGTCCTTAGATCCTCCAGACTAAGCCCATAAGAAGCGAGCGCCGTGGGATTGGCCTGGATGCGCACTGCGGGACGCTGGCCGCCGCTGATGCTTACCAGTCCAACCCCAGGAAGCTGGGCCATCTTCTGGGCCAGCATGGTGTCCGCTAGATCTTCGATTTTGGGAAGGGGAAGGGACTGCGAAGTAAGCGCCAAAGTCAGAATGGGAGCATCAGCAGGATTGATTTTGCTGTAAATGGGCGGATTCGGAAGGCCCTGAGGAAGAAGATTCGAGGCGCTGTTGATAGAGGCCTGAACTTCCTGCTCGGCAATATCAATGTTGAGGTCGAGATTGAATTGCAGGGTGATTAGCGAGCTGCCGAAGGAACTCGTCGAGGTCATTTGGTTCAAGCCGGGGATTTGGCCAAACTGACGCTCGAGCGGCGCCGTGACGGACGATGCCATCACATCGGGGCTGGCGCCCGGGTAAAAAGTTTGAATCTCAATCGTCGGGTAGTCAACTTGAGGAAGCGCGGAGACGGGGAGCTGTCGATAAGCGACAAAACCCACGAGCAGCACGGCGACCATCAGAAGCGTGGTCGCGACTGGCCGCAGAATGAACGGCCGGGAGGGGCTCATCGAGATTTTGCTCCTGATTGGGTTCTAGCAGGATGGCCGGGCTGGGAAGACTTTGGTGAGGCTGGCTGCGCGGCAGATTCGCTGGTTGTGCCGGTCGGAGAAGTGCTCGTGATGACCTTACTCCCCTCCTGCAGCTTGTCCTGACCGTCAATCACCACGATATCGCCGCCGTTGATGCCGGAGCTGATGCCGACATCATTGCCCGTGGTCTGCGCGACGGTGACGACCTTGATCTGCACTGTATCGTCCGGGGAAACCGTGTACACATAAGTTCCCTGCGGCCCCCGCTGAATCGCCGCTGCGGGAACGATGACCAGGTTGCGTTTGACGTCCACGAGCATGTGGATGTTGACGAATTGATTTGGAAAAAGGACGTTGTTTTCGTTCGAGAAGACGGATTTCAACTTGTACGTGCCGGTGGTGGGATCGATTTGATTGTCGATAGTAAGCAGCTTGCCTTCGGCAATCTTCGTCGTGTCGTCGCGGTCATAGGCTTCGACAGGAAGCTGGCCTCCGCCTCGGAGCTTGACCAAAACCTGCTGAAGCTGGTCCTGCGGCAGGGTGAAAATGACAGTAATCGGCTGCAACTGCGTGATGACGAGTAAACCGGTCGTATCAGAGGCGTGAACTATGTTTCCGATATCGACCAGGCGCAATCCTACGCGGCCACTGATGGGCGACGTTATGTGAGCGTAAACAAGCTGCAATTTCGCATTATCGATGGTGGCTTGGTCTGCTTTGATTGCGCCCTGATATTGTCCGACTTGCGCCTGCTGGGTATCGACCTGTTGCTTGGGAACGACTCCTTCATTGTAAAGGAGCTGATAGCGCTCGAAGTCAACCTGAACGTCATGGAGTTGCGCCTGGTCTTTGGCGAGCTGGCCTTCTGCCTGCTCAAGCATGACCTGATACGGGCGGGGATCGATTTCAATGAGGGCGTCCCCCTGGTGGACGAACTGCCCCTCCGTAAAGTTCACTTTGACGATTTGGCCGTCAACGCGGCTGCGCACGGTTACCGTATTGAAAGCGGTGACCGAGCCGAGACCGATGAGGTAAACGGGAAGGTCGCCCTTCTGCGCCGTGGCGACAACTACGGGTACAACCAGCCCTGCGCCCCCGGCGCCCCTCTTTCCCTGCCCAGCCGCGCCTGCGGCGGGCTTCCCGCCAGCTTCGCTCGTCGAGCGCGTTCCTCGGAAATACCAGATACCAACGCCGATAAGAGCGAGGACTACAATCCACAGCCACCAGCGGCTCTTGACGGGCGGTGACGCGGAAGAATTTTGCGAGCCCCGTTCGGGAAGCTCTAGTGAGTCGATGTGGCCCATCCGTACTCTCCTGTCAAGCAAAGCAAATGGTGCGAGTGAGTCTGCCGGGGCAAGACATCAGCGGGGATACATTGAGGGGTTCCCGCCCAAACCATGAGCCTACCGGAAAAGACGACCTGCGCATAGTCTAAGACGGATTTCAGGAGAAATTGGTTACCAAGCCGCAGCCTCCAGGGAAAATGCGCGGCTAAAGCCAAAACTGGAAGCCACGAGGGCCGTTTGGAGGGGGCTCCGGGGCGATATTTCTTCTAGGAAGCGGGGCGGCGGAAGGCTTACACTAGCGCTCCGCGACGTTTTAGGCCACGAAGCGGTGGCGGCACAAACTCTGAAAAGGGCGGGTAACAACACACATGTTCAAGGGTTTGATTATCGGCTTTCTGCTCGCAATCTTGCTGTTTGTGTGCGGCGTTTACTTTTATTTTTCCACCGGGCGGGCGCCCGTCGCGGCGAGCGATCCGCCTATGCCCTTCGAGATGAAGCTGGCGCACATGGCCATCGACGCCCGTATTGCAAAGCAGAAGATTCCGGAATCGCCGGTGGTCGCGGACGAGAAGAGCTATCTCGCCGGCGCGGAGGTTTACAAACAGAACTGCGCCGTGTGCCACGGCCTGCCCGACCAGCCGAAGAGCTACATTGCGCAGGGCATGTCTCCTTCGCCGCCACAGCTTTTCCACGGAGTGGGCGTATCCGATGATCCATCTTCCGAAACGTATTGGAAAGCGGAGAACGGGATTCGGCTGACGGGCATGCCGAGCTTCAAAGGGCGTTTGTCAGAAACGGAAATATGGGAAGTCAGCGTATTGCTGGCAAATTCGGACAAACTGCCGGCCTCGGTGAAAGCGGCACTGATACCACCACCTATTCCTCCTGCGGCTGCTGGTGCCGCACCAGCCGCTGCCGCAAGCCTGGCTGCGCCCACGAGCGCGACACCCGCGAAACCAAAGCAGTAATGCGGTGACCGCGATGCGAGATTGCCGCGCTTGCCTGCAACCGCCGCGATCTTTAGCGACGCAAATTTCGCGCAATGCCCTTTTGCAAAATTCACGCCGCGCGAGTCGGCAACGAATGGATCTGCTCGACCTTCCTTAATTCGGGAAAGCGCCACGCCCAGATCGCGGTCACGATAATCGTTCCAATTCCGCCGAGCACGACGGCGGGCACCGTTCCGAGCCATTGCGCCGTCAGGCCGGACTCGAATTCGCCGAATTCATTGGATGCGCCGATGAAAACCATATCCACGGCGTTGACGCGACCGCGCATCTCGTCGGGGGTCGCGACCTGGATGAGGATGGCGCGAACGACGACGCTGACCATGTCTGTGGCGCCGACAAAAAACAGCGCGATCATCGAAAGCACGAGACTGCGCGAAATTCCGAAGAGAATCGTGAATACGCCGAAACCCGCGACGCACCAGAGCATGATTAGCCCGGCTCGCCGCCGCAGCGGCCGGTAAGCAAGGAAGATTGCCATCGCCGCGGCGCCAACGCCTGGCGCTGCCCGCAGCAGGCCGAGGCCCCAAGGGCCCGTGCGCAGAATTTCCTGCGCGTAGACGGGCAAAAGCGCGACGGCTCCGCCGAGGAAAACCGCAAACAAGTCGAGGGAGATAGAGCCGAGGACTACTTTCTCGCGCCAGATGTAGTGCAACCCTGCTAGAACAGTTTTGGAATTGAATGGCTCGCGAGGTCGAGGCTTCGCCGGCGCTTTGATTTTGAGCGTGCAGGCCAATGCTACGAGGGCCAGCATCATCGCTACGATGTAGACGGCTCCGGGAGCACGAAACGCGGCATAGATCACGCCGCCAGCAGCGGGCCCGAGAATGCTCGCACCCTGGAAAAAGGTGGAAGCCCACGCGATCGCGTTCGGAAGGTCTTCGTCGGGCACCAATTGCGGAAGGAAGGCGCGGCTGACAGGGGCATTGAAAACACGCAGAATGCCGAGAATCGCGAGAACCACGAATATGAAGGAAACGGAGCCGCTTGCGTGTATGGCGGTCCAGAGCAGCAATCCAAAGCTCACGCCGGAACCGATATAACAAAGGATGACGAGTCTCTGGCGGTCGTAGCGGTCCGCAACGTGGCCGGAGACGAGGAACAAAAGAATGCCGGGAAGGAATTGCACCAATCCGACGAGACCGAGGTCCAACGGACGTTTCGTGATTTCGTAAACTTGCCAGCCGACGGCCACCGACTGCATTTCCATGGCTACGACCATGGACGTGCGAGCAGCTTGAAAGAGCAGGAAATTCGGATGGCGAAATGAGGCGCGGCCGGCGGCTCTGGAGTTTTCTTGGTCGGCCATGAAGCATTACTTTGCCACAAAAATAAAATGGCGACGAGTCCACAGTAAACATGGGTTCGCCAGGGGCGCTGGAAAAACGCTCCCGCGGCCGAGTCGTTGTTTGTCGCCGAATCATTGTTTGTTGCCGAATCATTCCTTATCCACGTTGACGTAATAAAGATCCGTGGCGACGTCGAACTGGTCTTTCGAGAGTGGCGTTTTCATGGTTTGCCAGTCGGTCGTCGCGTTGACGATTTGCCAGTTCCCTTTCGTTCCGACGCGGACAGGCATGGCGAAGCCCGGCTCATCGACTTTCCAGCGATAGGAAACGGCGCCATCGGCTTGGTCGAATTTCAGTTCGAGCGTGGGGATCGATGTGTGGCGAAGATATTGGTTGAAGATGGGCGTCAGGTTCATGCCGGTCTTTTGGTTGAAATACTGCACGACATCTTCGGTCATGATGTTTTTGTATTTGAAGTGCTGGTAGAAATCATGGATGAGCTTGAACCAGCGCGGGTCATCGTTGATGACACTGCGCAGCGTGTTCAGAAAGAGCGCGCCTTTGAAATACATGTCCTGCGGCGGTTCGGCGTTGACGCCGCGTTTGGCGATGATCGGCACCTGGTTCTTTACTTTGGATTTGTAGGCGTTGACGTATTTCAGATAATCGTCTTTGCCCCACTTGTACTCGACATAGAGGCATTCGAGATAGGTGGCCCAACCTTCGTGAATCCACATGTCGGAAGGATCAGCGGCCGTGATGGAGTTGCCGAACCACTCGTGGGCGCTTTCGTGAATGATGATGAAATCGAACTTCGTGCTGATGCCGACGCCGGTCCAATCGCGTTCCAAGTAGCCATTCTTAAAATGATTGCCGTAAGTGACGGCGCTTTGGTGCTCCATGCCGGAGTACGGCACTTCGATGAGTTTGTAGCCGTCTTTCTTGAAAGGATATTCGCCGAAATAATGTTGAAAAGCTTCGAGCATGCCTTTGGCTTGCACGAACTGCGCTTTCGCTTTGTCCAGATCTTCGGGGAGCACATAGAAATCGAGCGGGAGATCGCCGAGGCGGTCGGAGAAATGGACGTAGTTGCCGATGTTGAGCGAAACGTCGTAATTGTTGATGGGATAGTGGACGAGCCAATCCCAACGCGTGTAGCCGTCGCCGAGATCGGTCTTGCCCAGAAATTTTCCATTGGAGACGTCGACGAGATTGTTGGGAATGGAGACGCTGATCTCCATACTTTCGACTTCGTCGCGCCACTGGTCTTTGTTGGGCCACCAGACGCTCGCGCCAATTCCTTCGCACGCGGTAAAAATCCACGGATGGCCTGCGGAATCCTTGTGGAATGAAAAACCACCGAAGCGGCCTTGTTCGCGCGGATTACCGGAATAGTAGAAATCGATGGAATAGGTGTGGCCGGCGCGAAGCGTCTCGGGAAAGTCGATGAAGACGGCGCCGAATTGGCGCTCGTATCTTAATGGCGTGGTGCCGAGAAGAATTTTGTCGATCTGGAGAGGCTGTTGAAGGTCGAGTTGAATGCGCGTGCCGTCCGAGAGCATTTTGAAGCGAATGGTGTTCTTGCCGCTGATGAATTTCTTGTCGGGATCGACGCGAACATCGAGATGGTAGTAGAGCAGATCGTTGTTCGCGCGGTATGGGCCGTAAGCGCCGCGAAGAATGTCGGCCTGCGTGGGCTCGTGAGGAGATGGCGGAGTTTGCGCGGCAGCTGGCGGCTGAGAAGTTTGCGGGGAAGTCTGCGGCGTCGCCTGTGCAGCGACTTGGTACGGCGCGAGAGACAAAACGAGAAAAACGCCGGAGGTAAATCGGAAATGATCCCTAAACCTCATAAGCCGCCTCGGAAATGGATTGGACATGCAGGCGGCACGGTAACACAGGAACCTGGCGCCGACGAAACCGGGCGAGATTGCTGGTAAGACTCCTGCCCCACCCTCCCCCACCCCTGGTTTTTTCGGAACTGCACATTCTAAAGGGCTTTAAGTGCTGTATTTTGAAACTGCACATTCTAAAGGGGTTACGGGCGTGTTTTGCGAAACTGCGGATTCTAAAGGGATTAGCGGCGAGTGGCCATTTTTCTTTGCTCTTTTCAACCTTACTTAGGGAAGGCGGGGCGCATGAGTGGCGAGTGGTGAGCACTGACAGGTGAGACTGTGGAAAATGTCGGAAGGAGCTGGGTTGAGCCGCGAGCTGGCGTGAGGAGAAAGACTCTACACAGAGGTCGCGCAGGGCACAGAGTACACGGAGGATGGGCAAGCTGGGTACTGACGGCATGAGCTGCGGCGCGATCATGAAGCATGATGGCAGAGTATAGAGCATTTGTCAAGTACTTCGTTGGTATCGTTCGAATGAGCTGTGGAAATCGAGGCGGGGGTCAGAGGTTAGAATTTGCGTGTTGGATGGCAGAGAAAGACACGGAGCTCGCGGCCGCTGCGCGCGTGGTAACGCATGTGTTACCATTGGCGGCATGGGGCTAACACGAGAATTTGAGGAGACGATTCGGGCGCGTGCGAGGCGCGATCCTGGCTTCCGGAAGGCACTGCTGCGCGAAGGAATCGAAAATTTTCTAGCCGGTGACGTGGAGACGGGCAAGATTATCTTGCGCGATTTCATCAATGCTACGGTTGGGTTCATCAAGCTGGGCACTGCGACGCGGCGGCCGGCGAAGAGTCTGATGCGGATGCTGGGGCCGAGGGGCAATCCGCAGGCGCGGAACTTGTTTGAGATCGTGGCTTATTTGCAGCGGGCGGAGGGCGTGCGGTTTGAGGTGCGATCGACGCCGTCCGGCCGAGAATCCGGCAACCCTCGGATTCTGCGGGGCCGGGCGCGATTAGTGCGATCGAGATAAAGCGTGGTGCGGACGGGTAATGCGTGCTGGCGGATGGAGTGAGCTACAACTTAGGACCCCGGAACCGAAGGCTGCACCGCCCAGCGGCGGACAGAGATTTTCGATTGGTAATGGCCTTTGGAGCGGTCGTACAATCGGGTTTGAATGATGGGAAGAGGTTCGGCATGAGTATCATTGTTCCCCCTGAATTAGAAATGAAGATTCGCGGTAGAGCCGAGGCCGAGGGGCTCAGTGTGGAAGCCTATGTGGAGCAGTTGGTGCGGGCCGACCAGCGAAGGATTGAGGAATTAGACAGGCCAGATGCGGATTGTGGCAAGGTGTGACCGCCGAGATAGCGAGGAAGCTGGAGGTTGTGCGCACCGCGGCGCTTCACGAAGGTCCTACCGCGGACATTGAGATCATGTTGGCGGAAATAGAAGGCGATTGTGGCGGCGAGGGTTAGGGTAAAATAGCTGAAGGTGTCTTGATGCCGAAGCGAAAGAAGCTGACTAACGGGCGGACGGCCACGAAAGATTCCGGTTCGCGGCGCGCGCGTGTTGCTCCTTCAAAAGCAATGGGTGCTCGCAAGCACTCGATTGGAAAAAACGGCGAGTTACCCAAGCGGTCAAAATCTGAGCCGATTGAGGCGGTGCTGCAATCGCTGGCGGGTGATTTGCCCGAAACGGAATGGCAGAAGCTACCTGCTGATCTTACCGAGGATTTGGACCACTACCTGTACGGCACTCCTCGAAAATGAAGCAGGTCTTTGTCGATACGATGTATTGGATTGCGGTGGTACGCCCATCCGATTCGTGGAAAGGCGCCGCCGCGAGGGCTCGTGAAGCTCTTTCGGAGGGCATTCAACTCGTAACTTCGGACGAGGTTCTGGCGGAATTCCTTGCGGGACTATCGCGAGGAGGAGCGAGCCTGCGAGGCCGTGCGTGTGAAATGGTCTACGCCATCCTTAAGAACGAAGGCGTGCTCGTGCTGGAACAAACAAGAAGATCATTTCTTGGCGGCATAGGTTTGCATCAAGCCAGGCCAGATAAGCAGTACAGCCTGGTTGATTGCATTTCGATGCGATGGATGAGGACGTTGGGCATTGAGGATGTGTTGACGAATGATCGTCACTTCGAGCAAGAGGGATTTAATGTGCTGATGTAGCTCTCGCGCTGACGAGACTGCTGCACCCGCTAGATATCTTCAGTAAAGGTTGAACGAGACTTCGACGTGCATCCGGATCGGAACCGGGAGCCCTTTTTTTCGCCCCGGAGTAAATTTCCAATGCGAGACTTCCTCGACAGCCTTTTTGTCCAATTCGGCGTTCACTGACTGCACTATCGTCGCCCCTTGGACCGTCCCATCCATGCTGATGAGGATGTTAAGGACTACAGTTCCCTGATATTTCAGTTTCCCCTTGGACGCCGCCTCTTTTGCGGGAGTGTTCGCTGCTGTTCCCTGGCCGGTTCTGGGGGCCGATTCGTCTTTCAGAGGTGACGGCATGACGACGCCATCGGTGTCGGGCATGTAGGCTCTTGCTTGTACTGCAGCGCGCCTCAGTGCCCGCGCTTGCTCAACTTCTGAGATTGCGCCCCGAAGATTTGGGCAATCAGCGTCGCTGACCAAAGCAACGACTTTTGGTGCATCAGTGGCGATCGTCGATCCGCCCTTTAACGCGAAGCCAGACTTACGTGCATCCTTAGCTGCGCGTCCTGAAAGTGGAGGAGAGGCTGACAAGTAATCGCCTGGGCCCATCTCTGGAGAGTAGGTCTCAGATTTCTCTCCTTCGATTTCAACCCATGCGAACTGCTTGGCGATCACGAGTGACCCATTTTGCACAAGCTCACAAGACTTTGAAGCGGTCTTGCGATGTACCAGAACAGGGACCGTTGTATTTCCTGGAGAGCCGTCGGAAGTGTTTCCCGTTAGAACGCCAATCGAGAGGGCGAAAAATAAGGTGTACTTGCCCGGCTGAGTCGCTGCCTTCATATTCTCGTTTCCCGAAAATGGAGCCGAATATCCGCAGAGTATCATACCTGTTCGGACCTTAGTCAGAGGCACGTGCCCGAACAACGCGCTAACCGGGGAGTGCCGCAGCATTACTCCATCGGTCGATGATGATGTGCCATGGCAGCGGTAGTTTGCGAGTTGGGAAGGTGTCTGCGTTAGGAATGAGAGCTGGGAAGGCCGAGGATTTGCCGGAGGGCGCTTGGGTTTGCGCCGGAGGAGGCGAAATCGTCGAAGGAGGTGGCGGCGGCTTGGATGATGTGGCGCTGGATGAAGGGGGCGCCTTCGCGTGCGCCTTGCTCGGCAGATTTGATGCAGCATTCCCATTCGAGAATGGCCCAGCCGGCGAAATTGTATCGGGTGAGTTTGGAGAAGATGGCGGGGAAATTGACTTGGCCGTCGCCTGTGGAGCGGAAACGGCCGGCGCGATCGAGCCACGGTTGATAGCCGCCGTAGACGCCTTGGCGGCCGGTGGGATTAAACTCGGCGTCTTTTACGTGAAACATTTTTATGCGCGAGTGATAGAGGTCGATGAATTCGAGGTAATCGAGCTGCTGAAGGACGAAGTGGCTGGGGTCGAAGAGAATGTTGGCGCGGGGATGATTGCGGACGCGTTCGAGAAACATTTCGAAGGTGGCGCCATCGTGGAGGTCTTCGCCGGGATGGATTTCGAAGCAGAGGTCGACGCCAGCTTTGTCGAAGGCGTCGAGGATGGGGAGCCAGCGCTTGGCGAGCTCATCGAAGGCGGTTTCGATCAGGCCGGCGGGACGCTGCGGCCAAGGATAAATGTAGGGCCAGGCGAATGCGCCGGAAAAAGTGACGTGGGCTTTGAGGCCGAGATTGGCGGAGGCGCGAGCGGCGTAGAAGAGTTGCTCGACGGCCCATTTTTGGCGGGCGGCGGAGTTGGCATCGCCAGCTAGGCTGGCGGGAGCGAAGCCGGCGAAGAGCGCGTCGTAGGCGGGATGACAGGCGACGAGCTGGCCCTGGAGATGCGTCGAGAGCTCGGAGATGGCAAGTTTGTGGCGGGCAGCGATCGCGCGGAGGTCGTCGCAATAGGCGGTGCTTTCGGCGGCGCGCTTGAGGTCGAACAGGCGCGCGTCCCACGTGGGAATTTGCACGGCGACGTAGCCGAGGCTGGCGGCCCAGCCGCAGATGGAATCGAACGAGTTGAAAGGCGGCGTGTCGGAAGCGAACTGCGCTAGAAAAATGCCGGGACCTTGGATGGTTTTCATAGGTGCGCTCCTGGTGCGTGGCGGACAGAACTTTTGGCGATAAAGCTCGGCGAAGAAGTTGTACTAAGTTCCGCGAGGGATTTCAATCGTCATGCAGGGAGGGAATTTTAATTTTAGCGGGGGACCCAATTGGGATGGCGGGTGAAGAGGCCGTTGACGAAACCCATTTGGTAGACGATGAAGAGGCCGAAGACCAGGCTGACCACACCGGAAGCGAGAGCCATGCCGCGATTGAGGCGGGCAAAGCGGGTTTCAGAGAACGTGAAGGGGATGGCGATAGCAGCGGTGATGAGCATCATGCCGGCGACGGTGCCGAGGCCGAAAACGAGAAGATACAAAATTGCCCAGCTCGGGACGCGGATAGTGGTGAGGACGAGGAGGGCGACAGCAGCCGAGCCAGCAAGACCGTGGACGATGCCGACGGCGAGCGGGCGAATGACGTGGTAGAAACCGAGGCGGCCGAAATGGCGATCCATCCAGCCGACCGGAGTGGCGGTCTCGACGTGCCCGTGTGTTTCGGGGTTGTGGCCATGGGGATGAGTGTGAACGTAGTCGCCGTGACCGTGCGGGTGTGAATGTTGCACCGCGTGCGCGGGCGTGAAAGTTTCCGTCAGCCAGCGCATGATGCCGGAGAGATTGAGAATGCCGAGAAGGATGAGCATCAGGCCGACGGAGAGCTCCATGGTGAGGCCGACGCGCGCAGGGATGACGATGCCGAAGAGAATGATGGCGGAGCCGACGGCGAGAATGGTGAGGGTGTGGCCGAGTCCCCAGAGAACGCCGATGAGGGCCGCGTGACGGATGCTGCGCTGGCGGCTGACGATGGTGGTGACGGCGATGACGTGGTCGGGATCGGTGGCGTGACGCATGCCCAGGAAGAAACCGAGAACGATGATAGAGACGAGAGTGATCATTTTCTTTTTGGAAGGCAGCTGAGGCCCGAGATTTTGCACTACTTTCCGTGAGAGATTCTACACCACGGATCGTCTGGACAGGCGGAGTCTGACGCGTTTCCGAATTCCGTTACTTAGACAGCTTTCGCAGCAGGGCCATGCCTTCGGAATCGTTGAGGATGTTTTTGACGTTTAGCAAGGCAACCAGTTCGCTGACGGCTTTCCGGAGTTCCCGGAGTTCAGCATCCGCGCTCTTGGCGGTTTCGCGAGGCACAAAGACGTTCGACTGCTCCTCTTCCTGCGCTCTGCCGCCACTCAGTTCGTGCAGCCAAGAACCCAGCGTGCGCAGTTGATCGGGTTCTGCCGTCGTGAACAACAGTCCCATGCCCATGCCCGTCTTCGAATAAACGACCTTTGCCTGAGTCTTGAAAGATTGATTGTCCCTTGTAACCGTGAGCGTGACGGCAGCACCCTTCGCAAACGGGTTGATGGTATCCACGTAGCAGCCGTTCCTGCTGATGTCGGAAAGCCGGCCCAGAATGCGCGTGTCCGCCTGAAGATCGAGGGCCTCCACGGCAGGGGAGAAAGGAAAACGGGGACAGCTGCGCTTTTCGACCGGGTCAGGGGCAACAGGAGTCGACAGACGACGCGACGTTTTGTTAAGCAGTTCCATGATCCGAGTTCCAACCCGCGAAGAGATGCACTTGGATCGGCGGCAAACTTATGAAAAACACTCCGACGCACTCCATCACTGATCTGATTGCAAGATGCCTACTCATCGATGAACGACCACGGCCGATTCAGAAATTCCGGTCTTGAGCAAGATGCCGAATTCGCGGGGAAGCAACGGCCGGCTGAAATAGTAGCCTTGCGCTTCTTCACATTGGTGAGCGCGAAGAAATTCCAGCTCTTCCCGCGTTTCTACTCCTTCGGCAACGACTCGCAGTTTCAGGCTGCGTCCCATGCTGATCACCGCGGTCACGATGGAGGTATCGTCCGGGGCGGAAGTGATCTGCCGCACGAAGGACTGGTCGATCTTCAGCGCGTCGATCGGAAACTTTCTCAGATAGCTCAAGCTGGAATAGCCCGTGCCGAAGTCATCGACAGCGATGCGCACCCCTCGGGTTCTCAGTGATTTGAGCACGGATGCAGCGGACTCGGCGCGCTTCATCAAGACGCTTTCCGTAAGCTCCAGCTCGAGATGCTTCGGATCGAGGCCAGTTTCACCGAGAATCGAGAACACACTTTCCAGAAAATTGTTTTCACGGAACTCCATCGAGGAAATGTTTACCGCGATGGTGCCCAGAGGCAGCCCCGCGTCCAGCCAAGTACGGGCCTGCTTGCAGGCTTCACGTAGGACCCACTGGCCGATGGGGAGAATCAGACCGCAATCCTCCGCGACGGGAATAAAATGCGCCGGTGAGACAGGACCGCGAGTCGGATGGGTCCAGCGGATTAGGGCTTCCGCGCCGCTTATTTCTCCAGTTGCGAGCATGACCTTCGGCTGGTAATGCAATGAGAACTCTTTCAGTTCAAGGGCGCGCCGCAGGTTCTCTTCGATAGACTGCCGCTCCACAGCCCGGACGTTCATGGCCGGCTTGAAAAATTGATAGCTCTGCCGCCCATTTTCCTTGGCCTGATACATGGCGGTGTCCGCATTCTTGATGAGCGTCTCCGCGTCCAGCCCGTCGTCGGGAAAGACGCTTACGCCAATACTGGTGGTGACGCGAAGATCGTGCTGGTCGATGGAATGACCTTCGGCCACCGCCTGAAGCATTCTTCTCGCCGTAATAGCGGCGTCTTCAGGATGTTCCGTTTCCGAAAGGAGTACGACGAATTCATCGCCTCCCTGCCGGCTAACCGTATCCGAGCTGCGCACGCAACCGACGAGACGTTTTGCGACGGATTGTAGAAGTTTGTCGCCGATGGGATGCCCCAGGGAATCGTTGATGTGCTTAAATCCATCCAAATCCAAAAACAGGACGGCAACCTTTTTCGAGCGGCGCTCGGCGGAGTTAACCGCCTGGTTCACGCGGTCGTTCAGGAGCATGCGGTTGGGCAAACCGGTCAGAAAATCGTGCTGGGCGGAATGCGTCATCTCAGCAGCCATGGCCCGCGCCGTGCTTACGTCCCGGAAAACGATCACGGCACCAGTGGCCTTGCCTTCGCGGTCATGGATCGGAGCTACCGAGTCTTCTACGGGCGTTTCGAGTCCATCGCGCCTGACAAGGATACAATTCGACGGCAGGTGTACGGTTTTGTCGAGCCCCATTGCCATGCCCATCGGGTTCGGAGTGGTCTCACGGGTCACGGCGTCCTGAAGTCGAAACACCTCGTCCATGGGCCGCCCTATGGCTTCCTCCCACGACCAGCCGGTCATTTTTTCCGCGACAAGATTGAGGAAGGTGATATTTCCAAGAATGTCCGTGCAGATAACCGCGTCACCAATACAGTTCAGTGTGACTTGGGCGCGTTCTTTCTCGAGAAACAATGCTTCCTCGGCCTGCTTGCGGTCCGTGGTGTCCCGAATCGCACTTGAAACCAGCAGCTCACCTTCCATTTCCAGCGGGCTCAGGTTGATCTCGGCCGGAAACTCGCTGCCATCCTTGCGCAAGCCGTACACCGCTCTATTCGAGCCTGCCTTTCCCACCTGGGGGTGAACGAAGAAGTCCTCTCGCTGTTCCGGATGCTTGCGACGAAAGCGCTCCGGCACCAAAATCTCAATCTGGCGTCCGAGTAGTTCTGCCCGCCGATAACCGAACAATGGCTCTACACGCGCATTCACAAGGACGATCTTGCCCTCGCGATTGGTGACGATCATCGCATCGGGAGCTGATTCCAGCAGCCCGCGAAACATGCTAGCCGCATCCATGCGCCCGACGGCATAACGCAGGGCGCGCAGCAACCCCCGAGAATCTATTTGGCCCTTGATCAGGTAATCTTGCGCGCCTTCCTGTAAGGCCTGCGCTGCGAGCGTCTCGTCGTCCCTTCCCGTGAGGACCACAAGAGGAACACGCGGCGCAGCTGTCCGTACGCGGCGCACGGCTTCCACTCCCTCTGCATCGGGCAATCCCAGGTCGAGCAAAATAATGTCGACACTACTCGTGGAGAGATGCTTCTCGGCGTCTGCCATGCACTCCAAATGGGTCAACTCTGTGAAGTGCACACTCTGCTCGCTGAGCATTTCCCGGAGCAAGCGAGCGTCTCCGGGGTTGTCTTCAACCAGGAGAAGTATTCTGATCGATTTCGCCATCACGCGTTTTGCCTTGGCTGGGGCAACTTGACCTTGGTCAGCCAGAAATCGTTGATACTCTTGACCAGGGCCTCGAAGGCATCTAGCTGTGCCGGTTTGCTGAGATAGCAGTTGGCTTGGAGTTGATAGCTTTTCACAATGTCGGCTTCCGCTTCGGATGTGGTGAGAATTACTGTGGGGATGGTTTTCAGGCTGGGATCGTGCTTGATGTAAGCCAGCACCTCGCGGCCATCCATCTTAGGAAGGTTTAGATCCAACAAGATGAGTTCTGGGCGGGGGGAAAGGGTGTGGCTTCCCTCGCGCCTCAGGAAGGCCATGGCCTCGACGCCGTCCGAAACCACATGCAGACGGATGGAAGCATTCGCGTCGCGGAAAGCCTCCTGTGTCAGCCGGACATCGCCGGGACTGTCTTCAACCAAGAGAACGTCAATAGGCATACCTGATCCTCCGATAGCTTGCATGATCTCCCCGAACTTTCTGCCAGGGCAAACGGCAACGTGGAACTCTCGCTAGGCCCCGGCTTGTCCTTTCTGAGGTGGCCACGGAGGCACGGCATGTTGAGCGTCGCGCGACGCAGCCGCACGTCTTGGTCTTTGTTGCGCCGACAGGGAGAAGTATCTTGATGGATGTTGGGCTCACTCGATTAGTCTCCTCGGGGAGAGCTGGGCCGTTGTCAGCCAAAAATCATTGATGTTTTTGATGAGTTTCTCGAACGCGTCCAATTCCACGGGCTTGCAGAGGTAGCAGTTGGCATGGAGCTGATAGCTCTTAGCGATATCCGCTTCGGCTGCCGAAGTGGTAAGGATGACCGTAGGGATGGTTTTCAGGCTGGCGTCCTCCTTGATACAGGCCAGCACCTCACAGCCATCCATTCTGGGGAGGTTCAAATCCAGTAGGATAAGATCCGGGCGAAGGGCCATACTGCGTGCCCCTTCGCGATGGAGATAGGCCATGGCCTCGACCCCGTCGGAAGCCAGGTGCAATTGGATGGATGGATTAGCCTCAAGGAACGCTACCTGTGTCAGCCGTGCATCACCGAGACTGTCCTCCACCAAAAGAACCTGCGTGCGCCTATCCTTGACTTCGAGACCGTTCATGAAGTTTTCTCACTTTCCGCCAGGGCGAAGCGAAATGTAGAGCCATGCCCCAGCCTTGAGTCGACCGAGATGCTACCGCCATGCCGCTCGACAATTTTCTTGCAGATGGCCAATCCTATGCCGGTCCCAGCAAATTCTTCGCGTTTATGCAGCCGCTGGAACATGCCAAAAATCCTTTCAAAGTACTGGGAGTCGATTCCCAGTCCGTTGTCTTTCACGGAAAATGTCCACATCTTGCCGCCATTCTTGGCTGCAGAAATGTGCACTTTAGGGATTCCGGACCTCTGGTACTTGATGGCATTTCCTACAAGGTTCTGAAATAGCTGCACGAGTTGCATTTCGTCCGCCAGCACGGACGGCAGTGGGTCGTGAGTCACCAGCGCTCCTTTTTCCCCTATCGCGCCCTGCAGGTTGAGCAGCGCCTGTTGCAGCGCGTCTTCACTGGAGATATCCAGCAAATCTCTGCCTTTTGTCCCCACACGCGAATAGGCCAGCAAGTCCTGGATCAAGCGCTGCATGCGGCTGGCGCCATCCACTGCGAAGGCGATGAACTCATCGGCATCGGAGTCCAGCTTTCCTTTGTAGCGTCTGGACAAGAGCTGCGTGTAACTGGCCACCATGCGCAGCGGCTCCTGTAAATCGTGAGAGGCAATGTAGGCAAATTGTCCTAATTCCTCATTCGATCGGTTTAGTTCCTCGACTTTGCACAGAAGATCAGCTTCGGCCTTTTTGCGCCTGGTGATGTCACGGACCGCCACCGTCACCAGGATGCCCTCGGCGCTCTCCAGCGGGCTCAGCATAAGCTCGATCGGAAATTCGGTGCTGTCCTTGCGCCGTCCCGTAAGCTCAATCCCCGTGCCGATCTGCTGTGCCAGCGCGTCTTCCACCGATCGGAGAGCGTCCGCGACCAACCGTTCCGCGAAACCCTCCGGAATGATGTTCTTCACCTTCTGACCGATCAGCTCATCGCGGCTATATCCGAATTGTTTCTCCGCCTGCACGTTCAGCAGCACGATGGCTCCGCTCTGATTCACCACCACCATCGCATCTGGTGCCGCCTCCAGCAGCCCGCGGTATCGGCCCTCCATCTGCGCTAGATGCTTCTCGGCGGCTTTGCGTACGCTAATATTGCGGATCGCGGCCGTCACCAGCGTCCCCTCCGCGCTTTCCAGGGGACTCAGCATGATCTCGATCGGAAATTCAGTCCCATCCTTTCGCAGGCCGATGAGTTCTATTCCCGTGCCGATCTGCTGCGCCAGCGCGTCCGCCGCGCTTCTTGTACCGTCAGCTATCAGCCGTTCCGCAAAACCTTCAGGGATAATGTTCTTGACCCTCTGCCCGACGAGTTCATCGCGGCTGTATCCGAACTGCTTTTCTGCCTGGACGTTCAGCAGGACGATCTCTCCTCCCTGGTTTACCACCACCATGGCATCCGGTGCCGCTTCAAGAAGGCCGCGGTACCGACCCTCCATCTGGGCCAAATGCTTTTCCGCAGCCTTGCGTACGCTGATATCGCGGATCGCAGCCGTCACCAGAGTTCCTTCGGCGCTTTCCAGTGGACTCAGCATGATTTCGATCGGAAATTCCGTTTTGTTCTTTCGCCGGGCAATCAGCTCGATCCCCGTGCCGATTTGCTGCGCCAGCGCGTCTGCGGCGCTTCGCGTTCCGTCTGCGATCAGCCGTTCCGCGAAGCCCTCAGGAATGATGTTCTTTACCTTCTGCCCTACCAGTTCATCGCGGCTATAGCCAAACTGTTTTTCCGCTTGAACATTGAGCAGAACAATCTCTCCGCCTTCGTTTACGACTACCATCGCATCCGGTGCCGCTTCCAGTAACCCTCTATACTTCGCGCCGGAGTCCTTGCTCTCGGGGTTGTCACGCTGCAGCTTGCCCCTCATCACGGATTTCGTCTTCATCGCACGCCTAGCTGAAAAGGGAGTTCTATTCCGGACACGGTCCCGAGGGCTGAAAGAGGGCAGCCTGTAGCCGCGTGCCGATTTTATTCGAAGGGAATCTAAGCTTATACCGGCCCTACGCCCGGTCAAAAAAAGCTTTGCCGCGAGGTGTCCAACGGACTACATGCTCATCCGCCACTCACTTCATCGGTGCAACGAGTTGAACCTCGGATTCCTGCGGCAAGGTATAAGAGTTCGCTTCCGATGCCGCAAGGGTTCGCTCCACGGCGGCCGAGTCCAGCGGCCTGGAGAAAAGATAACCCTGAGCAAATTCACAACCAAGCGACTTCAGCAGATTCATCTGTTCGCGGGTTTCCACGCCTTCCGCGACGACTTTCATGCGCAGGTTTTTTCCAAGGCTGAGAATGGTTTTTACGATTTCCTGGCTTTCGTTGTTGTTTAGCATGTCGGTCACAAAGGACCGGTCGATTTTCAAGATATCCAGAGCAAATCGGCGCAAGTAGCTCAAAGAGGAATATCCGGTTCCGAAGTCATCGATGCACAAACGCACTCCCAGACCTCGAAGTTCGCTAAGAATTCGCGTGGTTCGCTCCTCATCGCGCATGGTCACGCTCTCGGTAAGTTCCAGTCTCAAGATTTCTGGCACCAGGCCTGTGGTGCTCAAGACCTGGGAGATTTGACTCACTAAATTGGCCTGCGCAAACTGCTTGGCGGAGATATTGACGGCCATTGTAAACGGGGACGCGCTCGGAAATTGCAGGTTCCAAGCGCAGATCTGGCGGCAAGCTTGCTGCAAAACCCACTCCCCAATCCACAGAATCAAGCCGGTATCCTCAGCGGCTGTGATGAACCCTCCCGGCATTACCAGGCCAAACCCCGGCCTCTGCCATCGCACCAGCGCTTCGAACCCGGTGATGCGAAAATCGATCAGCGAGACGATCGGCTGGTAATGGATGAGAAATTCCTGTTTTTCTGTCGCCCGGCGAAGATCCGTCTCCAGCCGGAATCGGCCCGCGGCGGTGGCATGCATCGATGGGTCGCACATTTCATACCGCGCCTTGCCAAGAATCTTGGCCCGCGCCATCGCCGTGTTTGCATCGCCGAGCATGTCTTCCGCCGCGCTATAACCACTGCCGCTGAACGCGATGCCCACACTCGCCGTGGTGAAGACCGCTTGTCCATCGACATCGAAGGGCGCTTGGATGCTTTTTTGGATTCGTTCCGCCACCCGAATTCCTTCGCTGGCGTTCCGGATGTTATCCAGCAGGATGGTAAATTTATCGCCTCCCACTCTCGCCACTATGCCGGGCTCCGCGAGTCGACCGGCCGTCCCTCCCGTTTCCGTGGTACGCGAGATCACATCATCCCGCCGGATGGACCCAAGCAGCCGTTCCGCGATTTGCACCAGAAGCCAGTCGCCCGCCGAGATGCCCAGACTGTCATTCACGACTTTGAAGCGATCCATGTCGACGGATAACACTGCAAATTTATAATCCGGATGGAGCATGCCCCAGCTCACGCACAGCATCAATCGCTCCAGAAAAAAGGAACGGTTGGGCAGCTGCGTGAGCGGGTCGTGAAGAGCATCGAAGGTCAGTTTGTCTTCCAGTCTCAGAATGCGTTCACCGGAGCGCAAGCGTGCTTTCAGTTCTTCCGCGTCGCAGGGCTTCGTAATATAGTCATCGGCGCCTGCTTCGAGACCCGTGACAACGTCCACCTTGGCGGTTTTCGCGGTCAGCAAAATAATGTACGCGTAGGGATGTTCGGAATGCCTGCGTATCTCACGGCAAACTTCGACCCCGTTGAGCCCCGGCATGAGCCAATCCAATAGTGCCAACCGCGGCCCATCCGCTCTGGACAGGGATTGCAAAGCCTGGCGCCCGTTCTCGACGGCAACAACTTCATAACCGGCTTGCCCCAACATTTTCTCCAGAAGACGTCGTGTAATAGCGTCATCGTCGGCAATGAGGATCCTCGTTGCCTGCTGTTTTTGTCCCCGCCTCGATCTCAAGTTCACGCCGGCCTCCGATGGCCCACGAGATGCCCGTTGTTAATCTCGGAAGCTGTGAACACGCAAAGAATGTCCGCAGGTTGCTGGGAAGTGCCGGCCAGTCGCCATTCATCGCGCTGAGTTCGCGGTTCGCTACGGAACAAGAGATGCGCAGATTTGGCCTTTGCCAGCTTTGCCAGATCAATTGTCATCGCAGGGTGGATTTTGCTGCTTCTCGTCTTCAATATGCTCTCCCAGAACGTCCAACGACGCTGAGGCAACTCGCATTTACCCGTCTGCGGGCGGATGCAGAATTACATCTGGGACATTCAGTTCCTGAAAGCTGGGAGAGAGAAGGCGCAGCCCGAGAAACAGATTGTTGAAGGGTAGAGTCAGTGTCACCCCCCGCATACTAGGAGTCAATGATTACTTCCGGGCTTTGTCCGAGGCAAGCTACCCCCCGACGCGTAAATATTCCCAAGGGATCTTTCTCTTTTGAGATGTGATTTCCTGGTGCGAAACCGTAGACGCTTCGAATGCGCCAAGCAGACAGAATTTTAGGAGGAACCCTTTGCTGGGGATCACGATGGACGGAGAGGGACCTTGGACCTTATAGTTCGTGCCTGACCTGATTTTTGGCCCAATTTCTCCAAAATCTCAGTCCGTTATTGAAGAACAGCGGGCGAGCCTGTAAGCCGGAATCGTCAAGCCCATTTTTGTTTTCAATAAGTTGCGTGGAATCGACAAAAGCGATCTGTCCACGGAGTCAGTTTAGACAGCAAGAGCAGGTTTCGTGTCACAGTTATGGCACAATTTTCGATCTATCCGGGATCCTGAAAATCAGTCAAGCCGCTTCCCGGTTCCAGAGGTCTTCTTCGTTAGCCGAAAGAGATTTGGTGTACTCTAAGCGCTCGCTGCCAGCGGGCAACCCGCAGAGGAAGACCTGCGGTGCTGGCAGTTGAGATTGCCATTGAGGTGCCCAGCATCACAAGAGGTCGAGCGAACCGTCCGAAAGCGGGTGCTGATATTTTTTGGGGCGGCGACCGCGCTCCCTGCACCCATTGAGAATACTCGGATAGATGGGAATCATCGTGAATCGAGATTGAGATTGAGTTGATGGACGCACCTAAGGAACTAAACGAGATCGTTCTTCCGCAGAGTGTGGTCGGCCCGCTGACCCGCGCGGCGATTTTTCTGGTCCTCTGCATTCGCCCAGAACAGGACAACTATGCGACGTTGCGATCCTTCTGCGCGGACCTCTCAGGCCTCGTGCGCGCTGTAGAGTTTCGGGACGTGGAAGCCGGTCTTACTTGTGTCGTTGGATTCGGCTCGGACGCCTGGGACAAACTCTTTGGATCACCTCGCCCCGCCGAGCTCCATCCGTTCCGGGAGATTCGCTCCGGCGGCCGCCATGCCGTCTCCACTCCAGGTGACATTCTGTTTCATATTCGAGCCAAACGCGCCGACCTCTGTTTTGAATTGGCCACACAGATCATGGACAACATTGGTGATGTAGTTTCCGTTGCCGACGAGGTTCACGGCTTCCGCTATTTCGATGATCGCGATGTCATCGGGTTCGTCGACGGCACAGAAAATCCGAGAGGCGGTGCAGCGCACGAGGCCGCAATTGTCGGCGACGAAGATCCAGCCTTTGCCGGCGCCAGCTATGTCGTCGTCCAAAAGTATCTTCACGACATGAAGGGATGGAATGCTCTTCCGGTTGAAACGCAAGAGCGCATCATTGGCCGCAAGAAACTCTCGGACATCGAATTGAACGACGCCGAGAAGCCGCCGTACGCGCACAATGCGCTCACCGTGATCGAAGAAAACGGAAAAGAAGTTAAAATCCTGAGAGACAACATGCCTTTCGGCCGGCCGGGCCACGGCGAGTTCGGGACCTACTTCATCGGCTATAGCCGCACTCCGCGCATCACCGAAACGATGCTTGAGAATATGTTCGTCGGTCGTCCTCCGGGCACCTACGATCGATTGCTCGATTTCAGCACAGCGGTTACCGGGAGTTTGTTTTTTGTGCCGTCATCGACGTTTCTCGACAGCGTCAGCGGAGACGCACCGAACTCCGCCGCAATCGGAGTATCACCGAGATCGGACGCGACTTCGGCTCCATCCACGGACGATTTATCTCTCGGATCGCTCGGAATAGGATCTCTTAAAGGACAGAAACATGAATAACCTGCATCGGGAGTTAGCTCCCATCTCTGACGCAGCATGGGCGCAGATCGAGGAAGAAACGACCAGGACGCTCAAGCGTTATCTCGCCGGACGACGGGCTGTTGATGTTCCTTCGGCGGGAGGAATCGCGTTGCCGGGAGTTGCGACCGGCCACCTGCGGCCGATTGCAGCTCCTGCAGATGGCGTCCTCGCGAGACAACGAGAGGTGAAGCCTCTCGTGGAGTTGCGCGTGCCCTTCGAGCTATCGCGTCAGACCATCGACGACGTAGAGCGTGGATCAGATGACTCCGATTGGCAGCCTGCAAAAGAGGCCGCGAAGAGAATTGCGTTTGCCGAAGATCGCGCCATTTTCAACGGATACCACGACGCAGGTATACAAGGCATTCGGGAAGGCACAAGTAATCCCATTGAGACGCTTCCTGCGGATGTGCGTGAATATCCGGATGCTGTATCACACGCATTGAGCCAGCTACGTCTGGTCGGCGTGAACGGACCCTACTCGGTGTTGCTCGGAGCCAATGAGTATACGGCGCTCGCCGAAACCCGAGATCAAGGTTACCCCGTCCTTGAGCACGTTAAGCGCATCGTCGACGGCAATCTGATCTGGGCTCCGGCGATCGAAGGTGCGTTCGTCCTGACCACGCGCGGCGGCGATTTCGAGCTGAACATCGGGCAGGATGTTTCCATCGGCTACCTCAGCCACACCGATTCCGTGGTAAGGCTGTATCTTCAGGAGACGTTTGTTTTTCGCGTGCTCACAAGCGAAGCGTCTGTTGCGTTGTCGCCGACACAGAAGTCTTCGTAAACGTGTTCTGCATGATCTGGCTGGGTTGAGGAATCGCCCGGAGACGTCTGAATTCATCGCCGACGTATCAACATCCACGCGGCTCGGCGATTCGTAAGAATAAGCGGGCGAGCCATGTAAACCGGATTGTCCGGGCAGTTTCTTACTTTCAGTAAATTACATTGAATCAACCGACGCAGTCTGTCAATCAAGTCAGTCTGGGCATCAACGATAGGTTACCCGGCACAGTTGTTACACAACATCTGACAGCAATGGTCATCAGTGGTTCGAGATACTCCCGATCGCGGCCGTCCCCGGAGAGCCCGGCTTATCCCACGTGGCTAAATAATGTGTGATCCTCTGTAGATAAATCTCCGGTCACCCGAAGCTTTCCGGGTGTTCTCGAACGTGGCCTTGGCAATTGGCCAGAACGGGACGAACATTCCTGGAACCACAAATACCACTTGGACTCTCCGTCAGTCTGTTCCAAAGGACACAGGTAAGCGTTCTGCGTCATCGTGCTCGCCACGCTGAATATGGCATCGACGAGCTCCGAAGTGGATTTACGCCCCGAGGGAGGTGGCCCACGAATGCTGTCTCCAGGTTCGGCGGCTTCCTCGCAAAATGGACCCGGTGCGCTATTTTGAACAGCCAGGTGTTGAGAATCTTCTTATCTTGAGATGACCTCGGAATTCGGCAGTGAAACCGTACTTGAGAAAGACACCCGTCGCCGAGGAAGCTCAAGATGAATTTCACTCTTAGGAGGAATGAATGGCTACCAACAATCCAAAGAAATGCGCTCATCCAAACTGCTCGTGCACGGCGATGGCCGGAAAGTACTGCAGCGTGCAGTGCGAAACGATGGAAAAAACGCCGGACATCGAATGCAAATGCGGCCACCCAGTGTGCAAAGGGAAAATAGATTAGAACCCCCGTGCGTTCCAGCGGCTGCGCGTTGTCAAAGATATCGGATTTTGAGAGGAGCTATCCAATGAAGCCAAGTATCCAAGATGAAGCAGAGGGAAAGTTTCACGACTTGAAGGGGAAAGTGAAGAAAAAGGCAGGGCAGCTTACGAATGATCCGGATCTGGAGGCCGAAGGCCAAGCTGAAGAGATAAGCGGGAAAGTTCAGGAAAAAGTCGGACAAGTAAAGAAAGTTCTCGGCAAATAAAAACGGTTCCGCGCGGAAAAGGCTGGACCTATCGAGCATCCGCCCGGAACGCGCAGTGCAACCGGGACGAGAGTCAAGAGTATTGCAAACTGAGAGGAGCTTGAAATGTTACTGCTAATTATTGTTTTGTTGCTGCTGTTCGGTGGCGGAGGCGGCTATTACGGATACTCAAGATGGGGCGGTCGCGGCGGCATCGGGATCGTCGGCATTGTGCTCATCATTTTTGTGGTTGTCTACCTGTTCGGCGGTCTTCGGATCTAGGCGAGTCGACCACGCATTTATCGTGTGCTGAAAAATGGGAATCAGGGAGGCGAGTCGTGGAGATCTCTATCCACTTAGATCATTTAGCAACGTGGAACGAAATCCGCGAGGCACTAGCATGCGCCTCCCGCGATGCTCTGGAACTAGTGCGCCGTCAAGATGCTGACCTCGAATTGCAAGTTGACATTTGCGGCGGCACGGACCCCCTTAGCGAGGAACTTGCGTGGTGGCGCCTTGCCAACGAGGCGCAGGAGTCCAGGCCGAACTGATCCCACGGCAAGAATGGAATTTGCGTGTTCCCGAATTCGACAACGAAGTTGTTCCCTTGAAAGGAATTGTTATGCCACGAGATTCCCACCAAAGAGCGGCTGAGTTCCACGAAATGGCGGCGCACGCTCATCGCGCAGCCGCGGTGCACCACGGTAAAGAGGATCACTTGAGCGGCCACGAGCATTCCAAGCAAGCATTGGAACACGCGGCCAAAGCTTTCCAGTCTTCGCAAGAAGCACATCAGAAATCCGAGAAGACCTGCGGGAAGCAATAAAGAATTAGCCAGTTTCCCGACGGCACATAGCGTGTCGCGTGCGTTTCTGAACAGACACGAGCCGGAAATTCCCTTAGCGTCGACCGAGTGGAATTTCGACCCAGAAAGTCTTGCGCTATTTTGCCACGCTGATTTTCTCGATCAGTACGGCAATCGCGCGAGATCAATCTAAATATGTGGTTACAACAAAAGGAGAAACATGAAATCCAACATACTATCCGGCGCTTTGCTCACGGTGCTCGCCGTCGGGACATTTTCGGGGTGCTCCAGCACACCAACGCAATCGGCGGACGTGACCGAACCCATCCGTCAGTCTCTGACTCAAGCGGGGCTAAAGGATGTCAGCGTCAGCCAGGACCGCGATAAAGGTGTCGTGACCCTGACGGGGACGACGACTTCGGACGCGGATAAAGCGCAAGCGGAATCCATCGCCCGATCCGTTGCCGGCACGCAGGTGATTTCTGACCAGATAGCCGTGCGCCCTCCCGGCGGGGAAAGCATCGCCAGGAAAGTCGACTCCGATCTCGATGAAGGTATCGGGAAAAACTTCGACGCGATACTGCTGCAACACAAACTCGATAGCGACGTGAAGTACGACGTCAAAAACGGCGTGATCACGTTAACGGGACATGTAAACTCGCAGACGAGGCGCGATTCGGTGGAGCATCTGGCGGCGGGCGTACCGAACGTTAAGCAGGTCGTGAATGAATTGGAAGTAAGGGATCAGAAGGCCAGTTCAACAGATTAAGAGTCTCGCGCAACCCTGCCCCGATGCACCAAGCTCGGCGTTCGTGGCTTGACTTCGTCGTTACGCGTCAGACGACGGAGTCAGAGTCCTCGGGAGAGAGAAGGGACCATCAGGCGCGCAATCGGTCGGGCGATTGCCAACTCGGACTCTGGTCCCCTCGTCGTGAGGGTACGAACCAATAGAAGGTCTCGTCAGTAGAACTCGGTCCAG
This sequence comes from Candidatus Acidiferrum sp., assembly GCA_049792735.1. Lineage (GTDB taxonomy): Bacteria > Acidobacteriota > Terriglobia > Acidiferrales > UBA7541 > Acidiferrum. Next base: position 70,411 of record JBARBE010000047.1, read on the forward strand.
GACCCAGGCTAGGGCAGGCAAGCTAAGCGGCACTCGCCGATCGAAGATTCGATTTCTCGGAACCGAATTCTTGGAACGGCGAGGAGGTGAAAAGAACTCGGTCCAGCCTTGCTTTCCTGTCCTTCACATCCTCTCTCGCCGCTTGTGCAGGGATCGTAGTACCACTCAAAACGAGTGCCTGTTTCAATTTGTACATCCTCGCGCGCGGCACAATATCTATGGTCGCGTGCGCCGACGTGAATAGATCGAAACCCCAGCGTTCACTTAATCTCAGGAGATATCTGCCAGCCCGCGGGGTGTGCGATACGGAACATTCCACGGGACCGCTCGAGAGCAAACTCTCTGGCAGATGAGAAATAAGTGTTCCATTTCTTGGCCTAAGGAGACCTCCAAAACACCTGCGAGTTATCTTCAAAAACAGAGAGGACAATTGATGTCCAATGCGCCGGCGCACAGCAACAGGATAGGGGAAGAAGAGCTAATACAAGCGGGGCAGCGCGGCGACTTGCAAGCACTCAACGTCCTCTTCCGCCGCCATCACCGATCGCTTTTCCATTCGGCCCTGAACGTCATGGGAAACCACGAAGACGCAGAAGATGCTTTACAGGACGGTTTGCTCTCGGCCTTTCGGAACCTAAGAAGATTTGAGGGCCGTTCACAATTCTCGACGTGGCTCACACGAATCGTGATCAATGCTGCTCTGATGCGCCGCCGAAGCATGGCGGCGCGACCGGCCGCGTCGCTTGCCGAACAACAAAGCGGCAATGAAATTCCGGTCACAGAGCAACTGGTTTCCAAGAGCCAGACGCCCGAGCAACAACTCGGCCGGCTTGAAATTTTGGGGATGTTCAAGAACCACGTCGAGCAGCTTTCCCCCCTGCTTCGCGCGGTTTTTGTCTTGCGGATGGTGCGGGAGTGCACAACGAATGAGGCCGCGAAGATACTAAGAGTGCCGGAAAATACAGTGAAAGCCAGGCTGTGGCGCGCGCGCCGTGAACTGGCCAAGAGCCTGACCCGGACCTGTTTCCGTGGTGTGAATGCATCCCCGACACCTCCCCCTCGATTTGAACCGCCTGCCGCAGATTGATCTTGCGACTGTTCCTTTGGTGTCCCCTTCCGCACTGATGTGTGCATTCCGGTACAGTTCCTTTGGGAAGAGCCTGCTAAGCTCACAGCAAAGCGCTCGACAGGAACAGAGGAAGACATGAAACGCAATCACAAGAAGTCTACAACCCTAACGGGCTTTGGAACCGGCACTAGCCTGGGCGGGAAAATTTCGCAGTTTAGAAGTAAACAAAACATTTACAAGCAAGGCGCGCGGGCATACACGCTTTTCTACATTCAAGAAGGCGGGGTGAGGCTCACCACCCGAACGAACTCCCAAGCTGCGGCAGTTACGGCAATTCTGGGCGTCCATGATTTTTTCGGCGAGCTCTGCCTTGCAGGCTATCCGCTTCGGCTGTCCACGGCAGTTGCATTGACCGCCAGCTCGATTCGCACTATCAATAAAGCAAAAATGCTGGAGATGCTTCGCAAAAAGAACAAAACGTCGAACGCGCTGGTGGCCTACCTGCTATCCAGCGTAAAGAGCTACAGCGATCACGTGGCGAATTTGCTGACGTCCTCCGCGGAACATCGGCTGGCGCGCGTACTGTTGAGGCTGGCGCACCTGGATAAGAACGGGCGACCGGTTACTGAAATTCCTTTTTTGAGTCATCAGGTTCTGGCGGAAATGGTGGGGACAACGCGCTCACGCGTGAATCTCTTCATGAATCGATTCCGCAGAAAGGGATACATCGATTACGATGGTGGATTAGAGGTGCGCCAATCGTTGCGCAAGGCTCTACGAGGTTAGGGATTATCTGTAACCTACTGAACCTTAAGGGATTGTTGAAGTCTAAGCAAAATCAGCCGCCGCCGGGCTGGCCGAGGCGAAGTGTTCAATATTGCACAGTTTTAGGTATCGCCTTTTGTGCTACTGTCGAGCATGTTGCCTTCTCCGATTCGACGTGTATCTGGCCCATCCTCCCCTGGAGCGACTCGTAAAACACAACCTGTGATTGCAGCATTCGATGTGGAATTGTTTCTGGACTCGGCCGGCCTCGGTAGAAAAGTAGATAACTTTGAAGCCAAAGAAACGGTCTTCGCGCAGGGCGATCCCGCGACGAGTGTAATGTACATTCAACTGGGGGGCGTGAAGCTGACGGTAGTCAATGAATCCGGCAAAGAAGCAGTAGTAGCAATTCTCGGGCCCGGAGATTTTTTTGGAGAGGGATGCCTTGCAGGTCAATCCGTCTCCGTGGCCACAGCGACCACGATCGCACCGACCACCGTGCTCGTCATTGCGAAAGAGAAGATGATTCAGGTACTCCACAACGAAAGCAAGTTCTCCGATCGCTTTATAGCTTATATGCTGGCACGTAACCTGCGGGTTGAGGAGGATTTGATCGACCAACTCTTCAACTCGAGCGAAAAACGGCTGGCGCGGACGCTTTTGCTGCTCGCACGTTATGGCGCTCGAGGGCAGCCTGAAAAGATACTTCCCAAAGTATCTCAAGAGCTGCTGGCAGAGATGATTGGCACGACCCGGTCCCGGGTCAACTTTTTTATGAACAAATTCAAAAAACTGGGTTTTATCCAATACAGCAACAACCATGCGATCCACATCGATCCGTCCTTACTGAATATCGTCTTGCACGACTAAACCACCGCTGGGGAAGCAGGAAATCCGAAAGAAGCTCGTCAAACGAATTTACCAGGTTGCTTGCCGTCCGCTTCTTTGATCCCGCCGAGTACTTGAAAAGGCGAGGGAGCGGCGAGAAGAGCTACTCTCGAGGGTAAAGTGCGAGTCGGGGAGCTGGGAGGTCCGCGACAGTGTTTCGGAAAATGTTCCCGAAGGGAGTCCGGCAGTGCGCGCCCTCGAAGGAAAGGATTTCGTCAATTAGCTCGCTGACTTCGCGGCTGTCGTTTCCATGAAGCCGAGCATGGCCTGCTTTAATTGCGAATCCACCTCGTCGGCGATGGTCATCACGTCGAGCAGAACGGTGCTGAAATCCACGCTGGCAAGATTGTTTTGCAGAGTATTAAAGATGCTGACCTGCAGAATTCGAGATTCTTCCACGACCATAGGGACGGTGTAGCCCTGCTTGCGACGGAGAAGTCCATGCTCTCGCGCGGCGCGGGAGATAGGAGATTCGGCTTCGGGTGGAAGACGAAGGCGACGCACGAGGTCGTTCAGGAGGAGCGGGAGATGGCCAGTACGTTCCTGGTAGGTCAAAGAAATAGCGGTGAGTTCGTCGGTGTGATCGACGCGGGACATCCACATCTGTATGGTTGCATCCAAATCGCGTTCCAGGATGGCTGCGACGCGTTCTTTGTTCATAGCGGTATGAGCCGGAGGATTCGAGAGCTTCTTTCTAATAATTTCCGTGATTTCGCCGAAGCCGATGGGTTTCACAAGAACTTGGTCGGCCTGCAGGAGGATGGCTGTCATGGCCGCTTGGAGGACGGGGTAGTTGCTGAGCACGAGCGTTAGAGCGTCGGGTTGAGCATGTCGCATGGCATTGACGACAGTGAACCCATCGGAGGCATCTGGCATGTGCAGGTCGGAAAGCAGAATGTCGAAGTGTTCGGTAGAGATGAGTCGCAGGGCTTCGCTTACCGAAGCGGCAGGCGCCACCTCAAAGCCGTGGCTTTCCAATCCCTCCTGATACGTAATCCGGACGTCTTCTTTGTCTTCCGCAAGCAGAATTCTAGATTTTTTTATCACCGGTTGGGCCTTTCAAAAGGAACTAGAGTTTCGACGTGTGGTCATTCAGTGGGAGAATCAGGACGAATTGGAGTTCCGACGAGCATTCTCCGCGGACTGTGGCGGGTGGGGCAATTCTATGGACGTCGAAAATGCTCGGCGACCTTTTCGATGCTATCCCTGTTGAGGCGAAGGCCGTTGACGTCGGGGTGGGATCGCCCCATTTTCCGCGGACAGACTACGTGATTGATGCTATCTCGTATGAGAAACTTGGAATTGGATCACGATATTCGGAAGATTGAATGCCAGAAATTTCAGATGAAGGAAAGAAATCCGACGGCTCGGAAGAGGTTTTGGGACGCCGCGATTTTATGCCTTTGCAAGTAAGAATCGTTAGGGCGTGGAATGAGCTGGAGACGATTCGTTCGGCGTGGGAGAGGATTTTGCATGGCGCGGAAGCGCTGACCATATTTTCCACGCTTGAATGGCTCGGAGCATGGTGGAAAGCGTTTGCGAAGGACAAGGAGCTGATTGCACCTGTTTTCTCGACCTCGGAGGGTGAGATAGTCGGCGTTGTTCCGCTCTATGCAGACTCGGTCGAAACGAGGCTTCCCTTTCGAGTGAGACGATTGCGTTTCGTCGGGGATGGGTCGGAAGACTCGGACAATCTCGACCTGATCATCCGTGATGGTTATGAAACGTCCTGTACGAAGGCTTTTCTGTCCTGGCTGGAATCGACTCCAGATTGGGACATTTGCGAGCTGAATACGCTTCCTTTGGAATCCGCTTCGCTGCCGTCATTGACTTCGGATCTGAAACGGCGCGGGTGGACCTTGCGGCGATTGGAACGGCCGCGGTCGAGAGTCCCGTTGCCGGACACATGGGATAATTACCTCAAGCAAACGATCTCGAAAAAAGAAAAAACGAAAATTGGTTACTACATGAACCGATTGCAGGAGCGCTATAGCGTCTCGGTTACCAAGTGCGATGATGCGCAAGCGCTGCCTGGATCTCTGAGCACACTTTTCGAGCTCCACCAGAAACGCTGGCAGTTGAAAGGAAAGCCGGGGGCGTTTGCCTCCACACAGCGATGCGAATTCTATTACAGCATGGCGGCATCTTTTCTGCAGCGCGGCTGGCTCGAATTCTGGATGATGGCGCTGGATGGAAAAGCGGCCGCCGCACAATTCGGTTTTAGATATCGCGATGCAGTTTACTCGTTACAGGAGGGCTTTGATCCGGCGTATTCGTCCGACCGCGTCGGTTATGTGCTCAGGGCACACGTCCTGAAGACGCTGATTGGCCAGGGCGTCCGGCAATATGATTTCCTCGGTGAAGAAGACTCGAGCAAAAATCGCTGGGGAGCCCAAGTGGAAAGCTACGCAGACATCCATTTTGCCCGGCCGCTGACGCGAGGCGCCATTTACCTGAGAATGGATCAGACGACGCGCTCTTTGAAAAGCTGGTTCCGAACGAATCTTCCGGGTCCAGTTCTGCGGGCTCTTCGAAAGGGTAAATCATGAGCGACACTGCTTTAAGACTACAAACTTCGCCAATTCAGAATCGATGAAAGCTTTCGAAATCTTGACTGTTCCGCGACTTCCATGAGCCTTTGAAACAGAGCGCCACATCCCTGCGCTTGCTGAAGATGGACATTGCATTTGCCGCAGAGTTGGCCGTCTGAGTGAAGCAGTTGTGCCACTGCCTCGAGCAGTCCTCTCTGGTAGGGCTGCCGCATCAGTTTGCATCTGCCAGTCGCGGCAAACTCACGAACTGATTTCGAACTGTTCGCGGGGGCGAACGCAAGATCGGCGGCGCGGAACATATCCAGATCCTGATCGTTATCACCGATGGCGGCAATGGGCTCGTCTTCGAATCTCAAATATTTCTTCGCCCATAGCAAACCGGAACCTTTATTAATGCCCTTTGGGACGATGGTCGTGTCCGCTTCGGTCGGCAGAAATGTCAAAAGCGCCAAACCCGTGCGTTCAAGGACCTGTCGAACCTCCGCTTCCAACAGACCCTGGGTGCTATTTCGCGCGTATCGGAAAGCGCGGACGGCAGTCCGATAATTTGGATCGACGAATACGCGGGGAAGCGATTGAATTGCCGTCTTGCAGCGGTTCAGTTGCTCAGCAGCCTCCGGATCGACGAGCGAGATTTCGCTTTGAGCCAGAGCATCGACAAACAGGCAGCCGGATTCCGCGACGCCTCCTTGCAGACCGTAGGCCTCACAGTATTGCCGGACGTCCGTGACGCTGCGCGCGGTGTTAAGAATCACGGAAAATCCGTGACTCTTCAGCCTCGCTAGTGCGATCAGACTGCTGGCCGTCGCTTGAGGAAAACCAAAAACATCGGAATCGAAGACCCCATCAAGATCGAGAAAGATATGTCTCTGAGTGGAGTGGGGGAGCAAGCGGTTGGGAAGCAGCGACGCCGAAAATAGATTCATTCGGTGAACTAAGAAATTTCGGGCTAGAAAAAGGCGTTCGTGCCAGAGCATCAGAGCCTTGCTGCGCTTCGCAAAATCAAGCGCGGCGGCAGCCCGCTCGATTACCACAAGGCCGTGCACCACCTTCCAAAGCAGAATTCGGTCGACGACTTCAGAATCACCACTTAGCTGGATATAGCGCGCGATCAGGTCGCTTTCGTCCTGTGCAGAAAGACGGAATTCGAAAACGGCGGTTGCGAGATCGTAGGCGGGATCAACGATGTATAGCTCGGTACGGCCGAAATTGTGGTGTTCGTAGTCAACCTTGAAAAAAGTATTCTGAGTTTGGAGCCAGTCGCCGGGTTTCATGTTCCCGTCAATCAATGCGGGGGCGCGGCACACGTGCTGCGCTAGATTCCGGTGGAGAGCCGGCACTTTCAAACGGCCAGCGATCGAGCCGTAGGCTCTTCGCAGCGAATCGATCAGCACACTCCAGCCCGTCCAGCCATAGCCGGGGCTGATTGCAAAGGTAGGATCTTTTTTCAGACGCAGTGTCGCCGCGCGAGTTGCAACATAGGCCGCGAGACGTTCGATTGGCGGCGCAACCGGATTGCCGTCAGGACGTTCGAGCCACTCCATGTACAGAAGGCCTTCTCGGAGGCCAAGCGTTGCGGGAACAAACTCTGCGAGCTGCTTGCCGGCAAAAAAAGCGTGGTAACCAAGCCAGCCCCAACCCACACTCTTCGCAAGAACGCGCCTGATTACAGGCGGTGCTCCTTTTTTCGTGAGGCGGACATCAAATACACGCTTGAGGCGGCACTGGAAATCCTCCAGAAAATGTTCTTCGAGGCGCGCGTTGAGTTCGCCGGTTCGGGTGCTCTGCACGAGCTGAACTCCGTCCCATCCCAGGGATTGGAAATAGCTCGCTAGAAGCGGCTGGACGGAATGGGGTTCGAGAAGTTGTTTCTTGTGAAGAGCGTTCGACTCCAAACGAATGAGCGTGATGCCACGGGTCTCCTCCGTGATCGGAAGGCGCCAATCGGGACGCGCCGGGTGCATCGCCGCGAGGAGAAAAATTCTACTTGGCGGTACTCCCCTTTTCCGCAGGAGGTTCAGCATCAACTGGAAGGTGTCACCGGTATTCGGAGACTCGTCGATGAGGAGCACGCGCACGTCCGGAGAGTAAAGAGACTGAAGCGCGGTCTCCTCCCACGGGGAAATTCCCTTCTTCGGCCGGATGGTGCACCAAGACACTGACGTCCAGCCAAGCTGGGAGAGTTTCGCTTTCGCGGCTGGAGCGAAATATGCGCCCATCGAACGCGGTCCAATGATCAAGAGCGGCGATTGGCGATTCGTTTGAGAAGCGTTGAATAACTCCGCAAGCGAGAAGGCATCTTGATGCGCAAGATCCTGGCTGCGGTATCCGGAAGGCAGCTGCATGCGGCGATTGAGGAGCTGCTTTGGTAGTGGGGTGGCAATGCAGTGTGCGATAGATTTTCTCAACTCATTCAGTTCTTGCCGGGGGGGCTTACCGGTTCGAGTGAGAAGTTCGCAGATCGCATCGACCTGAGAGGTCCATTTTCTCCTCCAGCGCGCGGCGCGTGATTTTTGCGGAAAGCTCGTGAGGCGACAGACGACGTTGACTATTCTCTGAACCAGAAGGATAGGAATTCGAAGTCTGGGAAACTTTCGGGAGATCTTCGAAAGAGCGGGGGGAGTTTCCCCCAAATAGTCATCGAGAGTGCAGGTGACAGCGGAAGCGAACAGATACAGATTGGCTTTGCACTCTTCGATCTGCCAGGGCACGTTTAGCGAATTCAGTCGATTCAGGGATTCGCTGAGGTGTTCGAATAGCTCGCGCACCGATAGAACCGGATCAAGCGCCCATCCATAGAATGAATAAAACTGTTCCTCGGAGCAGATTGCGGCGGGGAGTCCTCCGATCTCTAGAACAGGCCCTTGCGTGCTAATGGTATCAATCACTGATCATGTCCTGGTTATTGCCGAGATGTAATTCCGGGTACAGCAGCGGATACCTTAGCTGGAGAAGATATACGGCTTTGATCATGCACGTGAAATCGAGGAGTTCCCTGGAGTTTCTTTAACCGTGGGCAGAATGACGCCCCAAGGTTTCTTCAAAAGGAGTGGTGATCCAGCGGTGAGGAGATCCTGAAACAACCACCAGAAAATCCGCGGATCGCGGCGCGCTTGCGTGAGCGAATAAGGAAGCCAGCCGTGACCAAAAGGCACGTACACGCGAACGGGCACATGCAATTCGCTCGCGACTTTCAAAGCCGGCGTGATCGGAAGCCCATACAACAGCTCAAGAGAGCAGGGAGTCTCTGCCTGGCGAAGGCGTTTCAAAGCTTCCCTGCCGAGTTCCGCGTCGTGTGTCGCTACGGCCACGCATCGTGCACGACCTGCCAGCCGGTCAATGACGTTTAGAAAGCCTTCGCGTGGATTTATCTCTCGATGTTGAGGGTCCGGCCACTGCCCTTTGACCACGCGAACATGCAAACCGAGTTCCGCCGCAATGCGTGCGTCATCGATGCTTCTCACCCATCTGCCGGGCAAAGTACAACCAAGATGAGCATAAGAGCGCGCCGATTGCGCAATCATCGAAAATGTCCGATCGGCCGTTTCGTGCCCCAAGGAGTCGAAGTGGACGAGAGTATTCTCTTGCCGGGCTCGCTCCAGCACCTTGTTGAGAAGTGCCCAGTCATTGTGGAGCGAAGGAAGCTTGATGGACACATAACAATCCATCTTCTCGGCAGCCAATTGGGAGAGCGCGGTGGTGTAGGCATCCGCTATCCGCTCAGGGGAATCGTTCTCGACATTCCAAAAACAGATCGTGCCGCCAAGACCGAGACCTAAGAGACGCCGGCATGTGCTCATGGCATCGGCAAGTTCGGGTCCAGCAATGTAAGCCCTCCCGGCATGCTTTGCCACAGCTTCCCAAGCGGACCAAATCATCTTGTTGAGCTTGCGGTTCATTCCATTTTTCCATTCGCGGCCGTTTGAAACCGTCGGAGCGCTGATTGGAATGCATCGACGGCCAGGGCGACGACGCTTCTCACTCGGAAGGGATACGCTCGGATTGTTACGGTTTGAATCTCGTCCGGCGTCCAGACACGCGTCCAGTCATCAGCGTTGCCGAGGAATTCATAAGACGCGAGTCCTCGCGAAGCTGCGTAACGAATGGTCTCGGCGAGTAGCAACATGCCTGGGGAGCATCGCGCATACTCTTCGCGGTAGCCAATCTTCAGGAGCCAGAAGCCGCGCGCAGATTCGAGGGCGAGCTGCATCGCGACAGCTTTACTGCCAACCCGCAAAAAACATGCTCGCAAGATTCCTGCAGCGCTGGCCGCGGCAGCATAGTGGCGGTAGAACGGGCCGCGCAAGCTGTCGCGCGCCATAGCGCTTCCTTCGCTTCCCTTCCAGTTCGCAGCCTCGACTTCCAAAGCTTCTTGAAGAATCGGCGCAAGTTGCGAGGGAGCAGGGGAGAGAATCTCGTAGCTGAGTGGACCGATTTTCTCGGCGATTCGAGCGGCTCGCCGCAAATCCGAGCGACGCCCGCTATTAAGCTGGCTCTCTGGATTCCGCCAGTCCTCGTGTAACAAGAGGCGAGGGTATGGTTTAGCCGGACGTATAAGCACGAGCCCACGTCCGCGGTAGGCCTCTTGAATGGCGGCAATGGTCGGTGAATCGGCAGAAATTCTGTCCAGAAAAAGAGGGGAGCCCAGCTTGACGAGGGCATTTGCAAGGCTCTTAAGAGCCGCGAGATCGGAAAACACTAATTCGGTCGGCTCGCGAAGAACTTTGACTCCGAGATATTCCAATCGGCGAAGAACGCCATTGGCGCGGACTAGCGGCGCGATGGCCCCAGATTGCGATCCCGTTTTGACGACGACGAATTGGAGTTTCCCATCGAGCGGCAAGGTGGCGCAGCAGGATTCGCTCCAAAGACATTGTTGGATCGGGCTGGTGATGTCGCCCTCAAGAGCTCGCCAAAACCGGGCAATATCGCCAATCTGGCGCGGGCTAGCGGTGGGCGGATCCCAGCTCCTATTTTCGCCATGATTGGCGTTTATACCGACCGGAACCTGAGCTGCGCGCGTAGCTGGGATCGCTTGAGAGAGAACTGGCGAATTGTGAGCGCGATGCATGCGGACCGGCTAGTAGACTCTTTTTCTGCTCTTACGATAGTCTTTAGGTTCAAATGCGCGGAAAACAGGAATTGTTAGCAAGTTTCTGCTCCTGGACAGGGCTCACTAGAGTGCTGGAGAGCTTGCCCCAGCGTCGCGCTTTGATCATCCTCAATTACCACCGCATCGGAAACGCGGACGAAACTCTGTTCGACTCGGGCGTATTTTCTGCCACGGCGGAGCAATTTGATTCGCAGATCACTTACCTGAAACGGCGTTTTCACATGGCTACTTTAGAAGAAGTGTTCGCCATGATGGGTGGCGATGCCCCTCAGGGGACGAGCGTGCTGATCACCTTCGACGATGGGTATCTGGATAATTACACGCTCGCCTTTCCGATCCTTCGCTCGAAAGGTGTCCAGGCCGTGTTCTTCCTGCCTACCGCATTCATCGGCACCGGGAAACTGCCTTGGTGGGACATCATTGCCTACATAATCAAACGGAGTGTTAAGAAGCACATTCATCTCGACTATCCGGAACCTGCTGACTTTGACCTGACACGCGACCGAGCAAAGCAAGTGTGCATGCAGATCCTGCGGGTCTTTGCGCAGCCTGCCGTGAAAGATACCGAACACTTCCTAGCGGATCTCGAAAGGGAATGTGAAGTATCGCGGCCCGAAGCTGGAGCCGAGCGCTGTTTCCTGAATTGGGACGAAGTCCGTGACATGCAGCAGCAAGGCATGGCGTTCGGCTCTCATACCCACCGCCATGAGATCTTAACTAAGCTTTCGCCAGAATTGCAGCTGGAAGAAGTTCGTTCTTCGCGCGAGATACTGGAACGTGAGCTTAACCGATGTGTTGATGTTCTCGCCTATCCCGTTGGGCTCAAGCATTGTTTCTCTGCCGATACGATTAGCGCCCTGCAACAAACGGGTTATCGAGCAGCCTTTTCGTTTTACGGGGGCTCGAACCCCACGCGAAAGATTCGACCCTTCGACATAAGGCGTTATGGAGTGGCTGATCAGAGCTATGCCCGCTTCCGGCTGCAAACAACTGTGAGAACCGTCACCGGCGCTGGTTCGTTTTGAAGGCGGTCAAGCCAGCGCGCAAGCTAAGACTGCAAACAAGTCCTTCATTTACTTAAGTTTAACCAAAAATTTGAAGAGATCCCTGGGCCGCTGCTGGATGTTAAACCCTCCCTCTTTCCTCCATCCAATCCCACCTATCTTCCCAGACACAATGGACACCTGGGGACAGCCTTTGGGCAGTTCCCCTTTTTTGGACTCTTGGGCAGATGTATTCAACGCGGCGCTCCTGTATCCACAGTAGGCATGGGCGCGTGTTGCATTTGGGCACGGAGCTGAGATCGAAGCCGGAGCCAAATGTTGAGAGCTTGTCGTACTCCACGAACTCACGAGTGGTTAGCGCTATTCCTGGTTGTCCTCTCAGGAACCCTCTACCTCGCTGGATGCGCAGGTTTGACGAGCGCCAACAAACCAACGAGCGATCCCAAAGGCAATGGCGGGTCCGGCGCACCTTCGATCAGTTCACAACCGGTCAGTGCAGATGTCACGGTCGGGCAAACCGCGAATTTCTCGGTAGCCGTAACGGGCACGGCCCCGTTCAGCTACCAGTGGCGCAAAAACGGAACTGCGATCAGTAGCGCGACTTCTTCTACATATACGACTCCGCCTACGACGGCGGCCGACAATGGCGCGCTGTTCACAGTAGTGGTAAGCAACAGCGCGGGCAGCGCGACAAGCAACGCTGCCACTCTGAACGTTTCCGCCACCGCGGGGGCGGCGGTCGCGGTGTCCCCAACCAGCACGACGGTAGCGGTGGGGGCGATCCAACAATTCACAGCGACGGTGACTGGCACCTCGAGCGCGGCGGTAACGTGGAGCGTCAGTGGCGCGGGATGCAGCGGCGCAACGTGTGGTACCATTTCGCAAGGCGGACTTTACACCTCACCAGCCAGTGTGCCCTCGCCTGCGACTGTCAGTGTGATTGTGACCAGCGTGGCGAACCCCACTAAATCAGCTTCGGCGAGCGTCACCCTTGTTGCTGCAGCTGCGGTTTTGCTGAGCATTAGCCCCGCGAGTGTCGCAGTTCCTACGGCCAGCACGGATTCATTTACAGCCACGGTGACAGGCACAACCAATACGGCGGTGGCATGGAGTTTGAGTGGAGCGGGCTGTAGCGGCTCCTCCTGCGGCTCACTTGCGACAAGTTCGCTGGCGGCCGTCTATACCGCCCCAGTAGTGGCACCTTCACCACCTAGCGTTACTGTGGCAGCAACCAGTGTGGCGGTGCCGAGCAAGACGGCGACTGCGAGTGTGACCATTGTGCCCGTTGTTAGCGTTACTGTGACACCGGCTAGCATGTCGGTTCTAACCGGGGCAACACAACAGTTCAATGCATCTGTCGTGGGGACCTCCAATACTGCGGTGACATGGACAGTGCAAGGGACTGGCTGTAGCGCTGCGACATGCGGCACCATTACCAGCTCGGGACTCTATACAGCACCTCAGACAGTTCCCTCACCTGCCGGCGTTACCGTCACTGCGACTAGTTCGGCAGATTCGTCCAAGACGGGTTCGGCATCCGTGACTATCTTGTCTGCGTCAGCTACTAACACGATTGACGGCCTTAATATTCCTGCCGGCCACCCCAGGTTGTTCTGGAACGCGGGAAGAGTCGCGACGGCCCAGGCATGGGTAGCAAGCACGGGCTACGCAGGATTGAATACGGCATCCGCGCGCCCGCTTGACGATTACGACATGGCGTTTACCTGCTTCACGATGAGTGGAGCGGTAGCGACGGGAGCGTGTAGTCAGGTGATCACCGACGCATTGGCGCTCGGCCCCTCCGGCACAAATGGGACTGGGGCCGGCGACGATAACATGCGCAGGAACGGGGAGTGGATCATGCTGGTCCTCGACTGGCTTGCTCCTGGCTGCGGCAGGGCGCAGTGCCTCACATCCGCGCAGGTAACGACGCTTACCGACAACTGGAACGCTTGGCAATCGAATCAGGACAACGTGATCCAGACATGGGGCAACGTCGGGATGCCTGCGAACAACTATTTCGCCGGACAGTTTCGCAATGATTTCGATTTCGGGATCGCCACGTATGGCAACAATTCCAATGCCGCTACGAACTTGAATTATGGAATGAATAGCCGGTGGCCCGATTTGCTAAATTTCGTTTCCCCATCCGGTACAGGGAAAAACGGCACCCACGGCTACGCACTGAACAGCCAAGAAGGCGGCGGAGAATACGGAAGATATTCTCTCAACTATTACGCATTGCCTCTGGCCTCATCAGCGATTCTAGGGCGCGATATGTGGACCGAGACAACCGCCTTTAAGTCCGGTGTGTTCCAGACGATCTACAACACGATGCCGGCTACAACTACGAGCCGGAGCATGTGGGATATGTTCACGTGGGGCGACGATGAGAATTGGGCTGGTGGCGCGAATTGCGGCTACCAGAGCCACAACGGGCCTGATGGACATGGCGGATGTGGAGCTTCCAGCCAATACTACGGCGACTTCATGCAAGCGGCCGCGAACGAGTTTCCAAATACAGCCGTAGGCAAACTCGCTCGCCAGTGGATATCCACTGTTAACCCTGCGATCGGACCAATCTTCCTTTCTGTCAATCCTGGAGGATCATCGCAGGCGTATTCGACGATGCCTCTCGATTACTATTCATCCGGCGCGCAATATATGTACTCGCATGGCGACTGGACGAGCTCCGGGACGTCGATGCTCTGGCAAATGGGTATATACAATGGGGATAACGTTGGAACTACGCAATACTGGGGCGGCGGTCACTCACACCAAGACGCTGGAACATTCCAGGTGTTCCGCAAGGGCGTGAACATCATCCGCGAGACGGCGGCTTACTCCGAAACAGTAGCCGGATACAAAGGAAGCGGAACCGTGGACGCGGCGACCGGATTCGCGCACAACATTCCGTTCGTGGGCGGGCAGGCGTCGATCAACATATTCGGGGGCTGCTCGGATGGACCCGGAATCGTCAAACGGCTGGAGACGCAGCCTAACTATTCGTTTGCGGTCACTGATCTGACGCTAACGTATCAGAATAATGTGTGCGATTCGTCGCACCCGGAGCGAGAGAATCACTATGTGGTCTCCGTCGTTCGCGAATACTACTATTTGCGAGGCATCAACACGATTCTGATCGTGGACCGGCTGCAAACCGATGCGGCCACACGAAGCACGACGTTCGTGAGCCACTGCGAAACGAATCCTACAGTGAGTTCCGCAACCGTCGCGTGCATTGACGGGACGCAGGAGGCGTTCTATACGGCCCTTGTTCCGGCCACTCCCGCCATCGCTATCGTCGCGGAGAACGCGAACGGCGCAAATGCAGCCAACTGGCAATATCGGATCGAAGCGAACAACGCGAATCCGGGAAACGTGGTCAGCTATAACATTTATACGATTCAGCTTGGGGATGCGTCTGGTTTTAGCGCGTTGACTCCGAAACTTGTCGATTCGAGCCCTGGGACTCCTTCGAGTGGCACGTTTACGATCACAATAGATGCGAACGATAGCCTTGTAATTAACAAAGGGATCTCCTCGTCGGGCGGGACGATCACGGCAGCCGGCTCGACGAAGGCTCTAGCCACGACAGTTCAGAGTATGACGATCACTGATGGCGGGCCCGCCTGGCAATAAATATCGGGGGTGCGGTCATCAACCTAGCCACTTCCCTCTCCGCGAGACCTTGCAGGGACTTGAACGGGAATCAAGATACAAATTACAGCTCGAGGCAAGGGCCGCTTTGGGCTTGGCATCGGATATCATTTCTCCAGATAGATGACCAGCCCGCTCGCGAAGTGTCTCATGATAGGCAGGGCGCTGAGTACAGCGTGATCGACTCGTTTAACCGCCGGTCGGTTGAGCACTTGGATGCGCTTGCGCAAGCGGGAAGCGATGTGAAATGGTCTCGCCACCAGCCGAGAAAATTCCGGCCGTATTTCCTGGATTTCCTTCCAGGTGACGGGGCGTTCGCTTTTAGTGTAATCCTTCTCTTTCGGACGCAACCATTCGATCATCCTGGAATTTCCCATATGCTCGAAGAATAATCCACGGCCTTCCGGCCTGAGGAGCCGTTTTATTTCCATCATGCCGGTTTGCAAACCGATGTGATGAAGGATTCCAAATCCGTGGATTACATCGAAGGATTCACTGGGAAATTCGGTCGGATCGCAGCGCATTAGCATCGCGTTAACGCGGTCGCCCACGCCATTCAATTTGGCGCGCTCTTTCGTGAGCTCAATCCCAACGGGGGAAATGTCGATTGCGGTTACCTCAGCGCCCATCTTGGCGAGATACGTAGCCTCTTCACCCTGCCCGCATCCGTAGTCCAGGACGCGGCAATCTCTAACGGACCCGAGAAGTTTGGCTCCATACTGCCGCCAATCCCAATCGTATTGTGGCTCGGCGTACTTCTTGAAGAAAACCTGGTTCAAGAGCAGATTATGCGCGTACCGAGCGTATGCTTGATCCGCGAATCGCGCCTCGTCGACAAGTCTTGCTTGCTCTTGCTCTAAAGATACGGAGCGGTTGGCAGTTTCTCCATGAAGAAAAGCCTTCAGCATAGTTGACATTGTGTCTCCCATTAAAAACGCATCGAAACGAGCTGCTCGGCTGCACTACCGCCGCCCATGCTGGCATCAAACATTCACGCCAATCTCCATGAACGCCGGCTTAACTTTCGGTCCTTGACGATGCACATAGACACTAGTGTCGTGTCCGAGGAACCAGAGGAAGAGCCAATGAAGACATCTCACTTTGCAGCGCAGCTCTCTTGCATGCGTCCAAGAACATCGTTGCTGGTCTTGACGCGTTCGGCCGCCATCGTTTCCTGCAGACCGAAAGCGACGCCGACCCTGGGCTGCCAGCCAAGTTCGTTTTCTGCCCGAGCGCAATCAAACTGCATGCGAGCCATTGCCGACTTGACGCGATAAATGGAAAGCGGGGCCGGCCGTGTTAGACACTTGGACAAAACCTCGACCGCGAGTGCCAAGCCATAGAAGATGGCTACGGGCAGATGAACCGTTCTAGCCTTTGTGGCATTTTTCGAGATGTAGTCACGAACGACCTGGTTCTGTGTGATTTTGGTTCGATCCACGATATGGAAGACACGTCCATCGAATTTGCTTGTTTCGGCAGCCAGGACGATCGCATCGATGACATCTTCTACATAAACCAGAGGCAGCTCGCGGGTGCCGTCGCCCAGAACGACAAAAAAGTTTCCCAATCGACGAGCCACTTCTGGAGTCAGTAGCGTCATACCTGGTCCGAAGACCCTTCCCGGGCGAAGCAGCACTGCACGGAGATGCCGATCTCGAACCGCATCGCACACTATTTTTTCGGCTGCCGTCTTTGCTTGCGTGTAGGCCCCCCGTTTTGTCGGGGACGGTTCCACTGGCCACTCCTCTGTAACCACGTCGCCGCGCCGCGCAACTGCTGCATGCAGGCAACTAAGGGAACTGATGTAGACGAGACGTCGCACGCCGTGCCGAAGCACACTATCGACAATATTTTGCGTGCCACAGACAGTGCCCCGTTCATGGTCATGGACGCCGCCCTTCATTGCCGCACCTACGTGGTAGACAATTTCCGTGCCCGCTACGGCGCGGTCTACGGCAGATGGATCTCCCAGATCGCCGAGAAAAACCTCGACGTTGCCATCGATCATCCATTCCGCTTCTGGCTGCCGCCGAACGAAGAGGCGAACGCGGTTCCCTTCTCTCAAAAGTCGTCGTACCAAGTGTCGCCCGATTAGGCCGTTTGCCCCGGTGACCAAAACTCTCGCGCGTCCCACAGTCCGGAATCGGCCCTGAAATTCGATTTTCGCGGCATCCGCCTGCTGAGAGACGCGGTTTGTCCAGTACACGGTGGAGCGCGCCCGCTCGGGCGGAACCGGCATCGGTGCGCCCGTTTGCAACGCGTTATAAAACGCAGCCACCAACGAATGTAGGCCATCGTACTGAACGATTCTCTTGGCGGCGAAGCGCGCGACGTTCGCTGGCACCTGTGCGCAGATGCTGAGTCCCTCGGCCATTGCCTGCAAGGCACGTGCAGGCGCTTTCGGGAGCGGGAGTTGCGGGGTATGAGTGACCCACATTGCGAAGAGATTTGCCCGGAGAACACCTTTTGTTCCCTGGACGACAAACCAGTTCTGTAACGGCCGGACATTCCATGAAATCTGGATGTTCGCGGTGCCGCGTTCGCATTGCGCTGCCACGCGCCACTCGTCAAACAGGAGGTTGGAGTCGCCTCCGTGAGTGCCATAAAAAGCTTTCGCGTCTTCAATGGCCCCCAAGAAGGATTCGGCGAGATATAACGCGTGAACGCCTTGGTCCAGGAAAGGGTAGCCACCATCCTGGTGATGAACCGGCAGCGGTCCTCCGCGGTAAGGAGGATATTCGCTACTGCGGAAGTAATCGAAAGTGAGCGGGTCTCCGATGGCGCCCGAGCGGACGATATTCAACGCTTTGGAGACGAAGCGGTCGTACAACATGGAATGGTTGACACAAACGGATTTTTGAGCGGCCGCGCCTGCGTCGGAAATGCGGTCGACCTCTTCCGCATTCATCGCTAATGGTTTTTCTACGAGCACATGGCAGCCATTCTCAAGCGCCGCAATCGCCAATTTTGCGTGGGTGTCGGGAGGAGTGAGGACATGAATAACGTCAACTCCCTCAAACATCATGGCTTCCATGGTCGGGAAAACTTTCGGGATGCCAAACCGGCCAGCCAGAGCTGTAGAGCGAGAGTGCACTACGTCGGCAATTCCGACGATTCGCGCGTTAGGTACGCGCTGGATGGCGCGAGCGTGAAATTCGCTTATGTAGCCGGCGCCAACCAATCCGACGCGAAGACGTGTATCCGGAGGCATTCGAGTTCCCTTTCCCAACTAATGGGTGTCGCAATCAACTTGTTTCATCGGCGCAAACGTCTCGACCGAACTCTCGCCGAGGGCTAACTGGACCACGAAACGAGCATTTGTTTCCCATGTGTGGCGCTCGAGAACGACCTGTTTTGCTCGCGCGCCGATTTGATTCCTGAGCGCTGAGTCCTCGACGAGCCGGAGAAGCGCCCTTTCCAGGGCGATGTAGTCTGCGTGAGGAAACAGGATTCCCGTCAGATTGTCTTCAATCACGTCGCGCATTGGCCCGAGATCCGGGACTACGCAGGGTTTGGCCATGGCCATAAACTCAAACAGGGCGATTGGAGAGCCGAAAGCATTGGAGTCGGGGAGCACGCAAATGTCCATCGCATCGATGTATGCGGGAACGTCATCGCGTGGTACTGGGCCCGAAAAAATGACTTCTCTTTCCATACCCAACCGAAACGCGGTCTGTCTCAGCTTTTGCATCTCAGGGCCGTCGCCAACGAGCAATACTTTTATCTTTGGATGCCGGTCACGAAGGCTCTTCACTACCTCAATCAATGCGTCCAGACGATCCCAGCGATAGAAAAGTCCTACGTGACCGATGACGATCGAATCCTCGGCACCCAGGCTTGACCGAAGCGCGTGCTCACGGCTTGGGATTCGGAATCGATCTGGATCAATCGCATTTGGCAAGACGTGTACGCGTTCACTTCTAGCGCCGCGCTGCCTCGCTTCGTCCGCGAGAACGCGTGAGACGCACAGAATATGATCGGCTCGCGAGAACACCCATGCGTCAATCCTTCGTGCGAGGCGTTCCATGATCAAGCCGCGGGCGCGCGTGAATCCCGCAAGTTCATTCACCTCGAGAACCACTGGGAGCTTTAGCCATTTGCCTAACAGGACGCCCATGAACATGAAGTAGGCGTGTCTCTCGTAAAGGACAGCATCCCGTTGGCGCCACAATAGGGGCAATAAACGAAACGGGAGAAATAGGTTGTAAAGAAGCTCGAACGCTTCGAAAACAAACTGCGGGCACTCGCAGCTTATGTATTTCCAAACACTTTGAAGGCCATGTGCACGATCTGCCTTGCGCAAAAATGGCATCATCCCAGCGGACTTGAGCGGATCGACGCCCGGCGGGGAAACGATCGTCACCTCGTGGCCATCTGCTTTTAATGCCTCCACAAGGCTGCAAATGTGCATGGCTTGGGAACTGCGGCCCATGGTGCGATGGTGGTAGATGAATTGCAAAATGCAAGCCTCGGAACGTGAATACAAAACGGCTCCAACTTCGGAGCTGCGATCTAGAGAGAATCAGCAGAACGCTGAGCTCCCCGTCGATGCAGAGTTTTTTGTTACGACTAGCTGCGGAATGCGTTTTTCCAGGAAGAGTGCAAAGCGTGGCTTTGAGAGACGCAGCCATTGTACAGACTCATGTAATCATCAAACATTCGCTCCGGCCTGAAATATTGTTCGTAACAATCGCTCGCCAACTGCCCCATTTCGCGAAGTTTTTGCTTGCTTACAACCGCATCGCCCAACGCCGCGGCCATGCGCTCCGGATCGGACGATGGCACAAGCGTGGCTGCTCCAGACAAACGAGCGATCTCGCCCATACCTCCGACATCGGTGACTACCGCCGGTAGGCCAACGGACATGGCTTCCAGCAAGGAGACCGGCAAGCCTTCTGTGACGGAAGAACTCACAAATAAATCCGCCGCAAGCATGAATGGCGAAACATCCGCTTGTTCACCGAAAAAAGTAACGCATTCCTTCAGCCCAAGTTCATGAGCGAGCTTCTGTAGATCGAACTCGAGTGGACCATCGCCAACGATCCACAGCTGGACGTTCGGATGAAGCGCGCGCGTGAGAGCGACCGCCTGAAATAAAGTGGGATGGTCCTTCAGCGGCACCAAACGACCCACATACAACAAGGTAAATCCTTTTTTGGGACGCGGGACAGCGCGCGTATCGGCGGGAACAGCGCCGTTGTAGATGTGGATGATCCTGTCGCGACGAGCGAATGGGGCCGCGCGCAAATTCGCGCGGGTGCCCTCGCAGACTCCGACGATCCAATCACACCAACGTGAAGCTAGCGCAAATTTCAACTCACGCCGTATCTGGTAAGGACGCTTAACCAGGCCATGCCGGGTGACTATGACCGCCTTGACGCCCGCGAGCTTAGCCGGAAAAGCGGCGATGATAGCGGCCGTAGCGTTATGGCAATGCACAACATCGGGGCGGGAGCGTCGAAACGATTTGTACAAACTTCGCATCAAATGGATCAATCCGCTGGGGCGGTGGAGAACAACTTCAAAACCCTCATTTCGTAGCTCTTCTCCGAGGACGCCGACTGCATAGAGGCAATGCACCGACGCGGTGTGCCCTCGGTCGCGCTGCAACCGACAAAACGTGGCGGTTAGTTTTTCTGCCCCGCCCATTTCCATGCTGTCAGCCACATGAACGATATTCAATGGGGCAGCCCGCTCAGCTTGTGCGCGAGCTACGGGGGTGCGACTCATTGTTTCTGCGATGCCGCTCATTGGGATCCAGGCCTCGTTGCATTCATCTTGCGGCTTCTACAACAGCTGGCTGCGGAACCAGGAAATCGACCAACCGTTTGAACGAAGATCCGACTGGTGTCGGTAGCAATGCGGAAAGTTGTAGCAATCGCCGGCGATCATCGGTCTGCAACACCGCAAACATTCGGCTTGTCACCAGGAAAACAATGGCGCCGACCGGAATGGCGACGACCAATTTCATGATGGGATCGAACGGCGTCGCCACAATGCCGAGGACGACGATGGCCATTGCAAGAGTTGCGGCAGCAAGCCTCAGTAGCACAGGAATATCGATTCGAACGGGATAGCGAAGCAGGACGCGGCCCCAGATAGTCAGTGCGGCAACCGATTGGGCGACGCCATTTGCCCAGGCTGCGCCGAGCGCGCCGTGGCTTGGAATCAACGCGAAATCAAGGAGCACGTTGATTGCCGCGGCTATACAGCCCCACTTCAGGATGAATCCCAGATCTTCGGCGGAATACAGCAGAGACTGGGCGGGCGTCAGTATGGCCTTCGGAATGCTAAATAGTGCTACCACGATGAAAACCGGTATTGCTGGGAGGTATTGCGATCCGTAGATAACCCGCACAAATGGACCCCCGATGCACGCGACCCCGATCAGCATAGGGAGTGCCCCCAGAAGGACATAGGTAGATGCTTTCGAGGTCATCCTGAAGAGGCGATCTTTATTGCGGCCGTACTCGGCCATCTGCGTGGCGGAGAGCGCGTTGGCAAAGGTCTGTGGTATTTGCATGAGCCGGTCCGCAACACTGAAACAAACCGAGAAGAAGGCTAGCTGACGAATATCGGGCTGCAACAACTTCAGGAAAATAATGTCGGAGCGGTCCCAAATCACGATCTGCAAAATCATCAGGCCAGTGCTTAGACCAGAGAAGGAAAACATTCGCTTGCGAATTTCCGGCGGCAGCGGGACGTGGGATACCGCTTTCATGGACTTAAGAACCGGAACGGTTTTCACGGCCAGCTCCGCTGTGCGATACAGCAAAACACCGGCGGCAATTCCGACCAGATTCCATCCAAGAAGCAGACTCACCGCAACTGCGACCACATAGACGATCGCGCCAACGAAGGCGCCACGCGTATTAAGAGCGGCATCCTCGGCGGCAGTGTTCGCCTGAGAGGGTACGAACGTGATCATGTTCGGAATCATGCTCAAGACGAGCAAGATGGAACAGACACGATACGCGGGGTCGACGAGAGTGAAAGCGGCGATGATGCCGACGGCCGTTAACACGCACGCAATCACTGTTTGGGCCCAAAGGTTGTAAAAGAATACGGCGCGTGCGAGCTCTTTCTTACCGGCACCGAGAAATTCGCCCATGTACTTGAACGTTGTGAGCGGAATGCCCAACGAACCGACAGAGCACGTGATAGAAGTGAGCCAAAATATCAGATTGAAATAGCCAAGCCGGGTGGGGCCGATGACTCGCGCGATGACCACCGTCGTCAGCAGAGTGCAAACGAGCGTGATCACCACTTCCAGGCCCATGAAAATGAAATTACGCCCAATCACCTTGGTGTTACTGGAGGCGAGTTTTGGCGCAGGCAGGGGTGGTGTCGTCAAATCAATTTCCGGATTGGAGAGAGTAGTGGACAGAAAGCCTGCGAACTTTTGAAGCAGCTAGGGGAGCAGTTTAGATTGTCCATGCGACCACGTTTTGGGTAGCCTTCTGTCCGGCCCTGATGATGGGAGAAGACGTCAATGGAGATTCTTTTGTCTCGGCAATGAGAAAATTGAACGGTCGCAACGACTGGAGAAATCTCAGACACTCCACCGGGTCTCGCCTGGTGCGCTTAGCAACTCGCGGGTTAGCCTCGACCGTTATCACGCATTTTCGAGCCGCCGCGATCATCTCGGCGGCGCCCTGTAGCACCTCAAGTTCGCCGCCCTCGACATCAATCTTTATGGCCGCGTCGCCGCCTCGCACGCCAAAACTATCGATGGTGACAACTTCCAGCGGGCCTTCGCCGGGAATAAGAAAACGGGCGTGATCGGAATTGTCATAAGCGGGAACTTCCAAGCGCCCGCTACCCCGGAAACAGCCTACTGCCTTGGTGATCGCTTTCGACGGAACCGGCAATTGAGCAAAATTGTGTTTCATGAAGCTGGCCACGTCGGGATTGGGCTCGAAGGCAATCACTTGCGCCACGCGGGTGGTTTGCGAACACACGAGCGCCGAGAACGTCCCGATGTCAGCGCCGCAGTCGAATAAAACGACATCAGAAAGCGGTTCAAGAAAGCGGCAAAACGAACGGATCAACTCTTTCTCATAGTTTTCGATGTCTCGCTGGTCCCAGCAGGTGTCGGGACGAAACAGTGGCACGCTGAATTTCACGCCGTGGCCCAGTTGGTATTGCGCGACGACATTGAGCATCCCCAATTTTGCGAAGATTCCGACCAGCCTATCTCCACCTCGAATCCGCCAACGGGTCATGGTCTTGGCAAGTCTCAAGAGCAGCGGAGCATGCGCGACAATTTTGGGGTTTAGAGACCTGTCCGTGGCTCCCAATAGAGTCTCTTCGGACACCATAACGTTCGAACAGCCCGACGTTTGAGGATGGCGAATCGTTTTCATTTGGATTCTTCTCGCGACGAACGTTTAGCGTTGCATTAGTTCAGAGATGGTGACGGCCGCGCGATGGTTCCCTAGCGCGGCTTCGATCACGCGCGGCAACGCCTTCAAGGCAGGCTCGTTAGTGCCGTGGTACAGAATGATGTCTCCAGACGCAAAGCTGGTGCGATCGACCTGCGCTTCCACCTCTCCGGTAGCAGCGCGGTAGTCTTTTAGGTCGACGCTCCACATCACCACCCGCTGGCCGGCTGCCCAAGCAGGGATGAGACTCCGAAGCGACAACTTGCCGTGAGGCGGGCGGAAGAGTTTGCATTTCTCACCCAGAATGCAGTTCAGGACAGATCGAGTCATTCCTATCTCTCGAATAGCGCCAGACCAGGAAAGGCGGTTGAAATACGGATGGCTGTAAGAGTGGCTGCCGACTTCGTGCCCCTCTTTCCTCATCCGCCGCACGAGCTCCGGATACTGCTCGGCAGCTCCCCCCACAACAAAGAAAGTGGCCTTCACTGCGTGATCCCGAAAAATGTCCAGCATCCGCGGAGTATGGACTGGATCCGGCCCGTCATCGACGGTGATGGCAATCTGCGGCCGCTCCCGGCTCCCATGCTCAAATAGTTGCCTGCTGGGAACTGCGCTGTAGAGAGCTTTCTTGAGCAGCGTGCGCCCGTTCGGTGCGTGCCCATTCGTGGCTGCAGGAGCGTTCTCTCGCCACAAGTAGGTGTCGCTGTAGTGTGTCGCGATATTTTCTTCGGGGACGGAACCATGAGCCGGATTTCGCTTCGGCTGCGCAGTCAGGCGCTGTAGGGCATCTTGTAGCTCTTGCACATTGCCATGACGGATGAATGTGACAGTTGGCTGATTCAGGAGGACTTCTGGAACGCGGACAGCCGTCGTAATAATTGGGATGCGCGAAGACATGGCACGTAACACGGAAAGTGGGACTCCATCCTGCAACGAAACCAGAACATCGCAACCGAAGAGAGAGTCAGGCGTAGTCGATTCATCGGATACCCACCGAATTTTGGAACACATTTCCTGAAGCGCTGCTTTATGAGCAAATTCTTGCGGATCGTTTGCACCGAAGATGACCAGCTTGGCGGGTCTGCCTGTCTTGCGCAGAATTGAAAATGCAGCAAGCAGGTGATCGAAGCTGCCATTGGGGTTTGGCGCAAATGCTGCACCTATCACGAACTCTTCGGAGCTCCATTGCAACTCTACTCTTGACGCATCAACTGAGTTCGTCGTTAATGAAGGAAGGATCGGGTTTTTCGCATCTGCAGTGTCCAATTCCGCTCGGAACGCGCTAAACGATCGCCGGAGACCTTCAGCTGTAGGCACCAACTGCTTCCATCCGACGGAACGCAGTTTGGAGTTGTCGAAACAATTTCCGCCCCACTGGCTTGCGGCCTTGTAGGGTGTGAGGACTGCTGGCAATTGGCCCCTGGAAAAGCGGTTGTACCTCGCGACCAACGAGGAAAGTAATCGCACACCCCAGTAAGGTACAGAGACGGTTCGAATCTTCGCGACGCTCTTTTTGTAGGCTCGCAAGTATTGCCGACAAGTCGGCAGGTCGTCGTCATGGACGTTGTAGATCTGACCCGCAGCGCTCGGATGCGTGCCCGCAACCACGACGGCTTCCGCGCAATTTTCGACGTAACTCAAGGGAAGCAAATTGCTACCCCCAAGGTGCAACTGCCACTTGCCAATCGTCAACCCGACACGGTTCGAAAAATGGCCGCCACCAGGACCATAGATAACGCCGGGCCGCAGAACCACTAGTTCGAATCCATTGCGTTTCTGGTATTCCCAGAAGAGCTGTTCCTGGCGAAGTTTTGAGAAGGAGTAATGGTCGCGCCATTCGGGATGGGATTCGAGGGGGGTCTGTTCGTTCACCATTGCGCCACAGCCCAGGCCTGCCACTCCGTACACGCCGAAGGAACTCACTAAAACGATGCGCATCGGCTTGCGATCCGCAACGGCCTCCAGCAGATTCCTGGAAGCCACGACGGAATTGAGGAAAAGATCCGCAGCAGTTCCCTTCTTCCCTGCGACGAGATGGAAAATCAGCTGTACGCCATCTAAAGCTCGCGCGGCGTCCTCTCGATACCTCAGGTCGCCGACACAATAATCAAAACGAATCTGCGGATGTCGTTCGAGAAGCGCGTCTAACTTGGGAATATCTGTGCGCCGGCGGACGTTGCAACGGATATCTTTATAGCCGTGGGCAAGCAGACGTTCGAGCAGAGCCGCTCCCAGAAATCCTGCTGCGCCAGTAACGAGTATCTTCATGCCGCTTGCGCCGGGTAAACCTGTGCGGAGATTTCATCCATGATTTGTGACACACGCAATATCTCCGGGTAGGGGATCGGTACGGGAGTGTCGTGTAGGATGCTTTCGTAAAATAGGGACAGTAACCGGTTCATCCCGGCAAAAAACTGAAAGCGTGACCCGGCAAACTCGTGGACATTGTGCGATGCTTGACGCAGAGACTGCCAGCCAGACTTAAACGGCGGCAACAAACGGCCCAATGCGCTCGGGATGGTCTGTTTGTTTTCGATTGACATGGTACGGAGCGCAAAATCAATGTGGGCAGTATTTTTGGTGCCGTACACCCGCAGGAAATGTCCAACTGGGCGCGCGTGCGAGGAAAAAGTGATATACGCAGACACGCCACCGGCAAAAATCATTACCCGCAGTTCGTCAAGAACGGCATCCGTCCGGTCATCCTTCAAATGCCGCCGCCGGTAGGCGCGAGCAAAGATTTCCATCGGCTCGTCAGGAAGGAATGGAGTAATTTTGTTGATGGCATGATCGATGATGTTTTGAAACAGCTTACCCGGCAATTGATGAACCCAGTGCCGATCATCGGCGAGGAGTGCCTGGCCAAATCCGCCTTCGAGGTCATACCCGTAGTAACTCTCCATGTGTATTGGATCGCCTAAGTTGCCTCTGGCGACGAATTCCTTTAGAGCCAGACCAGGGGCCTCGAAGTTGTACCAGTAATTGATGGTCAGCTTCCGGGCGGTTTGTTGCATACAATCGATCAGGCGCCGCCCATCTATTGCATTCAACGCAAGCGGCTTCTCGAGAAAAACATGGCAGCCTGCCTCAGCTGCCTTTTGTGCCAACGCCAGGTGAGAGTGCGGCGGGGTGGCAATATGAATTACGTCGAGCCGATGCTCGGAGAGCATGCGATCAAAATCAGCGTACCGATGCGGCACGGAATAACGAACTGCGAGTTGCTCGGCCAAAATGGGCTCAAGGTCGCATACTGCAAGCACGCGCGCACAGCCGAGCTTTTGAATTTCCTCGATGTGGCCGTCAGCGATTTTCCCGCAGCCAACAATTCCTATATTCAGCATCAATTTCTTTCGATACAAACACCGACTGGATCAATTTGGCCGGTGTGCGCTGCAACTAGGGGATCGCGGCCTAGTCCGATTGCATCAATCGCCAAGTACATCTGCCACGCGGAGACAAAATGAATGGCGCACGAGCGCCGTTCAGCTTCCTCCACCAGCATGTTGAATGCCGACTCGAGCACGTCTCGCAATAAGGCTGAGGAGTTTCGGTCTTGCGCTCCGTGCGTAAATAATTTGATAAAACTATCGTTTCCAATCCTGGGAGCTAATTCCACCCACCGCCTTACGCGATACGGTGTCGCCACGTTTCCACAGCGAAGTTCTCCTGTTTCGAGCCGGGGGAGCCAACGATCTCTCCAGCGCATGCCAAGCGGCCCGGGAATCATGAGCAAGTCACCTCGAACGCCTCCGCCAGGCGTTACAGGCGCGCCGGAATCATACGATTTCGCTCGACCGGGATCGCCGTTGCAGTAGTAAATCGTGTTTACCAAACGAGCTTGCGTTGGAGAGTCGCCGGATGGCATTGTGAAATCGGCATAACAGCCAAGATCTCGAAGCACTCGGATTTCATCGTTGAGCCCGCACAAGCGGCCATCCGGCCGCGAATTGTCCAGAGCCCAGTTGCCGTGGATAAAGCCAAACGTCAGCTTCCCATCGCGCTTGCGGAGCAGGCCGTGCTCGCTATGTAGTACGTTGCAAAAGTTTCTTATACGGTCGACAAAGTTCTGACGGCCTTCGCCGTCGTGGTGTATATGGACCTCAACGTCCGCTATCTCTTCACGAACCATTTCCGCCAGTGGTTCCATCAGCGTCGGATGATATTCCTCTTCCGGAAAGAAGAAGGTATATCGAGGCATGTTGCCAAAGGAATCGGGTTTGCATCGCCTGGCAATTCTCGGCCATGCAGCGCGCCATGCGGCGACGCGCGACTGCGCGGTGGCTAAATCAGCGTGCCGCCACTTGGGTTCGTAATGGTCCGCAATGGACACCCAGATTCGCTCAAGGGGGACAGCACCGCGCTGTGTAATCTGCCGCAGCCGTTGCTTGACGTAGGAGGGACCCCAGATTTGTGAATTGTGAATTAATTGCATGTTGGCGCGTCTAGGTTGGTGTGGATCGAATCACCGACTCAACACAGTCGCAGCTTTGACCGGTAGGTGCCGTTTCTCTCTTCCCTGCTGCAGAGCCAGCTCACAGATACGAAGTAATTCCTCCGCAGCTTCATCCCAACTTCTGCGAAATTGTTCCGATATGAAATGTTCGTCCCAACGCCGGTCCATCGCCTTTTCAATTGCACCCCCAAGTGCTCGCGAGTTTCGTGGAGCAATCAAAATCCCGGACTCTTCATTGACTAGCTCGAGAATTCCCCCGACATTGGTTGCGATCACGGGGCGTCCGCAGCTGAGGGCTTCGATGACCACGTTGGGGTACCCCTCGTTGTAGCTCGGCAAGGCGAGCACATTCGCTGCCGCGAGCCACTGGGCAACTCCCTGAGACGAACAGGGACCGTTTAGAGCGATTCGATCTTCGAGCCCGAGATGTTTGGCTTTACTCCGCAAATGCTCGCCGCCCGGCCCATCCCCGACAAAAGCCAATCGCAGGTTTGGACGGCGGCCGGCAAGGGACGCAAAAGCCTCGAGCAATTCCTCGATACCCTTAGCTATATCCAAACGCCCGACGAACAACACGAGTTCGGCCTTATCGTCAACGGCTAGCTGCACGCGAGCCGCACGCCGGTCTCCCAAGTGAAAGACGCTCGGATTGCAGCCATTACGGATCGTTCGGACCTTCGAGGCGCTGATTCCCATGTCGATGGCCCGCTGGCGCAGATGTTCACTTTTCGTCACAACAAAGTTTGCACGTTTCATTGCGATTTTCGTCAACCACCTGGAAATCGGGTCAACAAAGCGATTTAAGTCAGAGCCAATCGAGCCTACAACGGCTGGAATGCCAAGGCTGCGAGCCACCGCGACGGCGGCGTAGCCTTCGGGATAGAGCCAGAAGTTGCAAACTACGTTCGTAGGGCTTTCGCGGATGTATGGTGCAAGGTATTTCGCGCAAACCAAACCATTAATGCATCTGGTCACACCAGGAAGAGCTGGATATTCGAAGTAACGCGTGGCCACGCCAGGTGGAGAATAGGACAGATCAGGATGGCGATGGTCATAACGCGGCTGAAACCATTTCGGATAGCGCGGAAAAGGACAGATAACATTTACATCCGCGCGTTTTGAGAGTGCCAAAACGATCTCGTATTCGGAGTGGCCGCGATACGGTTGCGCCGGAATAGGAAAAATAGGCGTAACCACTGTAACTTTCAATCTCATCGCGCCACACCCCGGGTTCTTAATTGATCGTCTAAAGTCAGATTGAGCATTGCTGCGTTCCAATCGGCGCCCTCCTGGCCATCCGTTGCGAACGTAGCAGATGCTCCAGAGTTCCAAATTTTCCAAAGTGGCCCGCGTGTGAAGAGGAACTTGTAGAAGCCGACGAGTACGGCAGCATTCAACATGCAGAAGGCGCTCGCCGGGGCAGCTACGCGGGTCAGGTTGGGAATGGCTCGCCCGGTCCCTAGAGCGGCGAGCGCATAGAAACCAATCTGTGCAACCAGCGCACCCGCGTAGAGCATCGATCGGCTTGCCAACAATGCGCTGCTGAGGAGAAGTATCACCAGCAGGACGGGCACTAACAAACGCAGCAACTTGTGAGAGATTAATTCGAATCGTAATCGGTTCTGCCGCGACAGCAACCATGGAGCAAGTTGTATCAGTTGGAAGTTGCCCGCTAGCGTTCGGACCTTGCGATGAAATTCCCCGCGCAAACTCTTGGGCCAGATGTCATAGACTCGCGCACGCACGTCCAGGACCGACCGATAACCTTGGCGAATCACATTAAGCGGCTGCAGCATGTCGTCTAGAATGGTTCCCTCGGGCAGCGCGCTCGCCAGTCTGCGACGTATCGCATAAAACCCTCCGTACACTCCCAGCGGCGAATCGACTTTTGCCTCGCAATTGCGAATCCATTGCTCATATCGCCAGTAGAGACCTCCGACGGCCTTGGCGCCGGCATCGTGCCCAGCATCGCGCAACACTAACTCTCCGGTGACACATCCGACTCGAGGATCTTCAAAGTTGCTGATTAGGAGCTGCAGGGCATTGCTTCCCATCCAAGGGCGAATGTCGAGGAATAGCAGAATTTCTCCTGTGGCGCTCTGCATTCCTATGTTTAGAGCTGCCGCTTTTCCGGATTGCTGCGGGCATCGGAAGCATTTGACGCGCGGGTCTTGTAATTCCCTGAGAATATGGTCGGTACCATCCGTCGAACCGTCCGATACGATCTCGATTTCAATTCGATCTCGTGGATAATCCAGCGACAGCAGATGAGCGATTTTCTGTCGAAGCAGGGCCGCACCGTTGTGGACAGCCAGGATGATGCTCACCGTGGGAAGTATCGATCCTTGCCGCTGGGGGTGTGGTCGCAAGCGGCTGCGCAAATACATCCAGATCGGGTATCCCGCATAGGTATAGAGCATGAGGCATGCAGCACACCAAAATCCGTACATAAGAACGTGTGTTGCACTCATATCGTCCTCTTGTGTTTGAATGGCCTTACTGTTCAAAGCAGCACTCGGACCGGGTGGAATGCGCTTGGCCTTGCTTTTTAGTGGCTTTTTGGAGGGTGCACGGTGGCATCAGCATCGCGCCGGCCGCGGCATGCGTGTCAGTTCGAAATGTGATGTTCAGTGTCGAAGGCGAACTAGACAGTAGATCAGAAAGATGAGCAACACTTCGGCGGTCAGCGTAGAGACTATCCAGCGGCCGCGATCAGGCGTCTTGCGATCGCCTTGTTGAAGCGCAATCGTTGCGGCCGCCAGTCCCAGAACCAGGTACATTGTTGTCGTGTAGCTGCGCGATAAGAACCACGCGGTCGCCATAAACGAGACCAGCGCCAGACGCATAGCCACAATCCACTGGCGTGGCACCCCCGGCGAGTCAACCGGTGCAATGCGTGCTTCGAATTCCGGAACATTAGTGCTGACCATGGCGGGCAGCGCTTCGGACGCATACTCGTATTTCAGCGCGATGATTTCACTCGAACTGGCAGGCGCTAGAGCGAACGAACCAATATCTCCTATAGCACTGGATTCAAAAAGGGTCAGCAGCCCGAGTAGTTTGGTTGGCTGCTTCTTCGTTTGGTTTCCAATGATGCGATTCAGTCCGATCGTCGTTGTTACGAGCAATCCCATCCACAACGTGCTACCTAGTAATCCAAGTTCAGCAAGGCAGAGGACGAAAGAATTGTGCGCGGTGATCTGGTACAAATCCGTAAAGTTGCCGAATCCGATCCCCAACAACGGAGCGCTCTTGAACATTTCGAGTCCATTGGCCCAAGCCTCTAGCCGGTCAGCGCCGTCGGCGGCTGAGATCCCACGGCCTCCAGTGAAATCCAGAGCCAGCATGCCAAAGATGAATACGGCAGCCAGAGCCGTGGACGCGGGTGTGCCTAGTTTTTTCCGGCATGCCATAAGCGCAACAGCAGCCAGGGCTAGCAATCCTCCGCGGGAATGTGTCAGAAAAGTAGTCCATAGCAGCACGGCGGACGGCAAAAGCACGAGGAGGGAGTTAGTGACCATGCGGCCTCGCCGCCATGCTACAAAGATGAGCGGAAGCGCAATCAAAAGAATTTGTGCAAGATCATTCGGATCGCTCAGAAAGCCGGCGCCGCGTATTCGCGCCAATTGTCCTATAACGTCACCGTGCGGAGAGTAGAGATTGGTCCTTAAGATGAACATCTCTCCTTGAAAGCCTGCGTAATATCCGCACAGTGCCTCCACGGTGACAATGAGGCACGATGCGACTGCTGCCAGTGTTGCGATCTTGAGTCTACGAATTGTCGTTACATTTACGATAATGAAGAAAAACACCGCCGCGCTCGGCAGGAAGATTCGCCAACTTTCGAGAACCCCGCCAAGCCATCCGCTAGCCACCTCTGACAAGGAGATTGCACCGATAAACCCGAGCAGCAGATAAGTCTGTACCGACGATTTCCAAAACTTGTAAGTAGCCATGCTGGGTAGAGAAGCTAAAGCTGTAATCCCGGCGAGGTACATTAAGGCGTGATAGCTGGCCCATGCCTTTCCAAATTGCTCCGGCGAGATAATCGTAACTACGATGTAGACGATCGTGAGCGCGAATCCCATGATTACGTGGCTATTCCCGATGGCATTCTCTGGCTCGTCAAACGGCTCGCCAATTTTTCAAGAGTGTGTCTGCAGGAAAACGAGACTGATTCTCGCGGTAAGCAGAGTGCCTGTATCACTTGGCGCCGCGGCTTAACAGAACAGTCTTGATCGTCTTCAAAACGATCAGTAGATCCAACCCCAGAGAACTATTCTTGATGTAATAGAGATCGTAGCGGAGTTTTTCTTTGGCGTCTTCGACCGAACTGCCATACTTGTAAAGAATTTGTGCCCAGCCAGTGATCCCTGGACGAACGGCGTGCCGCAAGTGGTAGTAAGGAATCTGCTCATTCAACGCCGCAACAAACTCGGGCCGCTCTGGGCGCGGACCCACCAGGCTCATGTCGCCCTTAAACACGTTTAGTAACTGGGGTATTTCGTCGATGCGCGTCTTGCGAAGGAATCTCCCCACCGGCGTGATTCGAGGATCGTTGTCCTCTGCCCAGATGGGCCCGCTGTCCGCCTCGGCGTCGGAGCGCATCGTACGGAATTTGTAGCAGCGAAAAATCTTATCGTCGCGTCCCACACGATTCTGCCAGTACAACACGCGGCCACGTGAACTTAGCTTGATGGCCAGAATGACAAACGGAATCAGCGGCAGACTGAGCAGCAATCCGACGATCGAAACCATCACCGATGCAAACCGCTTATAGATTAGGAAGAGCTTCGACGCGTGTGCGCCTGGCGAGAATAGCAGCCAGCTCAATCGGATGGATTCAATTGGAACCTTTCCTGTCATCGATTCGTAGACATCATTTCCATCTTGAACTAGCACGCCGCGATTTTTCAGTGAAAGCAATAAATCCACCGGTAGTTGCCCACGGCGCTCCTCCATCGCCACGACGATCCGGTCGATGCCTCGAACAGGGCGGCCGATAGCCAGCCCCTCGCAGAAGGTGGTTTGCGAAAGAACGAGCGGCACCTTACCAGTCTCCCGACTGCCAGGATGGTTTTCGAGTGCGGGCAACGGCGCACGGCCCGCTACGCACATCCCCAGCTCGGGCCGCATTTTGATTTCATGCAAGAGAGAATCGGCCAGCGTTCCCTCACCCAAAATCATCACGCGCTCGGCTAACCCCGCCGTGCTATTGATAATGGAAAACAGCTTGCGCCACCCGAGCAGCAGCAACCCAACAAACAGAAAACCGATATTAAAAATCCCACGGCCCAATTTTACCGGCGGGTAGAGGTAGTAGAGGAGACCCAGAGTTATGTACGCTACGCCCAACACCTGAATGAGTCGAACAAGCGCTTCGCGCCGATTGCCTACAATCGCGGAGTCATAGAGGTCGAAATAATACATGCAAACCAGAAAAGCGGCCGATACGAACAGAATTTTCACGAAGCCGTACTGGTATGTGAGCATGAAGCTCGCTCCCTCGGGCCCCAGCCGCGCTAGGGCAGATGCCGCGAGAGCTAATGAGATCAGACAAGCTTCTGATATTCCTAAAAGAAGCGTGCGTTTAGGGATGTAGGCATTCAAGAAACGGATCAAGGAAAGCTCCAAGTAACTTGGGCGTCAAAGGAGACGAGTCTCGCGGGCCGCGCTAAACAGAGCACATTGTTATTGCCCTCCATTGCGCCGACGCCGAACAATAGCTCCCCCGATCAACAACACAGCGCCGAAGAGTAGCGCAGTGGCCGGCTCCGGAACGGGTGCTGGCCCCGGATCAATGGGAGTCGCTGGGGAATTGAAAGCCTGGAGTGGATCTTGTTTGGGGCAGCCCCAACTCAGCAAGACGGCCACTAGAGTCAGACCAAGAATCAAACGTCTCGGTCGGATCCTCGATTCGAATTTTGATGCAAAGCGAGGGAGACGCAGTGCAAAGAACCGGTTTATGTTTCTCATGGGGGTACCATCCTTCCATCTGAACTGACTTAAAATCGAGGCTGAACCTTGCTTACCGCTCAACCTCGAGAAGTGGTTGAGCGTTGGCTCATCGGAAGAAAAATCTCTTCGTACCAGATACTCAGCTGGAAATATGAATTCACAGGCGCGTCCAGCCGGTCAGTCTGGCAGGAATTCATCCACCTTTGGATACACGCGGTGCGCGAAATCCACAGCGCGGGCTTCGGCGCTCGCTTCTCCATCAATTGCCGTGGTCCAGATGCGAATCATTGCGCCATCGCTTGCTTTGTGCTCCAACGCGTCGGCAATCAGCCAATACTTCGCCCAGTACTCGCTCGCGACGATCCGGCCATGGGACTGATACCAATACAGGACCATGTCCCGCCGCGTTCCCTGTGCCACCAGGTATTCGTTCACAACAACTGGAACGCCCCCCGCGTAACCGATCTGGGCGTGAGCCGAATGCACTGGCTCCCATCCGGCTCCTGGTAGGCAATTTTTGGGTGAGTGAATTCTTTCCCCTGAGCGTTGATCCTTGTAGTACCCGATGTAAAGTTCGACGGGATAATTGCCTCCGACATACGCTCGATTGATATAGTCATCTGCACCGATGGCCCGCACGACTTCCTTCTCGAACGGACGATCCTCGCCGCGGGATTGCCCAATGTCAGAAGGAAATTCACGCAATGGCCGCTCGGTTCCGGTGACAGCTTTCGCTCTAAAGCTATGCGTCGCGATAATTCCTCCCACGAGAACCACCGCGGCGACTGAGACTCGCAGAGTGGTCATGGCGACACTCGTTCGAGATTTTGATGTCCCGGGAATCGGCGAAGAGCTTTATGAACAAGCAGAATCGAGAGAAAAGCGAGGACGAAGAAACACAGACCAAGTACCAGATGGATTGCGCCGGAATCAACAGCCGGCCCGAAGAAATAACTGAGCACACCCGTCGCCACGAGACGGAGCCCGTTCATGGCGATCGCAATGGGAATGCTCGCGGCCGCTAAGATGATGCGCTTCGGCGTGCTCGGCTCCGCTAAATATCCGTAAGCGGCAACCGCGGCCAGCAAAGACAGCAAAGACCGGATCCCGCTGCATGCCTCCGCCACATTGAGCGTGCAATTCGGTAGATAGAGTAAATTCCCCTCTCTCACGGTATGAATCCCGAGCGCGACCAGACCCGCCGCACCCAAACGTGATGCCCACAACTGAAGAGGAAGCGTTAATTGGTAGTACAGGATTGCTGGCAACGGGATCATAAACAACAGATAGCCGATTGGAAATGACATCGACCGAAGCGCCTCACGGCCGGCGAGAAATAGGACGATGCCCGAGATCAAGATCACGAACGACAATCGCGCAATAAAGCGCTCAGCGCCGAGCATTCCGAGGATCCGCAGCCCAATGCCGAATAGTATGACCGCCAAACCGAAATTATCCGGGCGGAGCCGCAGGGCGCGCCACCGACTGCGCTCGCTCCACAGTACATAACCCGCGAAGACCGGAACAAAAAACCCGTGCCCATAGTTCGGGTCGCTCCACCATTGTCTGACCAGCGATCCGAGTACGGGCGCATACAGGATCAGCACCAAAGCCGATAACGACAACGCAGCAAACCATCTGACGGCCCGCGAGCTCTCTCCGGATAAATTGTCCGCCCAAGTTGTGTCGCCAAGTTTAGGCGAACCTCTCTCCAGACTCTTGGGGGACAGCACATTCTCATCAGCGCAAGGCGACAAGAGGCCTCTCATATTTGCCATATGCGATAGTCAAGAAGCGGGAGTATTGAGTACGCGATCTTTCTCGATTTCATCCGAGGGACCAAAGCGATTCTAAGAGAAGTTTGTTTCCGGGAATTGCTGACGGCGTCTGTGAGATTTTTCCGCCGGCAACCACGCCGCAAGCGGCTACACGGGGAAGACTGAGATCCATAGATCGAAGAGGTGATGTTTCGAGAATCTCTGAGCTACTGCAGCTTTTTCGAGCCGTTTTCTCCGTACTTTCGGGCGCCATAATATTGCCCGTCATAGTCGATCTGATCGAAGTCTGAAGCTTCATTGACGACCACACCGATCAATCTCGGGCGGTCGAGGGACTGCAAACCCTTTTTCAACGCCTTGAGCGGGGCAACGCCCTCCCGGACAACCAACAGCGTGCCGTCTACCAATCGAGACCAAAGATTGGCATCGATGACCGGCAACATGGGTGTGGAATCTACAACGATCCATTCGAATTGACCCTTCAGTTGTGCAAAGCCTTCCGCGAGTTGCGCCGAACGCAGGATCTCCGAGGGCCGATCGCAGGCCTTCCCTGCTGGAAGAAACCACAAGCCCGTGCCAGTAAATCGAAGCATGTACCGCGCGAGGTCCTGACTTCGGGCCGTCCACCAGTCGCTTAGCCCTTGCAAATCTTTCAGGCCAAACATGGATGCCAACGTCGGCCGGTGCAAGTCTCCCTCGATCAGAAGCGTCTTGGTTCCGGAATACTTGGCCAGCGTCGTCGCTAGGTTCGCGGCCACAAATGACTTGCCCTCGTTGATCACGCTACTGGTTACTTGCAAAGATTTCAGTTCGTGTTGCCTGCGTATGTCGTCTAGCCGGACGGCAAGGGCGCGAAATTTCTCTGCGCCCAGGCTGTTGGGTTCGTTCCACGCAACTAAACGCGAGCTCGGTGGCGGTTGCACCATTACCGACCGAGTCTGATCGCTCTTGACCGCCGTGTGAATCTCAACCGCCCCTCTGGAATGCGCATCCTCCGGCATCGCATTGTCCGGCGCTTCACCTGTTGCCGCGGGCTCAGGTAAGACCAGTTCAACGGGAACCATGTGCCGCGCCGCGGTATCTTGCTGGCTTTGTCGAACTGTTGCTCTGCTGAATCCTTCAAATAACTGGCTCATTGGTTTCCATTCCTGACTCTGAGTTGCCCCTCCCCAACAAAAGCCCGAATTCGTGCCCCAGAATCCATCTCGGACGTCTACAAGGAAAGGGTTTGCATCAACGCCATAACTCTTCTTCCATACCGTCGCTCAACCGTTGTAATACGTGTAAAGGTTTCCCGTGAAAATCAATAAAGCCACTACCACCGCCGCTCCATACTCCAGATAGCGCACCACAACGCGGTAATGGTCTTCTTTGGGCGTGCTCAAACGGGGGATACCCACCAGCATACGAGCAGGAAGAATCCCTTCCAGATCTTTCTCCTGTCGAAAACGCACGTCGGTTAATTCAAGAAGTGTGGCGATACCCAGACCGAGCCCGGTCCCCAGCGCCAAGCCGACGACACTGATCAGGAAACGATTTGGGGCCGAAGGCTTATCGGGCAACTTTGACGGATCGATGATGTGGAACTGCTGACCCTGCTGCTCCTGTCCGAGGCTCGTCGCGAGCTGTGACTGCGTTTGTTTCTGGAGCAGCGAGTTGTAATTGAACTTGGCTTCGTCATAGCCACGAGAGACGACGCTAAGCGCCTGCTCTGTTTCAGGAGTCTGATTGAGCCGAGCTTGATAGATAGCCGTCTGTGATTCAAGGTCCTTCACGTGTTGTTGCTCGTTCTGAATCTCTAATTGATTGGCCTTAAGCTGGCTCTGCAGCTGCATGACCGCTGTGGGCGTACCGTTCTGCATCCCATCCGCCGCGGAGAAGTCAATGGCTTTTCTTGGCTTGCCGCCTTGCTGTTGAGAAGCGATTTGAGCGTCGTTCCTCTTTTTCAGTGCCTCGGCTTTGGCGATTTCGTCTTTAAGCGCCTCGATGTCTGGATGGCCGTCCGTATACCGAGTCCGCAAGTTCTGGAGTTGCAGGCGCAAATTTTGTAGCTCCTTGTCAATCGCTTGCGTCGATATTGCGTTTGAGTCTTCACCCAGGCTTGCCTGCGCCGATTGATACT
Organism: Candidatus Acidiferrum sp.; assembly: GCA_049792735.1. Taxonomy (GTDB): domain Bacteria; phylum Acidobacteriota; class Terriglobia; order Acidiferrales; family UBA7541; genus Acidiferrum. The sequence goes on from JBARBE010000047.1 coordinate 108,160, forward strand.
GCTGCAGCATGGATTCCAAATAGATTTTCTGTTGCTTCGAAGTGTCCAGCGCGTGCAGAGTGCTCGCCAACTCTGCTTGCAAGCCTGCCAGGATTTGGACGTTGCTTTGCAACTGTCCCGGCAAGGTTCCAACATGCTGCGCCTTGAACGCCGATACTGCGGCTTCCTGTACCTCCATTTTAGCTTGCGCATCCGCCAACTCACTGTCTAGGAATGCTGTCGTGTTCTCAGAAAGTTGTCGCTGCGCCCTGACATTTTCCTTGATAAACAGAGACGTGAGATCACCGTCCACCTGTCGTGCGAGCTCCGGCGTATCCGCGGAATAGAGAATCTTAAACGTGAAGAACTCTCCCCGGTATCCGGGCGTCCCCACGAGCTCTATCTTGATGTCATCCCGCATTTGTTCGACTGGATCCTTGGGTTTGAAAAAACCGCTAAATCGGGGCGGCGTTGAATAAAGCTTGAAGCGATCTATGATCGCCTGCAGGCTCGCGTGGCCCAAAACCTGTTGTGTTGTGCTCTGTAACAGATTTTGCAGATTCACGCTGACGTTCTCCATGACGTACTGGTCCGAAACTTTCTCCTGTTCCGCGGAAATCAGGGCACCGGACGTATACGTGGTCGGCAAGAACCAGCTCACTCCCCATATCGCCAGCCAGACCAAAAACATGGGGAGCACTATCCACCAGCGCCGCCGAACTGCGATGTCGATATACTCTTCCCAGCCGCGCGGACCCCGCTCCTCCGGTTTGCCAGTCATCGTTAGCCTCTCTATAAACATGTTGTCTCTTCCAATGGGACAAGAACCCTGCCGTTCCGCTGGCTCAAGCTTTTCGTTCAACAGTCCGGGATCGCGGCCTGCCAAAACGTGGAGCAAGATGCCCGGCTCAACGGTTTGCGTTTGATCGTCGTGCCTTTCGCTCCGGCTATCGCAGTGAGATCGGTCGCAACCCAAAATTAAAACCGACAGAAAACTGATGGGCAACGCCGCTGGTCCCGCAACTTGGGCTGCTGCAAGCTGCGGAATTGATGGCCTGCAATTCCGCTTCGTAGCTCACAAAAAAAGAGGTCCCCGGTCGAAATTGATGATCGGCTCGAACCACGGCATACCAGGAGTTGTAATCTTCCTTTGCGAGGATGGCGCTGGGCGGTACAAGGCTCTCATTGCTTGCGTAGCCCAGCGACACCGAACCTTGCCACTTGGCACTCAGTTTCCGCTGCATCGTCGCCTGTACCTGGCCAGTCTGCGCTCCGACTAGCACCCCGCTCCCTCCGGTCACGAGGCGATCATAGCTAATCAGCAAACTTGTTCGATCCATTCGATAATTCAGTGAGCCATCCAATGCCCAGGAAACCTGATTTGTGTAGCCCGTGAGTGGCCCACGGAGCATGATCACGCTCGGACCTGCGGCCACATGCCAACTCAGTTTTCCGGTCACATCGCGCCCGTAGCCAAGCTCCACCACCTGATTCTCGATTCCCTGGGTAAGATATGGATACCGGAAGTCATCAAACCGGTAAATTACCGCGATTGTGCTCAGCGGACTAACTGAGTAGTTGTAACCTGTTTGAAAGAGCGTTTCAGCGCTGTTGATATAATGTGCACCCAGGAAATCCAGCGTCGCGTAGGAGCCGGCTGCGGTCCAGGAAGAACGCGGGCTGACCTTGTATTCTATTTGCGAGACTGCTGTGTTACTCAATCGCGGAACCATAATCGTCGGAATTGTCTGGTTGGGGCCCAGGATCGAACTCAGCAAGCCGCCGGGACCGAACGGGGAGTCGGCGCTGAGAAGATCCAGGGCTCCGATGCCTCCAAATCCGAATGGAGATTCCGAGAGAAAGCTGACGTCATCGCCCACCAGCAACGACCAGCGTTGCCATCTCAAGCTGTAAGTGAATTCCAGTTCTTGGACAGCCGAGTTCAGATAGGTCGATAACATTGCCCCGCCCGTATAGTGCAGAAGTAGGTCGGAGCGCTCTGACGCGCGGTTCAAATCCAATGTAGCCAACAGATAGTTGAAATTTGTCGGCTCAGAAAAACCTGACTCGGAAGAACCAATGGCCATCTGCGACAGTGCGCTGAAACTCGGTACTAGGAAGTTGCCAGCGCCCAAATTCGGTCCCATTCCCCGTCCCTGCACACCGCTCAAAGGCCGGTCGTCAGGTCCCGTTTGAACTGCTCCGCCTGTGCCCAGCGCCAACGGGCTGGTGCTCCCGGCCGGCAACGGTGGTGTATATGGTGCGACTGGTTGTTCGCCCGTCTCGGGATTGGCCGGATTGGTTCCTTGAGCCTGGACCAAGGGCGCACATGAAATCACCGCGAGGAGCGCCCAACTCTGAATACGAATCAATTTCGACATTTTCTTTCCTACGGCACCACGATCGTGTCGCCAGGTTTCAAACGGATATTTTCTTCCATCTTCCGCCCGTGGATTACTTCCTTGTAATTCATTGGAAATATTTTGTCTTGGCCGTTTTCACTGCGCATGACGTAGATCTTCGTCAACTTGGCGTATGGAGTGAACCCTCCCGCGACCGAAAGGGCCTGCATTGCCGTCATCTCCGGGACTAGCGGATAGGCACCCCCGCGATTGACTTGGCCGAGAATGTATATCCGCAGGCTGCTCGTCTGGGTGACGATCACGGTCACCAGCGGATGCACGATCGTGGCACGTAACTTTTCCACGATTTCGGAACTGAGCTGCGTGGGAGTCAGTCCTGCGGCCTGGACGTCGTTCAGCAAAGGAAGAGAAATCTTGCCATCTCTGCGCACCGGCACGGTGCGAGAGATCTCTGGTTCCTTCCACACGTCGACGGTGAGCACGTCGTCGGGAGCAATCGAGTAGTTGGGATCATCCGTGGCGGCCTTGGGTGGCTGCGAGCCAGTATTTCCCGCGGTCAGGACTGCTGCGCTCTCGCTCTTAATGTCCTTTCGTGCCTGCCCCTGACTTGGCTCGCAAACCGAAAACGACACTAGCCATATCAAGGCGGTTACGCACACCCACTTTCTCATGGCACCCTCGCTTGTAAGCTTCGCTTCCGTTTGGAGTCCTGCATTCCAATCTGCTTTTTTTGAATTTGGCATTCCCATTTCCCCGATTTGCGCCAGTCGCCCACGGTCTCGACTAAGCTAAGGCAGTGGCTTCATCGCGCATGTACCGCGGCCTGGCTGAAGTCCCGTTGCTGGAATCTCTCAGCCGCGGGCCGTTCACTTCCTCAATCTGGGACGCTGCAACTTCAATCGCCGCCGCCGTCCCCAATATCTCCACCGATAGCACCAGCCGAAAAATGTTCTTCTTTCGGACCAAGATCCCTTCGATTCCCGTCAATGGGCCGCTCTTGACTCTCACCCAGTTCCCGCACTTAAGGTAAGGGTGCGCTTCCACGCGCGTGCCGCTTTCGACCACTCTTCGAATTCCTTCGATTTCGATTTCCGGAATTGCTGCTGGCTGGCCCGCACTGGACACCAGCCCATATATTCCCGGCGTTGTGAGAATCTGAAGTCGGCGTTCAATCCCGCCTTTCAGAAACACGTAACACGGAAAAAGGGGCAGAGTAAGTGACTTAGTCCGGTCCTTCCAGTTATGAGTAGTTGCGTAAAGCGGAAGAAATGTGCTAAACCCCTTGTTCGTTAGAACCTGATCCACCATTTTTTCATGCTGATGGCGAGTGTAGAGCGCATACCAGGACGAATCAGAAACACTATTCTCGGTCGCAGCCATTGACTCAGTAAGCATAGAGCTCCGCCCTGTGACTTACAGTCTGTAATCCTGTAAGTCCTCAACAACCTTCAGCTTGCGGCCGGTTTCACCTGCAAAACCATTACCCTGCCAAAACCCGTCCGCAATTTTCTTGGCACATTCACGTTGCCAAATTCCTTGGGAGATCGGTCCTCAATTTCATTCCGGACGATCTCTTCAATATTGAACTGCAAAGCCACCCGTCAGCATTCCCCGCTCAGCAGGGCACTGCTCGGCCCGAAGGACTTCGCCCTCGACTTCAACCGGAAGTCGGCCAATCTCATCGGGAATTCCTTCAAGATCTATCTTGAGTATGACGCTCGCACCTACGGGCGGGCACGTTGACGCAAAAACAAACGCGCCATGCTCGCTTACGTCGCGGCTACGGCCTTCTCCCTCTCGCGCCTCCCCGTTCCCATTCGTCCACCAGAACGTGACTGCCGTTTGCAGCAGGAACCGGAGCGTCTTTCTCGCTGGCCGCACAAGAGTCAACAAAGCACCCCCATCCAATCTCTCTAGTTGCACACTAGCGATTCCATCGCGAACCAACAAGAGAACGAAAGTCATCGAGGAATTCCTCGCAACGTCTTGAGACGTCGGCCGGCATTTTAGGTACAAAAGTACTTTGTTCTCTTTTGCACACCGCCGCACTCGAAGTGGCCAATGCGTTCTCCTCGTTGCATGTGGATGGGTTCATCGACGAATCGTCGAGTCGTGCAGACCCTGTGGAGATCGTTGCTCGGCTTATTTGAGAGCATGAGCAGTTGAAGGAACGAATGGAAATGCCCGGCTCGACAATTCCGCTTCTGTCGCAACCTTGAGGCCTTGGCAACATTTCGTTCTCGTGATCGCTCAGAAATGGTGGGAAAAAATAAACGAGGTTCGCTTCGCAGAACGGATCGATCAAGCTCGCCTTGAGGCAACAGCTAGATTCGATCCTGTATCCGGCTCATCCACGCCAGCCGTTGCATTCTGTTGACCATGGCCGTCTCGCCGGTCGATCGCGTAAAGCGCCAACTCAAGCCGATTCGAAGTTCCTACTTTGTTGAAGATCCTGAACAAATAGTTCCGAACGGTGTGTTCGCTCAGCTTCAGCTCTTGCGAAATGTCACGATTGGTCATGCCTTCGGCTACCAGATGCACGACGCCTTCTTCCCTCTTGGTTAGCAGTCCCGCCGCTCTCAGCGAAATTGCCTTAGCTAACGGAGCCGGACCGAGCGCTTCGAGGACGAAGTGCAATTCCTTGCTGCTTGCCCACACTTGTCCTTTGTGTACCGCGTGGATGCATTTGCACAGCAACTCCGACGATTGATCTCGTGAGAAAATGCCACTCGCTCCAGCTCGAAACGCTTCGACCACCATCGCAGGTTTGTTCGAGTCGAGGATCATGATGACGCTGGGTTTGGAGGGCGATGCCACTATCTCTCGCGTCACTTGGAAGCCCGCCAGGTCTTCGTTTTCTAGCCGGGCGCCAATCACTGCAACGTCTGCATTGTTCTTTTCAAGACCTTCGCGTATTCCTAGCGCGTCCGTCGCATATCCAACAACCCTTGTTTTATACCGGCCACGTCGCACCGCCGCCGCGATTAGTTGGCAGCTCAGTTGACTGCCATCGGCGATAAAAACCTTTACCGTACCCGCGCGTCCTGCGAGTTTCGACAACTTTTCGCTCCTGCGAGTTATCCTCGCGGTCCCAAGATTCCCATCCAGGTAGACTCTGTTGAAAAATATAAGCCTACCCGTAGGTTCTGCTCACCGTGCAGTACCACATTATTGGTACCTTCAGAAGTGTGCGCTGTCCCGTTTTATACAATCGTTTTTGGTGTTCTGTTTTGTACATCCGCGATGGAGTTTCTTCAGACGGAATGAATATGCCTGGATCGGCTCCCCATTGAGATCAAACAACGAAGAAGTTCAAGCGCGATTCGGAACACTGATGGCCCGCGCCGATTCTGATGAGGAGGCTGTTCTTTCGAGTAGATAGCCAATCCGCAGGTCGACCGTCACTGACTTGGCCGAAGTTCCCAACTCGGCTCTGATCTTTGATTCTCCCGCTCAAGCTGTCGAGTACATTCCGCGATTTGATCATCAATCGCTCTAATTTCCAGAGCGAGATGGAGATCATTGGGGCATTTTCCGTATCTCTTGGATAGCGGAGCTCTTCTATCCTGGAGAGCTTCGCGTTTTCGCTTCCAAACGCCTGCGCGCGCCGTCATTCGCCTTCTCCTCGCAACAAGTCTCGACTGACCGGAAAAGGGATGTCTGTTCAATTTTGTACAACCCTCTTTATGCCGCGAGTTGGAGGTTAACGCTGAAAAAATTGGGAAGAACTTGGGAAGATACGTCAGAACAACGGTAACTCGTTCAAAATCAGCGGGTGAGCCTGTAAGCCGGATTCTGTGCAACGCGTCTCCCCGTAAAGGACAACGCGCTGCGGCGATCATTCCTCTAGGCCGTGATTCGCACCACGGCTCCAGCAGCCTACCCGAGGGTTGCTCTCCGCGTCGGATTGCTCCATCGCAGAGGAAGAGCGCTAGCTTTCGCAGGCGTTCTCGGCGAGCCGGGCCGGCTCTCCCCTCCTATTTGGCCTTGCACCACGCGGGGTTTTCCGTGCCTCGTTTGTTGCCAAACGAGCGGTGGGCTCTTACCCCACCTTTTCACCCTTGCCTAACTGAGCGAGCGTTTCGAAGACGTCCCGCAGGTTTTCCTGCGCGATGCCACCGTGCTTCTCCCAGCCGGCGGTATATTCTCTGTGGCACTTTCCGTGAACAGTAGCACAGGCTTCAGCCTGTGCTCTTTCGCCGTCGCACGATTCGCGCACGACGGAAGCACAAGCCAGCCGCACAGACTCAAGTCTGTGCCACCGCTCCCCTGGCGTTACCAGGCGCGTTGCCCTATTTCGTCACCGGCCCTCTCGAGCCTACGACGACGGTGTCCGGACTTTCCTCCCGCTCAGCCATCTTGCGATGACCAAGCCAGCGATCACCCAGCTCACCCGCCAACTCCATTATACCGCGAGAATGGCTTGATTGACCGTCGCTCTACTCAAACCTCACTTCAGGCCAACGAGTTTCTCGAATTCCGTTTCCGTAAGGATGGGGACCCCGAGTTCCTTTGCTTTGTCATATTTCGAGCCGGGGTCGCTGCCTACGACTACGTAGTCGGTCTTCTTGCTAACGGAGCTGGAGACCTTTCCGCCATTTTGCTGCACCAATTCGCCAGCTTCTTCGCGGCTCCGGTTAGCCAGGCCGCCCGTAAAGACGAACGATTTCCCTGCAAACTTCTGGCTTTTGACGACGCGCTTTTCTGCGGTAGGATGCACGCCCACTTTGTGCAGCTTTTTTATGAGCTGACGATTCGCTGGCTCCGAGAAAAATTCGACGATAGCCGCCGCGACGATCGGGCCGACTTCAGGCACCGCTTCAAGCTCCTCTTCTTTGGCTCCCGCCAATTCTTCGAGCGAAGAGAAATGTTCTGCCAGCAATTGCCCGGTTCGTTCGCCGACCATGCGAATGCCCAGCCCATAAATCAGCCGCGCTAAACTGTTTTTCTTGCTGCCCTCAATTTCCTCGAGCAGATTCTGCGCGGATTTTTCCGCCATCCGTTCGAGACCCGCAACCTCGTCTTCTTTCAAGGCGTAGAGATCGGCAACGTCTTTGACCAAGCCCTTGTCCACCAGCTGATCGACGATTTTTTCGCCGAGGCCGTCAATATCCATGGCGTGGCGACCGGCGTAATGCAGTAGAGATTCCTTCCGCTTCGCCGGGCACGCCGCATTCACGCAGCGATACGCCACTTCCCCTTCCACGTGATGTATCGCGCTGTGGCATTCCGGGCAATGCTTCGGCATGCGAAACGGCTTGCGGTTCTTCCCTTCTTTGACCACTTTCAGGACGTGCGGAATTACTTCGCCGGCCCGCTCAATCAAAACCGTGTCGCCAATCTGCAAGCCCAGCCTTTGAATTTCATCAAAATTGTGGAGTGTGGAGCGGCTGACAGTGACGCCTCCCACTTGCACCGGCTCGAGCACCGCGACGGGCGTTAGCGTGCCCGTGCGCCCCACCTGCACGATGATGTTATTGACGACCGTGGTCTCCTGCCGCGCGGGATATTTATAGGCGATAGCCCAGCGCGGCGCGCGCGAAGTAAAGCCCAATTCGTTCTGTATTCCAACGGAATTGACCTTAATCACCACGCCATCGATGTCGTACGGCAGCTTCTCCCGCTTCGTGTCCCAAGCGTCGCAATACGCCAGCACCTCGTCGATTCCATCGCAAAGTCTCCAATCATCGGAGGCACGGAAGTGCAATTGCTTAAGAGCCAGCAGGCTATCGGAATGTTTGGGATACGGCACTTTTCCATCGACGAACAGGTAATAGGCGAAAAAGTCCAGCCGCCGCGCGGCGGTAATCGAAGGATCGAGGACGCGCACGGCCCCAGCGGCCGAATTTCGCGCGTTCACAAAAATCTTTCCGCCAATCTCTTCCTGGTGCCGGTTCAAAGCCTCAAACGCCTTGCGCGTCATCATCGTTTCGCCGCGCACCTCGAACGCCGCTGGCAGCTTGGCCTTTTTCAGCGCCGCGGCATCGACGCGCAACGGAATCGATCGGATGGTTTTCACGTTGGGCGTAACATCTTCGCCGGTCGTTCCATCGCCGCGCGTCACGCCGCGAACCAGCACGCCGTCCTCGTATTGCAGCGAAATACTCAGCCCATCGAACTTATGTTCGGCGATATATTCGATTTCTTCGCGGCCGCTGCCTTCGCGCACGCGGCGATCCCAATCGCGCAACGCGTCATAGGAGAACGCGTTGTCAAGGCTCAGCATCGGCCGCGCGTGGCGCACTGTTTGAAAGCCCTCGCGCGGCGCGCCGCCTACGCGCACAGTCGGCGAATCCGGCGTAGCCAGTTCCGGGTGCGCGGCCTCGAGATCCTTCAGCCGCTGCATCAGCTTGTCGTAAGCCGCGTCCGATATTTCCGGATCATCGAGGACGTAATAGCGGTATTCGTGGTAGCGCAGCTTCTCGCGAAGCCCTTCGATCTCTTTCTTGATGGAGGCAGGAGCGGCTTTGGCCATGAAACCCTCTAAAGAAGGAATAGCTCAATTTCGCCAGACATTATATAGAATGAATACCGCCTGTGGAGTGCGGCAGCCCTGCTGCCGCTTTTCCCAGCCACCAGCACAACTCTAAATTTCGAGAGGCCCACGAGCTCGAGCCCGAATAACAGATGACCACGGAAATCCAAAACGCGCTGTTGATTCACAACCCCAACGCCGGAAACGGTGGTCATGGGCGCCGCAACCTGCTCGATAAAGCGCGCCGGATTTTCGCCGCCGGCGGCATTCAGACCGATCTCGCCGAAACCACCAAAGCCGGCGACGCCACGGAAATCGCGCAGCGCGCGCATGTGGAAGGACGTCAGCTCGTCATCGCCTGCGGCGGCGACGGCACGCTCAATGAAATCGTGAACGGCCTCGCAGGACAAGTCAATGGACATCGCGTGCCGCTAGCGTTGCTTCCCGGCGGAACCGCCAATGTGCTTGCCAAAGAACTGGACCTGCCGTGGGACATTCCCAGCGCAGCAGAAAAGCTGGTTCGGGGAGAAGTGCGTGAAATCCCTCTGGGACTCGCCACTCCGTTGAACGAACCGGCCAAGAAAAAATATTTTCTCAGCGTGGCTGGCGCGGGCGCCGATGGCATGATCGTGTACTCCATCGATCTCGACCTCAAGGCACGCGTCGGTATTCTCGCCTATTGGTGGCAAGGGGCGCGTGAGGCTCTGCGCTATAAGTTCCAGCACTTTCGCGTTACAGCCGCGGGCAAGGAAATCGACTCGTCGCTCGTCGTGGTTGGCCGCACCAAAAACTACGGCGGTCCATTCAAAATCACCACCGATGCGGATCTCTATGAAGATCAGTTTGAGTTGATGACGCTGACCACGCGCAGCGGCTTGCGTTACCTGAGTTATTTGCCGACCCTCTGGCTGGGAAAACTTCGCGGAACGGAAGGTGTCCACTTCTGGAAAGCGGATCACGTGCTCTGCGAGCCGCTCGATGACAGCCCGATCTACGCACAGGTCGACGGCGAGCCGCTCGCTCGCCTTCCGGTTGAATTCAAAATTATGCCGCGCGCCCTGAAGCTGCTCGTGCCGCGCAACGGTCTTCCCGCGCCATCGAAAACCGCCGCGCAGACATAATCGTGGACATCGTCACTCATGGACTGGCGTCGCTGGCCGTAGCGCGAGGCTTTTTCCCCCGTGCCGGCAAAGCGGCGATGGCAAGCGCCGTTATTGCCGGTACGATTGCCGACATCGATTGGCTGAGCAGCTACTTCAGTCCCTCGGCCTTTCTCACTTGGCACGGCGCATATACGCACTCAATCCTCGCAGCTTTACTCGTTTCAATTCTTTTGCTGGCGATTCCCGTCCTAGCGATCTTTCGAGGCCCGGTGGGTATAGCGCTTACTGTGGCTGAGGCCGAGGCAGTTCGTGAAACCCCCAACGCCGGGCGAAATTTGAGCCTCCGCATAATCTTTATGGCTGCGTTCATCGCGCCGCTGTGTGCCGCTCTGCTTCACATTGCCATGGACGCGTGCCAATCAAGCGGAGCGATGCTTTTCTGGCCCTTCAGTACGCGTCGATATGCGCTGGACTGGCTGCCCGGCATCGATCCCTGGATTCTCACCATCCTCATCGGCGCGATCGCGATTCCCGAGTTGCTTCGTCTCGTCGGCTCAGAAATCGGCGCAAAATCAAAAAAGCCGCGCGGCCAGACTGGCGCCCTCATCGGCCTCGCTCTGATCCTCGTCTATGTGGGCGCACGAGCAACCCTGCACTCGAACGCAACCTCTTTGCTCGCATCTCGTGCGTATCATGGCGAGACGGCGCGCCGTGCGTGGGCTTACCCGGAAACCCTCTCCCTGCTCACCTGGCGCGGAGTGGTGGAAACCGAAAGTGCGCTGGACGAAATCGATGTCAACGTCGCGGCCGCCAGCGATTTCGACCCGGACTACAGCTTGCGAATCTTCAAGCCCGAGCCTTCTCCCGCGCTGCAAGCCGCGCGAAACACAAATGTGGCCAAACGCTTTCTCGCGACGGCGCAGATTCCCAAAGCCAGCGTAGAAAAAACCGAAACAGGTTACGTCGTAGTCCTGCGCGATCTACGCTGCGCCGCGTCGGGCGAGACCAAGCACGAAGTTTCCGCTTACATCGAGTTGGATCGAAACAACCAGGTCACATCACAAGAATTGGTATGGGCTCGCGACCTGCGCAACTGAAAACAATGTGGAGTGCGGCAGCCCTGCTGCCGCTTTCTGCCGCTCACAAGTGATTTGTTTCAGTTAGCCTGTCCGGCCGGCGGCTTATGCCGCAGGATCCATCGCGAAAGCCCGTAGCTCACAGTCACAAGCCCAATCGCCAGGACCGTCACTTGCAACTTGTGCGCGACGAGATAAGGCATCGCATCCGCGCCATAACGCACTGCAAGATAGCCTTCGCCAAAGTAACGAAACAACCGCGCCAGCGTGATCGCCGACGTAAAGCCAAAGACCGGCGCTTCAAAAACTCCAGCGGCGAATACAAATACTTTGAACGGCGTCGGCGGCGGTAGCAGCGCAGCTACCAACATTCCACCAAAGCCGTTGCGTTCGACCCAATGGCGAATCGCATGAGCGCGCGCTCCTGCCTTCCGGTGAAAGTAAGCTTCCCCACCCATGCGCGCCAGATAGTAAAGCAGCACGCAGCCTAGCACCGACCCTGTCGTGGCCATCAACGCATAGAGCGGCACCCGTTGCGGATGCTCAATAGACAAATGAATCAGCAGAAAATCATTGATGATGGGAAACGAGAGCACCGAGGAATCCAAAAAGGAAATAAGAAAAAGGCCCGGCGCTCCTAGCCCGCCAGCGAAGGCGACAATCTTTTGCTTCCAGCCGTTCAAATTTAAGGGCAATCGCCACCCGAGTTTGGAGTGCGGCAGCCCAGCTGCCGCTTTTTTTCAGAGCCTCGCGCGACGCAAATTTTTGACGAAGCTCAAGCGCGCAAAGGGGCAGCCGTCCCGCGAGTCTATTGCGAAAACGCCGCCCGATCAAAGTGGTTCATGAAAATTTGCATCAACGCCCCCAACGCCCGTCATTTCGAGCGGAGCGAGAAATCTCTCTTCGCTTGTCGCAGAATTATTGCGAAAACGCCGCCCGATCGAAATGATTCATAAAGATCTGCATGAGCGCCGTCCGGTGAAGATTCGGAAGCCGGGGAATCTCGCCAATCACTCTGACATGTCCAAAGCGCTCGATGGTCTCGCGATTCTCGCGGTTCTGGTCGCCAATTAAAACCACTCCGTGCACCGGCAGTTCAGCCGCGTGCAGAGCCGCCAGTGTCAGCAGTGTGTGATTGATGGTGCCCGCACCGCTGCGCGCCGCAAGAATCACAGGAAGCCTAAACTTGACCATCATGTCCAGCATGAACTGTTTTTGATTGATAGGAACCAGCACGCCGCCCAGCCCTTCGACGACAAGCCAGTCATTCAGCAGGCTGGTAGGCAGATTGATCCGCCCCAGATCGATTTCCACGCCCGCCCAGCGCGCGGCCAAATCTGGCGAAACCGGCGGCACAAATTTATAAACTTCGTCCAGTGTGCGATCCGTGCCGATTCCCGCGAGCCGCATCACAGTTACGCGGTCCGAGCCTTCGAGTGTCCCCGTCTGGATAGGTTTCCAGTAAACAGCGTCCAGCGCTGCGCAAAGTAGCGCAGATAGTGTCGTCTTTCCGACGCCCGCATCCGTACCTGTAATAAAGAAATGATTTCTCACGCGTGTCCCGCCGCTAGATCGTCGCGGCGCCGTGCCGAAGTTTTTAGCTGTGTTAAATACATTTCCCGAGCCAAGACGCCCTTTGTAAGTTTCCCATTGTAGCGAGCCGCGACGATAGCCGGAGCGCGCCCTGCTGCCTGCGGCAATGAATCCGATTGCAAGGACCCCCGTCCAAACCGGGATGTTTCCTGTTCCAGCAGTGCAGGCATGTTACCATCGCTTAGCAACAGTTTTGATGCTCCGTATTCGCCGCGGTACCCTGCTACTAACGGTCTGCACCCGCGCCTGCTTGGACCCTTCCCGGCGCCGATTTCGCGCTCTCAGGACCATCCCCGGCGGTATCCTAATTTGGAGTGCGGGAGCCCTGCTCCCGCTTTTGCGAATGATGACGTGGAAAGAGCTTTCGCCTTTCGTCGCACCGCGCATGCCTGAGATCCGGCCTCGTCTTCTGATCGCCGAGTCGACAATACGCAACTGAAATTAGGCCACCACCACGCCTCCTCAAAGTTTGACCCGCCGCTCTTCGAAATGTTATAAATCAACGTTTTGTGTTTGCCCGTTCCTAGGCCCTACAGGGAGCTGCCTCATGTTGTTGCCGTGGCAGATAGGTTGGGCCAGCGTTCGGGCAGCCCCGGTCCGGCCGGGGCAGCACAAAAGCCAAGTTCCTGTCCAGTCTTGAGGTGGGAGCCTTTTGAAATCCGGCGAGGCACTCCCCCGGCGCTAGCCTAACAGCGTTCGGTAGAAATAGTGTGCCGGAAACGAGTTTGCAGGGCTGCCGTTGCCCTGAATCCGATTTTTCTCATGGAGGATTTTTGATGCGCACCTGGCTTTCAAGTGCCTGGTCTCTGGGTTTTAGATTCGCCAAATGGAGCGCCGTACCAGCTTTTCTCGCGCTCGTGACGGGAGCCGCAACACGGGCTCAAGAGGCCGGCGGTGAAGCCAGCCTGAAGGTTCCAGATCTTTCGCAAGTCACTTTTCTCGGAATTGATGGGCACAAGCTGCTTCTCTTTGGCATCGCGTTTTGTGTTTTCGGCCTCATTTTCGGGCTGACCATTTACAGCCGCCTCAAAGGCATGCCCGTGCACAAGTCGATGCGCGACATTTCCGAGCTCATCTACGAAACCTGCAAAACGTATCTCCTGACGCAGGGCAAGTTCCTCGTTCTGTTGTGGCTTTTCATCGCCGTGGTCATCGTTCTCTATTTCGGAGTTCTCGCTCCCGTTCATCCGACCGCTGTCACTTTGCCGATCATTCTCGTTTTCAGCGTCATCGGCATGGCAGGCAGCTACGGCGTGGCCTGGTTCGGCATTCGCGTGAACACATTCGCCAATTCACGCACGGCCTTCGCCGCCCTTCGCGGAAAGCCCTATCCGATTTATCACACGCCGCTCGAAGCCGGAATGAGCATCGGCATGATGCTCATCAGCGTTGAGCTGCTGATGATGCTGTTCATTCTTCTCTTTGTCCCCGGCAATTTTGCCGGGCCGTGTTTTATCGGTTTCGCCATCGGCGAATCGCTTGGCGCGGCTGTGTTGCGCATCGCGGGCGGTATCTTCACGAAAATCGCCGACATTGGCTCCGACCTGATGAAAATCGTCTTCAAAATCAAGGAAGACGACGCCCGCAATCCCGGCGTCATCGCCGATTGCACAGGAGATAACGCTGGGGATTCGGTTGGACCGAGCGCGGACGGCTTTGAAACGTACGGCGTGACTGGCGTTGCGCTGATCACTTTTATTCTTCTCGGCGTGAAAGATCCAAAGGTTCAGGTCGAGTTGCTGGTCTGGATTTTCGTGATGCGCGTGGTGATGCTGGTCGCGAGCGCCGCTGCTTATTTCCTCAACGGCTTCATCGCCAAAGCAAAATACGGAACTGTGGACAAAATGAACTACGAGGCGCCGCTTACCTCGCTTGTCTGGATCACCTCCTTCGTTTCCATCGCCTTCACCTACGTGATTTCTTATCTGATTATTCCCGAGCTTGGCGGCGACGCCTCCCAATGGTGGAAGTTGGCGACGATTATTTCGTGCGGCACGTTGGCAGGCGCGATTATTCCGGAATTGGTGAAAGTGTTCACCTCCACGGAATCGCGGCACGTGAAGGAAGTCGTTTCTTCGGCGGAAGAAGGCGGCGCATCGCTCGGCATCCTGTCCGGATTCGTCGCAGGCAATTTCTCCGCTTATTACATCGGATTGGCGATGGTCGTTCTCATGGCCATCGGCTACCTGATTAGCACGCTGAACCTTGGCGCGATGATGCTGGCGCCGGCGGTGTTTGCGTTCGGCTTAGTGGCTTTCGGCTTCCTCGGCATGGGACCGGTCACGATCGCGGTCGATTCTTACGGCCCGGTCACCGACAACGCGCAATCCGTTTACGAACTCTCGCTGATCGAAACTATTCCAGGAATTCAAGGGGAACTGAAGAAAGATTACAACATCGACGTCAACTTCGAGCGCGCCAAGGAAATGCTCGAAGCAAACGACGGCGCGGGCAACACGTTTAAAGCCACTGCTAAGCCGGTGCTCATCGGCACGGCGGTCGTTGGCGCCACCACGATGATTTTCTCGATCATCATGGCGCTTACGCACGGCCTCACGGACAACGTAAACAGTCTTTCGCTTCTTCACGCTCCGTTCGTTCTCGGCCTCGTCACCGGCGGCGCGATGATCTATTGGTTTACCGGCGCCAGCACGCAAGCCGTGACCACCGGGGCTTACCGCGCCGTCGAATTCATCAAGGCCAATATCAAGCTCGAGGGCGTCGAAAAAGCCAGCGTCGAGGACAGCAAAAAGGTCGTCGAAATTTGCACCAAATACGCGCAGAAGGGCATGCTCAACATTTTCATCGCCGTCTTCTTCGCGACGTTAGCCTTTGCGTTCATCGAGCCCTTCTTCTTCATCGGCTACCTTTTCTCCATCGCCATTTTCGGTTTGTACCAGGCCATCTTCATGGCCAACGCCGGCGGCGCGTGGGACAACGCCAAGAAAATCGTCGAAGTCGAGCTCAAACAAAAAGGCACGCCGCTCCATGACGCCACGGTCATCGGCGACACGGTTGGCGATCCGTTCAAAGACACGTCTTCCGTGGCTCTCAACCCGGTGATCAAATTCACGACTCTCTTCGGCTTGTTGGCTGTCGAGCTAGCCGTGCAACTCACCGCCAGCCAGGGCAACGGCTTAACGCATATTCTTGCCGCGGCGTTCTTTGTTGTCTCGTTCTTCTTCGTCTATCGTTCGTTCTACGGCATGCGCATCCGCGGCTCCGCCGCGTAGACGCGGTCATGGAGTGCGGCAGCTCTGCTGCCGCTTTCATGGTCCGTCGGCTGCGCCACAAAAGCGGGAGCAGAGCTCCCGCACTCCACAAACTCCTTTATCGTATCGGGAGCACCTCGAATTCATCCGGAACATTTACGCGGTCCGAAGGAAACGCCATCACGGTCTGATAAAACGATCGAGGGGCGCTTCGTTCAAACCAGCCCGCCGAACACCACGGGTAAGCGCCCGGCGCCCGGACTAATCCGTGACGGACGGCGTTTGTGTGAACGTAGTTCAACCGCGACAGATAGGCCTTCTGAAAGCTGAGCAATGTATCCCAGTACTGAAACCAAACGACTCTGCCAGGAGCGCCATCCCTCAAATTGATTTCCTTCGCCGACACCGAATGCAAATGCCGCACCAACCGCCGCAGGGTGCCCGGCTGATCCGATTCCGCGACAAAGTGGTAGTGATTCGAGAAGACGGCCCAGGCTTGGAGTTTCCATCCGTACTTGTCGGCGAGCGCCAGCAGCGACTTGGTCAAGTAAGTCAACCGCTCCGAGTCATGAAAGCGATGCGCCCTGTCGTACGTTCCTGCGGTGACGATGTAAATCCCGGCATCGCGTAGCCGATGCACCGGCGCATGGGGCCAATCCGGAACGGCAGCTTTCAGGTCCATACTTACCCCTCAAGACTCGTAAGTATACTTTATTGTTATAATCACTTAAAGTTATAGAGACTGCGGGAGCCCTGCTCCCGCTTTGAGCCGGCTTGCGGCTCCTAACTGGCAATCGAAAAAGCGGCAGCAGAGCTGCCGCACTCCACACGTTGGCTTCGGAATATTTTCCTCCGCTGATGTATTTAGCGGCGAATCGGCGTTAGAATCCTCGCGCATTCGAGTCGAGGACAAAAATGAAAACAAGTCATCTTTCTTTATTGGCAGTGGCAGTGATGGTGGCAACCCCGAGCATTCTGCTCGGGCAGGTCGATACGCGATGGAAACAACACGATATGAACCGCCCGGTGCCGCCGGTTATCAATCCTGGTACGTCAAGCACGCAGGCTGAACCCGGCCGACCGCCGTCGGACGCCGTCGTGCTCTTCGACGGAAAAGATCTCTCAAAGTGGCAGCAGGACGACGGCAGTCCGGCAAAATGGAAAGTCGAGAACGGTTACGCTGAAGTCGTGGCGAAAACGGGCGAAATGCGAACAAAAGAAGCCTTCGGCGATTGCCAATTGCACGTCGAGTTTCGCGAGCCCACGCCTCCGCATGGCGAGAGCCAGGAGCGAGGAAACAGCGGCGTCTTTCTCCAGGGCCTTTACGAAGTGCAAGTCCTCGACTCCTACGAGAATCGAACCTACGCCGACGGCCAGGCTGCGGCAATCTACGGCCAGTATCCTCCGCTCGTGAACGCCGCGCGGCCGCCGGGCGAATGGCAGTGGTATGACATCGTTTTCCACGGCCCGCGTTTTGATGCCGGTGGCAAGCTCCTGCGCAAAGCACGCTTCACCGTCTTTCACAACGGCGTCCTCGTCCAAGACAACGTCGAGCTCACCGGCCCTACAGCAAACGGAAGTCGGCCACCTTACAAACCGACTCCCGAGAAGCTTCCACTTGCGCTTCAGGATCACGGCAATCCTGTGCGCTTCCGAAATATCTGGATTCGCGAGCTGAAGCCCGGCGAGTGATCTCCTTCACGGTCAAGAGCTTGACTGCATGGCCCAATTTCACGGCGCCACACTTTCGACGGTCGAGGTGTGCGCCTTTTCCGAAACGTCCTGTTGGGACTGCAGCCTTTTGTCAGTGTGCGAGCCACGGCACAACCGGAACTGAGCCGCTTTCGTATGCAAATTTTGCTTGACGCAGCCCCAGCGCTTCGTGTATACTTACTTTCGTAGATAACTTCGCTTCGACAGCGGGAGATTCCTCTCCCGCTTTTTTCATTTCGGGGCGCTTGCGGCCTCTGCCCTATCTTGCTGCGAGCTTCGGATTCGGCACGTGGGCCAAGCCCTCCGCTTCCGATCCTAGCTTCTCCGTGAACTCTGTGCTCTTCACTCTGTTGCCCGCGCTGGCGAAAAATTCGTTGTGTCGAGAGCACGAGAGGCGTACCATGCGCGAGTCAGAAAACCAAATCGGGAATTCCGGCCGAAGATGAACGCGCTGCATGCGCGGGGCACTTCCTTCTGGGCGCAAGAAGCACTTCGATATAGGCGCGGAAGGGATAAACGCAAGCTGACCGCAGCGATTCGTTAATCGCGCTGCCTCTGCCCTCATGAGCAAAACAGAAGTAGTCCTCGAGGCGCGGCCCCTCAACTTTCCTTCGGTCAAGGAGACCGTCGTTGGCGCTACGGCCATGCTTTTGGGCCTGGCCTTGGCGAAAATGATGCTGCACTTTGCAGGCATCCGCCATTACGGCTTCTTTCGCGACGAGCTATACTACATGGCCTGCGGCAGGCATTTGGCTTGGGGGTACGTTGACCAGCCGCCGCTGATTGCCTATCTCGCGTGGTTCGCGGGCCACGCCTTCGGTCATTCCATCGTAGCCCTCCGCCTGTTGCCTGTGATTACCGGCGGAGCCGTCGTATTCCTCACCGGCATTCTCGCTCGCGAACTCGGCGGCAACGCATTCGCCCAATGCCTGGCTGCTCTCTCGGTCCTGTTCGCTCCGGCGTTTCTTGCCTTCGACAGTTTCTTTTCCATGAACGCCTTCGAGCCGCTGTTTTGGCTCCTTTGCGCCTGGCTGACCCTGCGTATCGTTCGCGGTGCTTCGCCTCGTTGGTGGCTTGCATTCGGCGCTCTGGCGGGGGTGGGGCTCGAAAATAAGCACACCATGCTTGTCTTCGGCTTCGCGCTCGTGGCCGGACTGATCCTCGCCGGCGAAAGCCGCGTTTTTCGCTCGAAGTGGATCTGGATTGGCGCTTTGCTAGCCTTCGCCTTGTTCCTCCCGAATCTGCTATGGGAAGCGCGCCACGGCTGGCCGCAAATCGAAGTTGTGCGCAACGCGCAGGATCTTAAAAACATTCCTATTTCGCCGCTGGAATTTCTCGGCGATCAGGTCGCATTTCTCAATCCTCTCGCCCTTCCCGTTTGGCTCGCCGGGTTGGCTTGGCTCTTCCTTTCACGCGAAGCGAGGCCTTTCCGGTTTCTCGGCTGGTGCTATTTGATCGTGCTGACGATTTTCCTCGTGCTCCACGGCAAATCCTATTACATGCTGCCGGCGTACCCGCTCCTTCTTGCGGCTGGCGGTGTTGCCATCGAGCGGTTCTCGCACCCCGTCAACCGCCATTGGGTCAGAATAGCGCTCCCGGCCATGATCGCCGTCGGCGGTCTGGGGATGGCGCCGTTCGGCGTTCCTTTTTTGCCGATCAATACGTTCCTTCGTTACGACAGAATCGTCCCGGCGGGAGAGATCGCCAAAACCGAGCGCGACGCTCAATCGGTGCAGCTTCCTCAGCTATACGCGGACATGTTCGGCTGGGACAACATTGCCGTGACTGTCTCCCGCGTCTACGACGCTTTGCCTCCGGCCGAAAGATCCACCTGCGGCATTCTCGCGGGGAACTACGGCGAAGCCGGCGCCATCGACTACTATGGCCCTGCTCTCGGCCTTCCCAATGCTCTCAGCGGTCATAACAGCTACTACGATTGGGGCCCTGGGCGCTACTCCGGCTCCTGCATGATCATTTTCGGCGAGCGCTCCAGCGAATACATCAAACTTTTCGGCGAAGTCCGCCAAGCCGCGGTTATCAGCTCCGAGCACGCCATGCCCAACGAGCGCTCCATTCCCGTGTACGTCTGCCACAAGCCCATCGCTCCTCTTCGCGAATTGTGGCCGCACTTCAAAATGATCATTTAGATCGGCGGCGGCGGCGAAAGTTTTCGAGAAGTTTCGCCTCTGGCGGGCCACTCCGACCTGAGTGTACCCAGTCGTCTCTTAAGACTTAGATGCATTCGAGTCATCCTGTTGAGCCAGGAAGTCCGAAACGTTCCTGTCATCGCTCAGCCGGATTGGCGCTAAAGCCACCTATCAGGTGACCCCAGAGCGCTGAGCCTTTGAAAGTCTCGGTTGAAGGAACCCAAACAGTTCGTGAATAGTCGATTTTGTAGTAAACGACGTTTCGACAGCGGGAGATTCCTCTCCCGCTTTTTTATTTTAGGGACAGCTAACCCCGCTTCTTCACTGCGCCCAATCCAAACCACATTCCGGGGTACGAGCCGACGGGTACGCGAGATTGCTCCCCGCCTTGCCTCGAGTTCGCCTGCCTGAGTTACGGCGGCGATTGCGGGTGAAAGAAAAGCGGCAGCAGAGCTGCCGCACTCGGAAGTAGAAAACCTGTGCCAGACAAACGGCAAATTCTCAAATCCATCGCCGCGACGGCGAGAAAGCTTGGCCGCGCGCCGTCGCGGGCGGAGTTTCAATCACAATCCGGAATCTCGGCGTACTTTGTGTTGCAATACTTCCGAACATGGAGCGCGGCAGTGCGAGCCGCGGGACTGCGGCCGTACACGCGTAACGCTAAGATAGAGAGCCGGGCGCTGCTGGAAGATTGGGGCAAGGCGGTGCGAAAAAACAGGGCGATCCCCCCGCGGCACATGCATCTTCGCCTGGGAAACTACAATCCCGGCACGCTGGCAATACGCTTTGGGGGCTGGCGGGCGGTGCCCGAGGCTTTTCGGAATTTCGCCAAGGGCAAGCGGGAGTGGGCAGACGTGATGGCGCTACTTCCCGAGGTTGCAGGGCGGCGTGAAGCGCAGGATGTTGGGCGGAAGGCCAGGCGGCAACTTGCGCGGAGCGACCCTGCTCCCGCATTCGCGGCTCGCAAGAGGTGGCACGCCCGGCTGAGGGACCGGCCCGTCTACGGCAACACGAGTCCATTCGAGCGGCTGCGGCATGAACCAATGAACGAACAAGCGGTGGTTTTTCTGTTTGGGATGCTGGCGAAAGAGCTGGGCTACTGGGTGCAAAACGTTCAGACGGGATTTCCGGATTGCGAGGCGCTGCGGCAAATCGGTCCGGGGCGCTGGCAGCGCGTGTCGATCGAATTTGAATTCGAGAGCAAGAATTTCCGGGAGCACGGGCATGCGGCGGACCGCTGCGACGTCATTGTTTGTTGGCGCCACAATTGGCCCGGCTGCCCGCGCCACATCGAGGTCGTCGAACTGGGCCGCGTGATTGAAACTATGCGGAAGGCAAAAAACACAGGGGATCCGCATACCTGCGTGGAGTGCGGCAGCCGTGCTGCCGTTTTTGGCTTCAAACGGACTGTCTCCATGTAATCCAGGACTGCGAGCGAATGAGAAAAGCGGGAGCACAGATCCTGCGTATCGCGGAGAAGGTGCCTGAACGGGAAAAGCGGCAGCTGGGCTGCCGCACTCCAAAGATCAAGAGAGGGCGCGCAAATCGCTTCGCAGGCGGTCGCCCTGTCCGCCGCGCAGAAGCCCTTCGACTGCCGCGTGCGTCTTTCTCCAAATCGGGACGGCACGCGCCAAGGCCTTTCGTCCTTTAGCGGTCAACATCATGAGGCGGCTGCGGCGGTCCGCCGGGTCGGCCATCATGCGGACCAGCTTGCGGCGGCGCAAGGGCTTGAGGGCGGCCGTCAAGGTGGTGCGATCCATCGCGAGAAACGAGGCTACCGCGGTCATCCCCGGGGGTTTCGGACGGTTGAGCGACATCAGGAGCGAGAATTGTCCGTTGGTCAGGCCGACGGGTCGCAGCGCGTCATCAAAACGCCGGGCCAGCGCTCTTGCCGCGCGCTGAACATGCAGGCAGAGACAGCAATCGCGGACCAGCAATGTCGTCGCAAAGGTCGGCTCCACAACGGTGGCCATAATCAAATAATATGGATATCAACGTATCTTGCCAAGCGCTCGCCGCGCATGATAGGTTGATATCAATATATATCAACCGAGCTCCGGCCGGTGCACCGCCCTCGAAGTCAGGAAAATCATGGGACCAAAAAGAGTTCCGGCTAAGGCTTTGGGCTGCATCACCGCGTTTCTGATGTTCGCCCCGGCGTGGCCAGTAAACGCTCAGGAAGCCAAGACTGCCTATCCGGCCATGGCGCCGCTCGAGCAATACCTGATGCCCGATCGCAACGAGGAGATAAAGCTGGCGCGCAGTGCTGCGCCGGACTCCATCTCCGGCGACGCCACAGTTTTGGTCCTCGGCCGGCATGGCTATGAAACCGCAGTTCAAGGGAAGAACGGTTTCGTATGCCTGGTAGAACGAGGGTGGACTGCCGGAATCAACGATCCGGGCTTTTGGAATCCCAAAACGCGCGGTCCGCTCTGCCTCAATCCTCCGGCGGTGCGGACCTATCTTCCGCGCACGATCAAAAAGACCGAGTTGGTCATCGCCGGGCGGACCAAAGCGCAGATCTTCGAGGTGATCGCCGCGGCCATCGACAAAAAGGAACTGCCGGCTCCGGAACCTGGTGCGATGTCTTTTATGCTGTCGAAGGAAGGCTATCTAGGCGACGAGGCTGGTGGACCCTGGCTTCCGCATCTCATGTTTTTCACTCCCAAAACGGATTCCAAAGCCTGGGGCGCGGATCTTCCCGGATCGCCGATTATCACGTTTCAGAATCCGGAGGAGCGCCTCACCGTGTTTCTGATTCCCGTGCGCCGCTGGTCGGATGGTACGCCCGGTCCACCTCCGGCTGCGCACTAGCGTTCGGCGTCGGCAAGCCCGCGTCAATTGTCATCCCGAGAGTAGTCGAGGGACCTCTCCTCGCCTTCTTGACCGAGACCTCTGCTCCACCCGCCACTCCCGACGGCGAAGTCTATGCAGACTTCTCCTTCATTGCCTTTACGCTTGCTCTCACCAGCTTCTTCACCAATGCCATTGGTGCTGGTTTCCCCATGGGGAAGCTAACAATGGCTTTCGTTGTGGCATAACCTGCAATTTCCTTCCTATGTTCTTGAATTACGGCAGGGGGTACATGTAGGCGTATGTGTGGTTTCTTGAAGCTGAACCAGGCAAACATCCCGTCATAATATTCAATTGCTGGATAGGAATATCCGGGCATTCGGAAATAATCGGTGCGTTCCGTGGCGCCAGGCGCAGCCGCCCGTATGGCCGCTCTGATCTTCGCCAGATCGCCTTGCGCCTCTTTCGGACATCTGGCTATGTATTCATCCACTCCACTACTTTTGCGTTTTGTCACGGTTGCGTTCTCCCCTAGTCGTAGTGGTTTTTTCATTGTAATCGACGGTTGTGATTTCACCAGCAACTCCCGCCAGCGCCTGTTTAGCCCGCTCGGCGCGCGGGTCAGTCTTCCGGAATCCTCTTCTCCAGCCGCCCGAAGCTACCGCCCACAGCTTATGGTTCAACCCTACCTTGCACAAGATCGCCAGCGTCCCGCGCCATCGCGAAATCAAAGAGGGGACGGTTCGGGCCATCTGTAAACAACTGGAAATTCCGCGGCCATCACGACCACACCCAGGTAGAAAAGCGCTACCTAAGGCGCCCGGCGGCCATGTGGCCGACGCCCGGGTGGAGAAGTGCTACCCGGGGCGCCCGGCTCACTCTGCCGATTCGAAGTTTCAACGGACACGTAGTACTCTGTGAATATAGCTGCGAAAGTCAATAAGGGCTACGACTACGCGCAACAGGAGCAGAAAGCCGACGATCTCGATCGTTGGCAGTTTGCGAGCGAAGTCGTCGGTGTCGTCGTGCAAACCCCACCCGACTGGTCGGTAAGAATCGGTGTCTTCGCAAAGTGGGGCGAGGGCAAGACGACCGTACTCAAATTCCTAGAAACCATGCTCAAGGAAAAGGGGAGCATCGTTTTTACCTTTAGCCCGTGGTCCGTTCAAAGCTGGGAACAGCTTTGGGACGACTTTGGCCTCTTGCTGTACGACGCATTAAGAGATGCCGGCGCACACCTCGATGGATCGCTCAAGAGAAAAGTGAAGAGTTCCGGCAAGTTCCTAGAGAAGAAAGGAATCGATAAGATCGTCTCAGGCGCAGCGGCGACCATTGGAAAAGATAAAATTTACGATGCGACGGTCGGAGCGCTAGGCAAGTGGCTTAAGTATGACGCGAAGCAGATAAGAGAGATTCGCAATAAACTGCCCGGAACGAGGGTGGTCGTCCTGATCGACGACCTCGATAGATGCGATCCTCAATTCCTGCCTCAACTTCTCTTGTCTCTTCGGGAGGTCCTTGACTTGCCGGGATTCGTGTTCGTCCTAGCCTTCGATGACGAAATAGTTGCCGAAGCTTTGACAGACTCGAATCGTGCGTGGAAAAACGGCTCGATTTTCTTAGAGAAAATTCTCGACTTTCGCTTTCATCTTCCGACCATAACAGATCTCCAGAAGCGCCGTTTTGTTGCTAATGCGATGGCTACTTACTGCCCATTTGTACCGCAAGAGTCCGTCACGGAGGTGCTGGACCTTTTGCCTAACAATCCAAGAAAATTAAAATCCTTGATTCGCAGTCTGACTTCGCTGAAGGGCCAGATCGAGCGGCACGACAGCGACGAATTGAATTGGGTAGATATGTGGCTCGCTCAAATGTTGAAGCTTGAGTCTAACGCTTTTTTCGAGCGCCTACTTATCGGCAATACTCTAGAGAAGGAAGTCGGGACCATCTACAAAGTACTGCGCCACTCTTCAGACCGACGAAGGGATAAGGAGCAAGGATCGGACGACGACACTATAAAACAGTTGATGAAGGACGCAGGAGTTGAAGATCCGCGCACCAAGGAGAGACTGACATCCCTCATCATCGCGATTCGGGCTCGGGCGAGCACGAAGTTTGAATATATTTGTGGATTGGCGATGCGGCCTCACGCCGTAACTTGGAAGGAATTTCGTTCCTTTTTTTTCGCCTGGCAAATCGAAAGGAAAGATTCAACGATCAAGCGGTGGATTGAACGGCATGCGCGCGACCGTTCGGTGACTGTCTATGACGTCGAAAACGAATTGTTTGAATCCGTGATAAACAGGCGAAACGAGTGCCTGATGCTGGCTGCCGACGCATCTACCCTTGCCGAACATGACGCAATTGCACGCGAAGCCGAGAGTCTCCTGGATATTATCCGTCAGGACCTTCGGCTGCTTAACAATCTGTCGGCAGATCGTTTTAAGAAAATGTACGGTCAGATCTCCGCATGGATTGGCTTTCGCACAAACGCGACTGACATTAGTTTGAGAGTATTGGAAGAGAAGGTACTTCTCGAAATAGCTGGGTCGGCCAATAACGCTATTTCATGCGAGTTGCTTCCCCTTCTCTATTCACAGCGGTCCCTTTCAGAACTCGGCGAGGGCAGCGCCGAACGGCTCGCTCTGCAAAAAAAGTGTATCGAGGTCCCCGGACCTAAAGCCTGTCTCGAAACCGTTGGTTTTGTGAACAAACCACAAGGCATTAATAGCCTTCGCGAGCGCGGACGCTACGATGGTGTCAAGTTTTGTTTATTTAACTCCGAATCGCCCTTGTGGACATCGTATTCCGGCCAGGAGCTAATTGCGTTGATTAAGAGTGGTCGCGAAAATGACACAATTTATGAAAATGCTCAAGAACTATTCAGCACTTTAACCGATGCTCTAGCGCATCAGGTTGATTTTGTTTCCCAACATGAAAGCTCGCTCATTCTTCGAAATCACGAATTTGCAAATACGCTTTGGGAAACGGTAACCTTTCGGACGATTCAATATAGGATGCGGATCGCGTATTTGCGTGGTCGGAAACGCCTAATCGAGATAGGCATTCCTGAGGATTTACTTCCGATGTCGGCGGAGCTTCAAGCACGGATGAAAGAAATCTTGGCAAGTCAGCCCCCATCAGGTGATTCCCAAGAATTGGTCGAAACCATTTAGGATTTTAAGGCAGGTGGGCGGGTGGCTGGGACTAGGGGCGGGTGCCTCAGGTTCAGATTTTTCGAACCTGGGTCCTCCTGTTTCCATTCTTTGCTGAAGGTAGAATGCTCGATTCTAATTCGCTCACGCGTATTCGTAGTCGAGCTTCTCAGCATCCACTTCGACCCGCACGCGTTTCTGCTGGTCGGCAATCTTCTCGAAGGCTCGAATGTAATCAGCCGCACGCTTCTCCAACCGTTTGTCGCGGGAAATCACGAGAGCTCTGGCCAATAGGTCACTCTGCAATCCAATGGGGTCCTCGTTGTTTTCCCACTTCGAGAGAGTCGTCTTGTTCACGCGAAGCAGCCTGGCAAACTCCTCCTGGTTCAGCTCAATATGCTTTCGCAGAAAACGGAGCTCCTCACCGCGCAGCCGGTAAGGTTTCCGAAGGATGGCAACAGCCGCGATGTGCATCAGTTCGTCCACCTGGAACAGGACCGGGTCCACGTTGCCGCATTTCCCGCACTTAATGAGCTCGATATCCAGAAGGACGAGATCGCCCAGGCCGGTCTCCTTAAACTCATAATCGCCGCGCACGATTCGGGCGTCCGCTCCGCAGTTGCCGCACTGAGCTCTCTTCATTTTCGCTTGACCTCGACGGAAAACACGGTGATCAGAAACGCGGTATCCGTGGCCCTGAAGCAAAACACGATCGCGAGCCATTTGCCCTCCACTTCTCTGCCCTCGACCCGGTACTTCCAATCACCGCTCTTGGCGTCGCACTCTGGCTCTTGAAAGATGTTCCCGGTCTTAAGCACCCGGAGCGCGTCGGGAAGAATGAGCCCTTCCGCGGCCAGCTCGTCGCGAAAGTGCTTGCCCGGGATAATCTTGCCGGTTCGTAGGCACTCCCGAAGGAGCTTGACAGCTTCAGGGCGCGATAGCCGGTCAACCCTCACTTGGTAATATACCACCTTTCTCGAGTCACCGCATGAAGTGTCGTAGATTTCGCTTGCCGCCCAATTTCGGACCGGCGAACAGCCCACTATTTACCGTAACTTATACACAGCTGCGCATTATACACTGGGTACAGGGATGCTGGTCGAGCCGATCAAGTGGGCCTTAGGAGTGCAGGACACGGTGAAAAACCGAAGGCCCCCCTCGCTTAAAACAAAAGCATAAGGATGAGCATCAGCGCTAAACTCATGCACGTGAAAACGTCACCCGTAACTTCCACGAGGCGCTACCATCACATCGGAATTCCGACGACCGAGCGTCGCGAAGGGGAACGTCTAGTTAAGGGCTATGCGACGTTCGTGTCTGGATATGAAACGAGCGCCTACGGAATCGAGTGGATGCGGTTCGAACCGGAAGCGGTGGTCCCTGAACTGGTGCGTACGGTTCCGCATGTGGCCTTCGAAGTGGACGATCTCGCCGCGGAAATCGCCGGAAAAGAGATACTGATTGCGCCCAACTCACCGTCACCGGGTGTGACCGTCGCTTTTATTATCGAGAATGGAGCCCCAGTCGAGTTTCTTCAGTTTGATAGGAAGTGAAGCTGGTCGAGCACATCAAGTAGGCCTTGGCGGTTCGAGGCGCACCAGGCTTTTGCTTTACGCAGAAACGCCCCTACGCTCTGATCAGCCCCGGGAATTTATTGGGATTATTGTCGAATCCCGGGAACACGCTCGCAAGATCCTTCACGCCGACGTGCTTGGTCAATATTTCGCCGAGCACGCTGCGAAAATCGGTGGTGAGCATAAGGTCGCGGCCTTCGTTGAGTTGATGATCCTCGAGCCCCGGCCATTTGCCGTAGACGTGGCCGCCCTTGACGTCGCCGCCCATCACGAACATGCAATTCGCGTGGCCGTGGTCTGTGCCGCGGTTGCCGTTCTCGTGCGCCGTGCGGCCGAATTCGCTCATGGTCACAAAAACGATGTTTTCCATGCGGTCGCCCATATCCTGATGGAACGCCGCCAGTCCCTGGCCGAGATCACGCAGCAAATTCGAAAGTTGTCCTTGCACGCCGCCTTCATTGACGTGGTTGTCCCAGCCGCCGCAATCGACAAACAAAACTTCGACGCCAATGTTCGCTTTCAGCAGCTGGCCAATTTCCTGCAAGCTCTGACCCAGCCGGTTCTTGGGATATTCCGCGCCGTTTTCGGGCTGATATTTTTCCGGATCGGCGTTGCGCAAAAGATCGATAGCTTCAAAAGTTTCCGTGCCCGTTCCATGTAGAGCGTGATCGACGGTCTGCGCATACATGGCTTCAAATCCGCCTTCGACGATTTGGCCCGAGCCGGGCGATTGCGCCATCACCTTGAATTGCTTCAGGTCCGGCAGCGCGATTGCCGGTGCGCTGCCGCGCAGCGTCAGCGGCAGATTCGGTCCCATCGCTACGGCGCGAAATGGCGAAGCCTCTTGCTCAGGCACTGTTTCGAGCGCGCGGTTGAGCCAGCCGTCATCCGTCGCCCGCAATCCAGGCGTGCCGGACTCCATGAAATCCTGCGCGTCGAAATGCGAGCGCGTCGGATCGGGCGATCCTGCCGCATGAACGATGGCCAATTGATTTTGGTGGAACAGGGGCTCGAGCGGCGCGAGGCTCGGATGCAGGCCGAAAAATCCGTCCAGATCAATCGCTGCGGCAGCGCCGCCGCGCTGTGGCTGCGGAATCGCAATGCTCGGCCGCATGCGGTAATAATTCGGCTCGCCAAAGGGGACCACGATATTCAAGCCATCCGCCGCGCCGCGCTGAAACAATACGACCAGTTGTTTTTTGTTCGGCATCGGCGTCGCCGCCACGGCGCGCTGTAAGAATGCGGGCATCGCGCTGAGGCCAACCAGAGCCACGCCGCCCTGCTTCAAGAAATACCGCCGCGAGAATTTCAAACCTCGAACGCCTTCGCAACATTCATGGATCATGTCAACCTCTCAAGTTCATTGCCGAAGATCGAATGTCCGATTATGGAGTGCGGCAGCCTTGCTGCCGCTTTTTTGCGTTTGGCCTATATCCTAAATCGGAAAAGCGGGAGCAGAGCTCCCGCACTCCAAAAACTACCGTCTCTGAAATTCTGGCGCGCCCAGCACCAAGCCCGCCACGACTCCCAAATCCACATGCTTTACAGGGTCGTCCAACTTCGCCTGCACCACTTCCGGATTATCGACTTGCTTCTCTAGCGTCTCGACTGTCGTCGGCGCCGCTTGCCCGCCGAGGAACACCTGCACGGCTCGCTCCAGTGCCGCCTTAGCATCCGCGGTCGATTCCACTCCCAACAGCGAGCCAACATCCGTGCGCGACCCGCGCATCCTGTTCCCCGCTAGCGCCAGCGAAAAATTCAGCCGATTGAGCAGCGCGCCCGTGTTCACCCAAGCATCTGCCCTATCCGGATAACCTGTCGGAGGCTGGCACTGATAGAGTGGTTCGCCGATGCGAGCCACCCAGCCGACCAGTGGCTGGGGCATGTCCACGTCCGTTCCCAACGCGCGCGCCGCGGAGACGACCAATTCGAACGGCGTCTTGATTTTTGCGCGATACGCTTCCCGCGACCAGAACTCGGGAGAATAGATCATCGTCCGCATCACCATTCGAATGTCGCCGTCGGTGGACTCGAACGTCTGCGCCATACGCGCTACAAGCTCCGGCGGAGGATTATCCGAAACGAATCGGCGCGCCAGTTTCGTCGAAATGAATTTCGCCGTGCTGGGATTGTGCGCCAGGAGGCTAATCACTTCCTCTCCGTCTTTCATCCCGCCGGCATGGATTTTTTTGCCCAGAACGATTTTCGGATCCGGATCGTGCAATCGGTCGTCAAATTTGAATTGCGGATCCTTACGTGGCTTGTCGATGGTCCAGCCGGTGAAGCAACGCGCAACCTCGGTCACATCTTTTTGCGTATAACCGCCGTCGACGCCCAGGGTTTGCAGTTCCATCAGTTCGCGGCCGTAGTTTTCATTCAACCCGCGTTCGTTTCCTTTTTTCTGCTGGCCTTGCGGCGGGAACGGCTGTCCAAAACGGCCGTATCGCATCTGCTGGCGCATGGCGCGCTCCTGCGCGAGCCGCTGCGCCGCGCGCGGATCCACGCTCAAAAAATTGTCCAGATAGAAAAGCATCGCCGGGCTTTTCGCCGTTGCGGTCAACAGATCCTTGAATTTGCCGAGCGAGTGCGGCTGGATGACGTCGCGCTCGTAAGAAGTCAGGTAGTAGCGGTCTTCGCCTTTCCCCGCGAACACATTAAAATGATTGAACCAAAAATCATCCATGACCTGCTCGAGCTGCCGGTCGCTGTAAATCGCGCGCGTCACCTTGGCCATTGCCAATTCCGCGATCACGCGCTGCGGTCGCTTGCTGTCCTGCCCCAAAGCCCGCGCGAAATTGTTTGGATCGCCTCCGCCAAGCGCCCGGCGCTTTCCGGCACCTTTAACAACCGGAATTTCTTGCGCGGGATCATCCTTCATGGGCGATGGCGCGTTTGCATCGCTCGCATCAGACTGCCCGGCGGACGCAGAAGAAGAAGTTTCCTTCGCGTCCATTGTTGCCGTTTCCGTGGCAGGCTGTGTCGCCTGCATATCTCTGGCAACAACTGTTGCCGCCACGTCAGAACGACGCTGCTGGTCCTGCTCGATTTGCGCTTGAGCACGCTGCGAAGCCTGCTTTTCCACCTGCTTCGGCCGCGGATACTCTTCTATGAGCTTCGCGGAAGACATTCTCAGGGTCGGGAAATATTCCAGCCGCGCATCCAGCGCTTTGTCGTCGATTGAACTCGGATCCAGTTGCTCGTCAATCCATTTCGCAAGACCCGTCTGCTTGACGCGCTCGACGTCTCCGGGCCGCGGGCCATACGCCAGGCGGTTCAGCGCATGAAGGATCGCCTCATCCTCGCTCAATTCCGTAATCGGCAAATTCTTTAGGACGGGATCGTGCTTCGGTTTCTTGGTCTTTGTCGGCGCGGGCGCTGCCGAAGCCGAAGGAACATCAATCCCCAGCGAAAATACGCATGCAACGGAAAGAACAGCCGCGAGGAAAGATCGAGGTGTCGCCGAAACGGATGCCTTCTCTGCAGCCAGGCTCTGCCGCACGCTCATGAACCCCTCCCGCGGGGCGGAATAGTCCGCGAACACCCAGGACTCCATAGAATAACCCTTCGCGGGGCGGGAAGTTGCGCCCCAAAACGACCAGTGCCGAAACATCACTTTGCCCCTTCGTACAGGTTCAGCGACACCGGCTCACTTACTTATGCCTACGGCGAATTCTCCCTCCGGGTGCAGCTATTGACGCACTGGAAATCTGCCCGTATCCTCGGTCTGTTTCTTCATTCAAACTGCGAGGGCGAGTGCTGGTTCGTGATTTCATCTTCTGGTTGTCCACCAAGCGCAGCGTTACGGACCGCATCGCGCGGCGCGGCATGCAAAATGGCTTCGCACGCCGTTTCGTCGCCGGCGAATCCCTCGACGAAGCGCTTTCGGCGAGCCAGGAACTCTGCTCTCACGGCCGCAACGTCAGCCTCAACCATCTCGGCGAAAACGTGACCAGCGAAGCTGCCGCGCGCGAAGTCTGTTCCAGCTACATCCGCATGATCGAAGAACTGCACGCCAAAAACCTCACCGGCAACATCTCCATCAAGCTTACTCAGCTCGGCCTGGACATCGACAAACAGCTTTGCCAATCCATGGCGCGGGAGATCGCCGCACGCGCCGCCGCGCTCGGCCGCACCATCGAGATGGACATGGAAGGAAGCGCGTACACGGATTCAACGCTGGACATCTTCGAAAGCGTGCAGCGCGAGCTCGGAAATTGCGGGTTGGCGGTGCAGGCCTACCTTTACCGCACGGAAAAAGATTTGCAAAGGCTAGCGCCCATCAAGCCGAAGATTCGCCTGGTCAAAGGCGCCTATCGCGAGCCCAAAGCGATCGCCTTGCAAGAAAAGGGCGATGTCGATGCCAACTACAAGAAGCTGACCACAATTTTGCTCGAAGGCGCGGCACAAGGACATTTTCTACCCGCCCTTGCCTCCCACGATTGGAACATGGTCGCGCATGCGCAAGCGGAAGCCGCCCGGCTCAAGTTGGACAAGAGCCGTTACGAATTTCAGATGATTTATGGAATTCGCCGCGACCTTCAGGAGCAGGTGCACTCCGCCGGAGACACTCTGCAAGTTTACGTGCCGTTTGGCACCGACTGGTGCCCGTATTTCATGCGGCGTCTCTCGGAGCGCCCGGCGAATTGCTGGTTTGTGCTGCGCAGCCTAATGGCGGAATCGGGGAGCGCGTCCCGTCAGCCTGCGGTTTAACCGGCCAAAGAGCGGCCGAATTTTGGCATCACGCGGCCCATCACTCCGTGAGTTCGAAATCTGCCACGCGGTTCTTGGCGTGATGCCCCGCGCCATCGACCGCCATCAGGACCAACTCATAGTTTCCGGGGGGCAGGTCCTTCACTTTGATATCGAGTCCCACGGGGACCATCGGGCTGCCCTTTTGAATAAAGTCGTCCAAGCGAACCGCGCCCGTCTTGAGGACAATTTTCCCCGTCGCCCGATCGATGACCGCGTAACCCGCCGCAACCTCCGGCGGATTCGCCGACGTGAGAAGCGGTTCGTACACTTCCGTATAAAGCGCAACGTTGTCAGTCTTCTTGAAACGGTTGCTGGCGGATGGATTGATCTCCATACCTTTCACGACCAGAGGCGTGTGATCCTCGAGCAGCGCGGAATCGAGATCCATCGGCATATCCGTTAGCCGTTGCATCGAGTTCGAAAGCGCCACTCCTCCCAGGCTGAACTCCTTGCCATCGTATGGATCGATCTCCAGCGGCGCTTGGTATTTGCCAAAGCTGTCGCTCCCGGAGCTCACCACGACCGTCAATTTATAGTTGCCGGCGCCCGCATCGAACTGGTTTTCGTAGGAATACGGTTTCTTCTCGAACTCTTTCATTTCGTCTTTTTCCAAATCCAGATTCACCGTGTCGCTGAACTTGGCGCCGATCGAGCCGTCCGGTTTGTACGCGATGCCCAGCACATTCAGGCTCGCGTGATATTTTCCCTTCTCTTTTTCGAAATGCACTGTGTCCGACGGTATTTCCATCGAAAGATTCACCCGCGCGACATTTGGCGCCGTGTAGAAATACGGTGCTTCAAACGGGCCCTTGATCGTCCCCGCCTGGTTCCCCGTGGCCCGCGCCTCCAGCTGCTTCTCTACCGGAGTGCCTTCCAGGACGTTCGTCGGCTTCGTGTTGCAGTAACCGCTGCGCGACCGCACGTGCAATCCGCCGCGCTCCATTTTCACTTTCAACGTATGGCAGCTTCCCTCGGCCGTTTGCTGTGGCACGTAGCCCAGGATGTAAAACTCGTTCGCTTCCCTTCCGATTTTCTCGAGCCCTCCAAGCAAATCGTTCGTGTTGAAGATCGTGAATCCGCCCGTGCCCTCCGCTAGGGCCGCGAGAATCTGCTGATTCGTCGAGGCAGAAGAAAGTAACGGCGGAACAATGCTCCTGGGCTGCGTATAGATGGAATTTGGATTATTGGTATTGGGATTTGCGTAACCGCCGGGGCGACCCGCCGTCCCTCCGCCGCGCGTGCCCCCTGTCCCGCCCGTGCCGCCCGTCCCACCGCGGCCACCAGTGCCGCCCGTTCCCCCAGTGCCGCCCGTCCCGCCTGTACCTCCCTTTCCTCCGGTTCCTCCTGTGCCGCCCGTTCCGCCCGTGCCTCCAGTTCCGCCTCCACCGGGGCGTCCACCACCGCCGCCCGTCCCCCCACCAGCAACAGGATGTTGTGGCTCAAACGCAGCGTTAGAGTAGGAAGTTAAAACCACGCGGCCTCCGCCGTAGGCGCTCTCCGCGCTTGGCCTTTGTGCAACTTCAATTTTCTCGTTGTTTCGCTCTTGCAGCCGCGAACTCCCGGTTGGAGGCGTGGCCAGCAGGCCGCGCACATCCACTGCATAGATCGCCACATTGGCTTTGTTGCAAGCGTCAATCGTGGCCGTCAATTCGGATTCGCTCTCGTTGGTCAGCGGAAATCCCGCGGAAAAGAGGACCACCATCTTGCGCCCTGGCACTCCGCGCAGATTCTTCGCCAGACTGCGCAGCGAAAGCAACATGCTTCGCGCACCAAAGTCTGCTTCTGCGTTGTTCATCGACGAAAACGGCGAAGAAAATCCCGTTGCCCCGGATGTCGGAGAAAGGCCCGCAGAAGCTACCTCCACGGGAGCCTGCGCGTTCGGATCTACGGAGGAACTCTTCACTCCGCTTACCGCTGCCTGCAGCAAGTTCGCGTTCGCCGTAAAATTCTGGACGATGCGCAACGCCCCGCCGAAATCCACCACTGCCATCAATTTGTCCGGCCCCGCATTGTTTTCTATGAATTTTTTCGCCGCGGCCCTTGCCTGAATCTGATCCGGCGCGGCCATCGTTGAGTTATCGAAGAACAGGATCATGTATCTCTTCTGGCCCTGCGCCTGAATGGCGGTATCCGCGCCAAACGAAAAACTCGTCACGGATTGTTCCTTGTTGTCTTCATAGACCTTGAAATCGTTCTGCGTCAGATCGTGGACGTAGTTCCCCTTCTTGTCGGTCACCACCGCATCCACCAGGACGAGCCGTGATTCCGTCTTAATCACGGCGCCGGGCGCTTTCACCGCCTCAGTTGCCGGTGGCGGCGCCTGAGCCGGCGCCTGTGTCGCGGGCGTCTGCCCTGCAAGTTGCGCCAGAAATAAGCACGATGAGGCCGCTGTGAAAGCGGCCACCCAGCCCCAAGTTCTCCGCACGCGGTTCATTTTCGTGTTCATTTGCTCCCCCATCAGTTCGGTATCACTACGGCGCCGTTGCGCGCCGCGAGTTGCGCTCCCTCAGAGTCGCGCACGACCTGCCTCACCAGATAACTCCCGGGCTTCACCTCGAAACTCGTCTTCAAATTCAGGCCTGACCGCAAAAGCCGGTCGTACGTCGGGTCCAAAAGCTTCATTTCGATGATTTTCTCGCCGCCAATCACGAAATTTCCATTTTCATCAAAGATAGCCGTCGCCACCGTCAAATCATCACGCGTGCGCCCGTCGGCCTTCCGGAAGTGCACGCCGGTGATATCGACATGCGTAAGCACCGCCAGGCGCGCCTGGTCGCCGGTGGTCTTGAAAAACTGGGTGTGCAAATCCACCGGCAAATCGCGAATTTCGTCTTGCGAAAAGAGCGCTTCCTGAATTTCTTGCTTCGCTTCCTCGACGGGATCCTTGACGTGCCGAGGCGCGAAATACCCATGCCGCGCCTGTATTTTGTAATTGGTCTTGCGCACGAAAGAGACCTTCAAAGTATGCAGGCTGCCATCGAGCTTTAGGTTTTGCGGGGAAAAACCGAGAAGATATGTGATTGCCGGCGCGGCTCCCGCTTCGCGCAAACCTTCATCCACATCGTTTCGATTATGAAAGAAAGTCCCGCCGGTCCCGTCCGCAATCTGCTGCAGGACATCTTCCTGCGCCAGTTGTGCGGCCACTCGGTAGGAGTCCTTGAATCCCACAATATTGGGCGGGTCCCTATAAGGGTCACCGATATCGCCCATATCCGGCGTGTACAATCCCCGTGCATCGATCGTGTTAATCACGATATTCGACTTGGTAGCGCGATCCACGAGTCCGCTGGTCTCCAGCTCCAGCGTCGAGGGAATGAATCCGGGCGAAACGAAGACCATAATCCGTTGCCCGGGCATCGACGCCAGCCGCCGCATGACGTCTTCCATGTGCCGGTAGGCATATTCCGTCGAGGAATCCTCTCGCCCGAGCACCATGATGGCGGTCGACTGGGCCATGGCTTGCGCCGTTGCCCGTTGCGTTTCATCGCCTTGGAACGCGCACTGCACCGCGTCTTCCGTCGCTATGGCCAGTGCCTGCATGTCGCTTTTGTTTTGGATCATGTCGGCCTGATAGTAACTGACGTCCGGACAGTCATGCATTCCCGCGGAAGGCGAGCGAGGCAATATCTGGAGTAGAGCCTTGCGCAATTGCTCGCGGTCACTCGTAAATTCCACGGCGAATTGGCCCGAGGTCGAGTAAATGCCTATTCGATCGGAAGCCGCCAGTGAAGCGAAAAACTTGCTCGCCGCGTTCCGCACAAACATGGCATCGGTGATATTGAGGTGCTGATCGTCAAACACAAGCGCGACAAATCGTTGTGGCAAAGCAGCAGCAGCAGCAGCAACACCTGGGCTGAGAGCCGCTCCCGGCTCGACCGTCGACGTCACGGGAACCAAATGCGATTCTGGCGTCTCCACACTGAATGTCGAGATCGTCTGCGGCTTGCGGTTGTCAGAAAGCTGAAAGTCTTCCTTGTGCAGGTTCGGCACAACGTGCCCTTCCTGGTCGCGCACCACCACGCGCACCAGAACAAGGTTGACGCGAACTTTGAACGTTGGAGCCGTATCGTGGCTCGACAGTTCTGCATTGTCATTGGAGGAAATGGGCGCTTGCGGCTTCGCCGGTTCCGCAGGCGCCTGAGGCGCGGGAGTCGTAACAGGAGTCGTGGCGGGGGCGGCAGGCGATGTCGGCGTTTGTCCCCGAATCGGCGTACTCGCGCACGAAAGCAGCAGAAGCAAAAAAGCACACCCGGAGAGCCGCGACAACGGGAACTTCAGTAGGTAGGACATCCCTTTCCTTCTCTGATCCGTGTCCGCAGGCACCGCCGGCTCAGTGAGCAGCCGGCACTACGGGGGAACCCAAGCACCACACTCGCGAAATGACTATACGCTCTGGTTAATTTTTGTGTCAACGCGTTTGCCAGCCGCGCGAAAGGCCGTCAAACTCCACACATCCTGCGCATCCTCGTGCCGCAAGACGTAGCGGTCTCCAGTCTCCGCAAGCACGCGAAAGTACGTTGCGCCCGGCGAGTACCAACGGTCTTCCACTTCCGCAATCTCCAACGATTGCGCTTCAAATACGATGCGCACGGGACGCTCTACCGCTTTATGCCCCGAATAGCACTCCACGCGAACCAGCCGCTCGGTCATATTGCCCATCCGTTCTGAACGGCTTACGCAGCGCCCCGGCGATTCTCTGCAAGCTCCGCGTTCCACGCCGCTCCCAGGAAAACAATTACCGCGGAAAGCTCCATCCAAATCATCAATCCAATTACTGCCGCCAATCCCCCGTAAACCACGCTGTACGGCACGCGCCGCACATAAATCCCGAATATCACGTTCACCAGCCACCAGAGCGATGTCGCCACCATTGCTCCCGGCAAAAGGTTTCGCAAGCTATCCTCTCCTGGACGCGCTACCCGGTAGATCACGGTTAGGGCCAGCATCGCCAGCACGATGGCCATCGCGGGAAAGAAGATGGCCCACCAGTCCTCCGTCCGATGATGTGCGCCCAGTTCGTGCGCCAGCCAATGCCGCAGCGGACGCCCTAGAACCCCCAAAATCGCCGCCGCCAGCAGGGGCGCAATCGTAACCATCAACAACAACAATCCACGAAGCTGCCGGTGCAAAAAGCCCGGCTGTTCTTTGTCGCCGTAAATTCGATGAATCCCTTCCATCAGCAGGCGCATCACTTGCGAACCCGCCAGAAGCGTTCCCGCCCAGCCAATCAGCGCCACTTTCCACGCTTCGGGCCCGCGCTTGACCAAAAACTCGGAAACAATGCTTTGGCTTCCCGGCGGCAAAAACTCCGTAAGATCCCGGATCAAATCGAGCAGGCTCGTGCGCCCGCCGATGCGGCTCGTTGCGAACCCAACGGCAATCAGCAGGGTCGGGAAAAACGCCAGAAACAGATTAAAAGCGATGGCCTGCGAGACCATGCTGCAGCGCGGAAAAACGCGGGCCACTGCGCGGAAAATTCGCCGGAGGTAGGATGGTTGCGAATTCATGCCGCGACATTATACGCATGTCACGCCACGCGCGGCGCGAAAGCCTTCGCTGCTCCATCGTTCGCGGAAAACCCGTCTTGCGGCAAAGGCGCGCTCTACAGCTGCCGGTACATCACTAACGCATCGACGGCGCCCAACACCGGATGCAAGAACGCGCCCGGAAGCCGGCCTACAATTTCAAATCCCAGGCTCTGCCACAAGCGCACCGCGCGTTCGTTGCTGCTTACCACGAAATTGAATTGCATCGCACGAAACCCGCGCGCTTTGGCGTGCTCCAGCGAATGCTGGCACATGGCCCGCGCTACGCCGCGCCCGCTTGCCCACGGCGCGGTCATGTACCCGCAATTCGCGACGTGCGCTCCCGCGCCGCGCTGATTCGCGCGCAAATAATATGTGCCGAGAATCTCGCCGTTCTCTTCCGCGACGAATACCTCATGGCCCGCCGACTGCCAGTACGCAAGCCCATCCTCGCGGCTCATATCCGCGGGCAAGGTATACGTATCCCCGCCGCGAATCACTGGCTCGAGGATTCTCCAAATCGCATCGTTGTCGTTCGCGCTTGCCGGCCGAATCATCATTCTGCTTATCCTGGAGGTCGCGTTCCGAACTTCTGCGCCTACGCTCGGGTCATTCTCCCTACATTGTCAGCACGACGCGAAATTCAGCCTTCCCGCTCATCATTCGCGCAAACGCCTCGTTCGCCTTCTCCAGGGGATACTTTTCAATCATCGCCTTCACGCCGGCCTGCGACGAAAATCGCAACGTGTCCTCTGAATCCATCGCCGAGCCACTCGGCCAGCCCTGGATATCTCGTCGCGCCGAAAGCAGCGCTATCGCCGACACTTCCATCGGCTCAAACGGCGCGCCTACAACCAACAGTTTTCCGCCCACGCCGAGCCCGCCGAT
The DNA here is from genome assembly GCA_049792735.1 of Candidatus Acidiferrum sp. GTDB lineage: Bacteria > Acidobacteriota > Terriglobia > Acidiferrales > UBA7541 > Acidiferrum. The sequence goes on from JBARBE010000047.1 coordinate 146,508, forward strand.
CAACGCGGCAATCGACTTGGCATTCGGCGCCGTCGCCAGAATCACTTTTGCGCCTCCCATTTTTGCTAATTCCTCGGCGGGGTTCGCGGCATTCGTATCGATGTAAATGGCCGCTCCCAATTTCTTCGCCAGCGCCGTGTTCTGCGGCCCGCGCCCCATGGCCGCCACGCGATACCCGGCCTTTGCGGCATACTGAATTCCCAGATGTCCCAACCCGCCGATTCCCTGCACGCCAACTAAGTCGCCCATTCTCGCCCCGCTATGCCGCAGCGAATTGAACGTCGTGACGCCCGCGCAAAGCAGCGGCCCTGCCTCCGCGGCATCCAAATCGTCCGGGATCCGAGCCAGCGCTTCATGCCTCGCGAGCATATATTCCTGGTAACCACCGTCGCGCGTAATTCCCGTGATCGCTTGATTTTTGCAGGTTACAAAGTCTCCCCGGCGGCAAGACTCGCACACAAAATCATGCCCTCCGTGCCAGCCCACTCCCACGCGATCGCCTTTCTTCCATTCCGCCACGCCTTCGCCCACTTCATCTACGACGCCCGCAACTTCGTGTCCCGGCACGCGCGGATACGCGATTCCCGGCCAGGCTCCATCCTTCACGAGGTGATCGCTGAAACAAATCCCGCAAGCGTGCACCTTGATGCGCGCCTCGCCAAATCCCGGCTTCGGAATTTCCCGCTCCTGAATTTCTATGTCCGCTCCCGGCTTCGTAACCACGGCAACTTTCATCTTCGCCATCTCTTATCTCCTCGCGTCTGCGCTGTTTTGTTACAACTCGTCTGAAGCTCCTCGCCTTTGATGCAAGATGCTGCGTAATGGGTAGGTTGGCTCTACGGAAAGTCCAAAATCTGAGATGGCGGCATACCTAATCTCTCAACACATGTGTCACTCAGTACAAGAGTGTTGATCAAGCTTTCCGCAGTGGGTCTTGTCATCGAACGGTTGAGGATGCATACTGAATTCAAGAGGTGGCGCTCGATGGCCGAGAAGCATCTGATCGCGGCAGTGACGCGCAAATTTAAATCCATGAGCCGAAGTGAACGAATCGTCAAGATTCGCACGCTCGCGGCTGCCTCCCCGGAAGACAAGAAATTTCTCCGTGAAGCGTTTCCAGAACTTTACCGTGAAGCGTTTGTTAGCCGTCGCCCCGTGGCGGGTGTGCGTTCGGAATCAGGCCGGCGGCGTACGCAATCCGGAGCGCGTCGCTAGGAGTTCTTCCCAGGAGTTCCCCCCATTCCACTACCATCCTCCGGCGCTTTTCGCTTCCATAGACTCCGCGCAATATCTCTCGAAGTATGTCCGCGTCGGAGAAACCCGCCTCGCGGGCGGTGCGGACCAAGCGAAGTTTGCTGGCTGTGCTCATGGGATGGATGCCGCGGCATCATAATACGAAAGCATCTGGATTAAACCAGTAAGTTATTCAACCGAAAAGATAAATATTGGATTTGTTGGCAGCCATCTTTTCTTTGCGATTGAGGCATACTTGCCGCACTTTTCTCCGCATCGTACACTCGAACAGCACAAATCTGACGCTTAGGAAGCACCCATGACCACGCCCGCAAAACCAGTTCAACCGGCAATGTCGCGCAGCGAAGAAGTCGTTGCCAAACACAAAAAATACATTTGGCCGTCCGTGACCAACTATTACCAGCATCCGCTCGTCGCCGACCATGCCGAAATGCAGCATGTCTGGGACATCGAAGGCCGCAAATATCTCGATTTTTTTGGCGGTATCCTGACCGTCTCCGTGGGCCACTGTAATCCCAAAGTCACCAGCAAGATAAACGCCCAGGTCAATAAGCTCCAGCACCTCTCCACGCTGTATCCCAACGAACAGATCGTTGCGCTCGCCGAAAAAATCGCACAAATCACGCCCGGTAATTTATCCTCGAGTTTCTTCACCAGTTCCGGCAGCGAAGCCGACGAAGCTGCGATTCTGATCGCGCGCATGTCGACCGGCAGCTATGACGTCGTCGCTCTCCGCCACGCCTATTCCGGCGGTTCTTCGCTGATGAAATCCGTCACCGCCCACGCGCCGTATCGCAAAGCGGCGGTCATCAGCGTCGGCATCGCCCACGCCATCAATCCCTACTGCTACCGCTGCCCGCTGCACCTCAAATATCCCGAATGTGAAGTGGCCTGCGCAGGCGACGTCGAAAACCTCATCCAGACTGGCACCAGCGGCAGCATCGCCGCCTTTATCGCCGAACCCATTCAGGGCGTCGGCGGTTTCATCACCCCGCCCAAGGAATATTTCAAAATCGTTTTCAACATCGTCAAAAAATACGGCGGCCTTTTCATCTCCGACGAAGTGCAAACCGGCTGGGGCCGCACCGGCAAAAAATGGTTCGGCATCGAACAGTGGGAAGTCACGCCGGACATCATCACCAGCGCCAAAGGCATGGCCAACGGCGTCCCGGTAGGCCTCACCGTCACCACGCCAGAAATCGCCGCGGGCTTTCAAGGCTTGAATATCGCCACCTTTGGCGGCAATCCCGTCACTTGCGCTGCCGCACGCGCCACCATCGAGCTGATCGAAGAAGAAGATCTCCGCGAAAGCGCCCATACGGTTGGCAATTATTTCCGCGCCAAGCTCGAAGAGCTTCAACAAAAATATCCGCTCATCGGCGATGTCCGCGGCATGGGCCTGATGCAAGCTCTCGAGCTGGTGAAAGACCGCAAAACCAAAGAGCCCGCTCCCGCGCAAACCACGCAAGTCATGGAGCGCGCCCGCGACAACGGCCTGCTCATCGGCAAAGGCGGCCTCATGGGCAACGTTCTTCGCCTCGCCCCCATGCTCAACACCACCAAGCCCGACGTCGACGAAGCCATTCGCCTCCTCGACAAATCATTCAGCGAAGTTCCAAGTTGATTTCAGCTTTGAAGCTCGGTCTCGTCTCGGCGCTGCTTCTCGCCGCAGCGCTTCCCCAGAAGCCCACCGGCGAAAAAATCCTTTGGAAGCAGCTGCAATTCGCGATTGTGCGCTTCAATGATAAGGCGCCGCAAACCTGGAACATCTATCACGCGGAAAAGCACGAAGTCCTGCTGGTCAAACTCTGGAAGCGTTACCTCCTGCTCGACATGAAGGGCCAGGAAGTCTACGAAGTTGATCCGCAAACCGTAAAGCCAAATGGCGTCAACGGCGAATGGTCTCTTTCCGATTTGCCCAGCGATCCGATTGAAACTTCTGAGTGGAAAGAACGCGACGCCGGCCTTGTCGAAACCATCCGATTTCGATTCGGCAAGACGGGCCACTTCGTCGAGATCGAA
>JBARBE010000048.1:0-12153 GCA_049792735.1 Candidatus Acidiferrum sp.
GAGTCTTTTCCTGCTCGGTTCGATCTATGTTCGCAAGCGCCGCAGTAATGTTGCCTTGATTGCGATTGAAGAGCGGAAGTTCGACGCTCGCTTCGGCGAGTCCCTCCCAGCCCGTTGCAAACGGCACCGTTCCCAGGAGTTCATGGTTGTATTCCAGTCCCGCGCGGACCTGTATGTCTGGAACCGGCTCGCGTTGTGCTTGCGCCAGCAGAGCTTTCGCGCGTCCAGCCGCAGTGGCCGCGATTTCCACCGCGGGGCTTTGCTTTGCGATGGCATCGACGACTTGTTCCTCGTTTAGCTCGGGCCAGCCCTTCTCAAGATCGCCGGCGACTGTTGACACCGGCAGATCCGGTTGTCCGATCACGGCGGCCAACGAGCGCCATTCCTCTCGGAGCGTGTTTTCTTGCATGCGTGCCGCCATGCGGGCCCGCTCCGCTTCCACTTCCGCTTCCAACACTTCGGATTCGTCGGCTTGGCCGGTGTTTAGCAACTCGCGCTGTGTTTGCGCGACATTTTCGGCGATCTTTGCCAGATCGCGCCGCGCGTCCAACCACTCCTGGGCGGCAAGCACTCGCAGAAACGACATTTTCACCGCGGTTTCGACGCGCGTGCGTTGTTCTTGCGCTTCGATTTCCGCCAGTTTGGCCTCGGATTCATACACCGCGCGATTCTTGCCGAGTTTTCCTGCCGTTACGATTGTTTGCTGCACAAAAAATCCTTGTTTGCCGCCGCCGATGGACCCGCCTCGTATCTCATCGCCGGTGTAGCCCAACGAAGGATTCGGAAAAAGTCCTGCCTGCTGTTGGCGTGCTTTGGCCGCCCGGATTTCCGCTTCCGCCTGCCGCAGTGTAGGGTTTGTCTCGCTGGCCATCTTCTGCACCTGCTCCAGCGTAACGGCTTGAGCGCCTGCACGTTCTTGTGCTCGCCCCATTTCTGGGTATTCCGGCTTTACCAGCGGCACTTCGCCATGGTGGTGCTGCATCTGCTCCGGCATGGATGCTCTCGCTGTTGCTTGCGCGTCGCGTTTTGGGGATTTTTCTTGCGTGCGCGCTGCAGCGACAAAGATCATTGATTGCACAGCCGCTAGAGCCAGGAGCTTGCCTATCGTATTTAGGCGCGCGCCGTCTGCGCTTCTCCACGCGCTCTGTGACCTCTGTGGTGAAATCTCCTTCTGTGTCATCTCACGACTCATGATGTTGCTCCTGACCTTTTGCCAGCTTCGCTTGTCGAATTCGCTCCAGCATCTCTTCGTATTCCTTGTCGGGCAGGACGCGCACCAGGGTCATCATGCCCATCATCTGCGCGCTCCAGTTCGGAGGCAGGCCGTACGTCTCTGGTTTGGCAACCGCTTCGTCCATGCCCATTTCCATGAAGGCATCCTGCGGAAAGCCAGGCACGCTGCTGGCATTCGCCGCAATCGGCGAGTGATGCATGTGTTCGAAGGGCACGGATTTCGCGAGCGTGGCCATCTGGCTCATGGCTTGCGCATCGGTTAAGGCAGCGGTCTCGATCGCGCGGTCGCGCAGCAGATCTGACATGCTGTTCATCATGTGGTGCGGCAGATGGCAATGAAGCATCCACGATCCTGGATATTTCGCGTCGAATTCGACCACGCGCGCCTGCGCGACTCCGACCAGGACCGTATTCATCGGATACCACGTCGATTCGGGTGCGCGGCCACCTTCCGTTCCGGTCATTACGAATTGGTTTCCGTGCAGATGAATTGGGTGGTGGTCCATGCCCATATTAATGATGCGGAGACGGACGCGGCTTCCAAGCCGCGCGATCATCGGCGTGATCGCCGGGGCCGAGACTCCGTTGAACGTCAGCCAGTTGTACTCCATGGCCGCGGAGTTCGGGACATTGTTGTTCGGCAAAACAGCCCACTCTTGCAAAACGATTCCGAAATCATGATCGGCGCGTGGCTTGTAACTTCGTTCGGGATGCGCCACAAAAAATCCGATCATGCCCATCATTTCCTGCATCGCGCCGTGGGAGTGATAGAAAAATGTGCCTTCTTGATGGACCGTGAATTCGTAGACGTATTTTTCGCCGGGCGCCACCGGCTTTTGGCTGATCCACGGGACACCGTCCTGCTCGATGGGAACTTCGAGGCCATGCCAATGGATCGAAGTGGCTTCCGGTAATTTATTTTCAAGGATGATGCGAACGCGTTCGCCCTGCTGCACTTGAATCGTGGGACCCGGAAGACTGCCGTTGTAGCCCCATGCTTCGATGGTTTTGAACGGCGCAATTTTTCGTTTCACCGGCTCGGCAACGAGCTTGAACACTTTCACGCCGCCATCCATTTCGAACGGCAGATCGGCCATGTCGGGCGTGATCATCGGCAGATAGGGATCCGGCCCTATCGGCACGACCTCCTTTTTTTTGTGATTGCCGTAGGGACTGTGGTGGCGTCCTTGCTCGATTTCGCGCGCCGCTTGCGATTCGTTCATCTGCGGGCTTCCGCGCAACGCTTCGGACAGTCCCAGGAACCCCGCGCCAAAGAACGCCGCATCCTGGAAAAATCTCCTTCTCGTGCCGCTCATTCGTACCTCCGCGAATTGCTTCTTAAACCGTTTGTGGCGCGGATTACCGCGACGATGCGCATTTGCCGCATATCAGCACCCGGGCTGCGCGAGCATAACATTCGCGCGTTCACGCATATGGATTTCGTTTGCTGGGGAGTTGAAACGGACTTCAATCCGAAAAATCACGGCTATCCGGAACAGCCGCGCCAATTCGAGGAGAACTCGTCCTGCGCGCCCGAACGCCGGACTTGCTCGCGTGCCCCAAGAGGCCACGACGGGTGTAACGAAACGTTGGCCAACCCCACAAATTCACGCTACGCTGCCGCACGCCATCCGTCAATTTCGGCTTGGCGGATTGTGTCGATTTACTTCAGAGCTGGATTCACCGTCTCTATTAACCGTGGCCGTTCGAGTCGCTGCCCACTTCCACTTTTCCGGCAAACGAACGGTAGACGTAGGTGAAGTAACCCGCGGCGAGGATCATTCCCACAATCCACCAAATCAGGCCGACCTTCAGTCCGTAGGCGCCGGCTTTCGCGCCTTCAACGGTAAGGGAATACGCGGGATTGCGCGCGGGCAGCACCATGGGATAAACCCCGAAGACCACGCTGGTCAGCATCCCTACGAGATACAGGCACGAAGCGAAAAAAGCTTTTCGCTCGGCATGTTTCCTCAATTCAAACGCCACGCCAGCGAGACCGGCCGCGGCCAGCAGAGGCAATGCAAATCCAACGGGCCAAGTGACAAAATTCTCTTTGACTTGCGGCTGGATCGCAAATGTTACGGCGGTGACGATCGCCGTCAGCGCCACCACGCCCCACCAAACGTGACCAGCAAGCTTTCGCGCCCGTTCATTCACCGCGCCGTTGGTTTTTAACTGGACCCACAACGCACCGTGCATGACGAGCACCAGCAGGGCCAGCACGCCGACCAAAATCGTGTACCAGTCGAGGATGCCCGTCACTTCGCCGAGGCGAAAATTCGTCCATAGAGGCTCGAAAAAATATCCGCTGGCATCGAGCGGTACCCCGCGCACCACATTGGCCAAAGCCGCGCCAAAAAACACCGCCAGCAAAATGCTGGAAGCGCAAAAAAGGAAATCCCAGAGAGGATCCCACACCGCGCTTTTTACATGATTTCGAAATTCGATGGAAGCCCCGCGCAAAATCAGCAACCATAGCACCATCATGAGAGGAAGATAAAATCCGCTGAAGCCGCTGGCGTAAAGCTGGGGAAACGCAAAATAAAGCACGCCTCCTGCCGCGAGCAGCCACACTTCATTTCCGTCCCAAACAGGGCCGATGCTTGCCAGGATTTGGCGGCGCTCTTCATCCGTTTTTGCAATCAACAAGTGGATCGCGCCCGCGCCCAGGTCAAAACCGTCCAGCAAAACGTACATCGCGATCATGATTGCCACGAGGCAGAACCAGATTGTTCCCATCCGTCCTCCTCCCTCTCAATCGGCCGCGATCGAAATTCTCGCTTCCTGCCGCGAGTCATCCTCATCAGGACCAGGGCCTGTTTCGATTTCGCGGTAAATCAGGAAAAGCCAAAGCATCGCCAGCACGGTGTACATGCCCATGAATCCAATCAGCGTAAACCACACGTTGGCGGCTTCCACGCGCGGGGAGACACCCTGCGACGTGCGCATCATTCCGTAGATAAGCCAGGGCTGGCGGCCCAGTTCCGCGGTCATCCATCCCGCGGTATTCGCGATGTAGGGTAAAGGGACGCTGAGCATCAGAATCCACAGCATCCAACGCGAGGTGAACAATTTTCCGCGCCAGTACAAAAATGCGGCAACGGCCATCACCGCAATAAAGATTGTCCCAAGACCGACCATCACGTGATAGCTGTAGTAAAGCAGCGGAATCTGGTCGGGCCATTCTGTCTGTGGGAAGGCGTCCAGGCCGCGCACGTTTGCACTCCATTGTTTGTAAGTGAGAAAGCTCAGCATTTGAGGCACGACTAGCGGATTGTCTAGTTTGCGGTTTTGCACATCCGGCTGGCCCAAGATAGCCAGCGGCGCGCCTTGCTGCGTCTCGAAGAGGCCTTCCATCGCCGCGAGGGTGGGGGGCTGGTTTTCTGTGACCATTTTGCCTTGGACGTCGCCGGTGGGGACAAGCTGGAGCACTGCAGCGATCACTCCGACCAAAACACCCGCCTTTACAAACGTCCGTCCGTAGGTTTCATGCCGGTTCGTTAGTAAATAAAATGCGCCAACGGCAGCCATCACGAAGCATCCCGTCTGCACCGCGCCGAGCATGGTGTGCGCGTATTGCCAAAGCGCCCACTTATTCAGGATGAGTCCCCAGAAACTCGCCAGCTCGATCTCGCCGTTCGCACCGAGCCGGTAACCGACGGGGTGCTGCATCCATGCGTCCGTGGCCACGATTAAAAATCCCGAGAGCCAAGAGCCGAGCCAAACCAGGAATGCGGCCCACCAATGTCCCACGCGGCCCAGTTTTTTCTCGCCGAACAGGAACAATCCCAGGAAGCTCGATTCGAGGAAAAATGAAAAAACGCCTTCCATGGCCAGAGTTTGGCCAATAACGCCACCCGCGGCTTTCGAAAACGCCGCCCAGTTCGTGCCGAACTGAAACTCCATCGGAATTCCGGTAACGACTCCCAGGGCGAAATTAATTCCGAAGACGCGCGCCCAGAAACGCGCGGCACGGTTGTAATGTTCATCGCCGGTGCGCAGAGCTTTCGTCTTGAGGTAGACGAGGAGCAGCGCGAGGCCCATCGTCAATTGCGGGAAAATATAGTGAAACGTTACGGTAAATGCGAACTGCAGCCTGTGGACGGTCAGCGCTTCGTTCATTCGGGCACCTCGCTGCCTTGCACCTGTTCACGAGCCCCATAGAGCGAGAATTTTCGAATCGCGCAAACCCGCGCTCCTGAATAGCAGCATTGTCCCACTTTTGCCGTGGCGTGCAACCTGCTATCTCTGTTTTGCAGGGAAGCTTTGTTGGATCTTTCTTTTTTGCGTATGAGGAACTGGTGGGGCTGGGGAGATTCGAACTCCCGACAAACGGTTTAGGAAACCGTTGCTCTATCCATCTGAGCTACAGCCCCGCTCATTCACATTGTAATACGTTCCGCGGGATTCTCGTTCAAGCCTTACGTCACTTTGCTGCGAGGTTTAACGCGGTGCGCTCCTATGGCTGCAATCCAGGCGCCACCTTTGAAATCCGCAAGTCTTTGAAAATCGTCGGCCAATATTCCTTCAACAAATTGTTTACCGCGCCAAATCCGATTCGAATGCCGTATCGTTCAAAGGTTCTCCCTGCCGTTCGTTCCTGTTGCGGAAGATAAAGGTTTGCCAAACCTTCCGCCGCCAGCGGCCCCAGGGTGCCCGGCAAGTTGAAGGTCGTGCCCCCTGCATCCGTTCGAATCACCACCACTCGCCTCAGGGCATGTCCGGCTTTCGCCCGAAATCCCGGTTTCACGCTCACAAAATATCTCGGATCTTCGCGCAGCAGCGCCGGCAATAGGAAGGTGCCGAAAAAATGGCTCGAAGCGCCGCTGGCCATGGACGATGCGAACCGCTTGCCGTAACCCTCGCCGCCCTGACCGTAGCCGGAAAGCGTCCCGCGAGCTTCGCTGATTCCCGCCGCGGCCATCGAACTAAGAATCTGCGGAGGCGCAGTGCTCGTGCTGAGAAACAATTTAAATTTTTGCGCGGCGGTCAGTGGTCCCGGGGAAGTCGCCAGGTCAGGATAGAAGTAGGACTTTCTCGCAATAATACCCAACGAATCTTGCCAAACATTTTTCCCTTGCTTCTGCGCAGCGCCATTCTCGGTTTGCTTCGGCGCTGGCGCGTCGGGCAGATCCGCGCGCTCCGGTTTCTGCTGGGCCAGCGTTTCCCGGCCGCCAAAAAGGAGCAACGCCGTTGCCAACAGAACCTGGGTCCGCATGTTCACCATTGGAATCTTAGCATGCGGAATTGGATGTTTATCGCCAGCCTGATGGTCATCATCTTTTGCCACCCGTGAGACGCCGCTACTTCCACGCACGCACACAGGCTCGCCGTGCTATCATTCCTGAACGCTCCCAATTCTTCGCCCTTCCCAGCCGAACAGGAGAGAATCATGAAGCGCCCCCTTCGCATCGTTGCCATCATTGCCGCCGTTTTGATTGTTCTTCTTGTAGTTGTTCCATTTTTGATTCCAGTGGACAAATTCCGTCCCACCATCCAACAAAAAGCGTCGCAGGCGCTCGGTCGCCAAGTGGAGTTTGGAAGTTTGAGCCTTTCGCTCTTTAGCGGTTCACTCTCGGCCGAAAATCTTTCGATTGGCGACGACCCCAAATTCAGCACTTCGCCGTTTCTCACGGCGAAATCGCTCAAGGTCGGTGTCGAGATCTTTCCTCTCATCTTTAGCAAAACCCTGAACATCACTGGCATCACGATTGAGAATCCCCAAGTCACTCTGCTTCACAATCCCGCCGGCCAGTGGAATTATTCCTCGCTTGGCGCCAGCGCTGCGAAGTCTGCGCAAAAGGCCGACGCATCCGCTTCCAACACGGCAACCTCGTCCGCCGATCTTTCCGTGCAGAAGTTCACACTCGCGGATGGCAGCATCGTCGTCGGCTCCACAGCCTCCCAGAAGCGCAGCACCTACGATCACGTGAACGTCTCCGCGTCCAACTTTTCGATGACTTCTGCGTTTCCTGTAACTGTGACAGCAGATCTTCCCGCGGGCGGAAAACTTAAGCTCGATGGAACTGCCGGTCCCATCGACCAGGAAGACGCTTCGCTCACTCCCATCACTGCCAAGCTTGACGTCACGTCTCTCAATCTCGCCTCCACTGGCTTCGTGGATTCTTCTGCTGGCCTCGGCGGCCTTCTCGATCTCACCGCTGATCTCTCCTCGCAAAATGGCGAAGCCGAAATTAAAGGCAACGTAAAGATCTCCAAGGCTCTGTTCATTGCCGGCGGCGCTGCCGCCGGTGTGCCCGTGACTGTCGATTTCGATACCAAATATGATCTGCGCAAGAGCACCGGGGTCCTCGACCCCTCGACGCTCAAGATTGGCGGTGCTGCCGCACATCTCACTGGCACCTATAACACGGCCGGAGAAGCCACCGTCGTCAACATCAAGCTCGACGCCAAGGATATGCCCGCGAAAGATCTCGAGGCTTTTCTCCCCGCGCTTGGCATCATTCTTCCCAAGGGAACTTCTCTTCAGGCTGGCACGCTGAACGCCGATCTGAATCTCGTTGGTCCTTTGAACAAGCTAATTACTGCCGGAAACGTCGGTCTCTTCAATGGAAAGCTTGCGGGCTTCGATCTCAGCTCGAGGATGAGTTCGATTGCGTCGCTCGCGGGGATCAAGAGCGGCAAGGATCTGGACATCGAAAAACTCACCACCAATCTCCGCATGGCGCCCAATGGCCTCCAGGCGGAAAACTTCCTCGCCGTAATTCCTTCGGTTGGCAACCTTGTTGGTGCAGGCACGGTCGATTCCAAAAACAATCTTGATTTCAAGATGGCTGCCACGCTCACGACCACGCTCGGCGCCGTAGGAAGCCCTGTTTCTGAGGTTGGCGGTATTCTCGGGAAAGCGTCAGGAGGCGGCGGCTGCAAGAGCGGTACAACCGTTCCTTTCCTCATACACGGTACGACCGCGGATCCGAAATTTATTCCCGATGTCGGCGGACTAGCCGCTGGCATGCTGAAATCGCAGCTCGGGTGTGCGGGCGGGCTCGGTGAAACGGGCGCGAAGGATGCCAGCAAAGCTCCTACCGATGCCGTAAAAAGCTTCGGCGGCCTCTTCAAAAAGAAAAAGCCCCAGCAATAATCGGAGCGCGTTCTACACCCGAAGGTCAAGCGCGGCGCGGCAGCAATGGACTCTCTTCGATTTGGATGGAAGATTTTCTCTGAACTACTCGTACCGTAAAGCGACGAGAGGATCGACGCGCGTGGCTCGGCGCGCGGGGATCCAGCAGGCCGCGAGAGACGCGAGCAGCAGCAAGATCGCGATCGCACAAAACGTCGCCGGGTCGTAGGCCGTCACGCCGAAGAGCAGGCTGGCGATGAGGCGAGTGCCTGCCAGCGCTCCAGCAAATCCCACAACGAGGCCGGCAAAGATTAAAATCATGCCGCGCGCAACGGCTAGCCGGAAAATATTTTTTTGGTCAGCGCCGAGCGCCATGCGGATACCGATTTCCGCTGTGCGCTGCTTTACCCAGTAAGACACCGTCCCATAAATACCGATGGCCGCGAGCAGTAACGCCACGGACGCCAGCGAGCCCAGCAAAAGCGCATTGAATTTTCTCTGCGATTCGCGCAGTGAAAGGAGGTCGCTTAGCACGCCGACATTAGCGACCGCGAGATTTCGGTCGACCGAACGAACCTGCTCGCGCACCGCGGCGACGATGGTGCGCGGATCGTTCCTACTGCGAAGCACGAGGTCATCGGCCCACTCTCCGTCGGATGGCACGTACGACACGAGACCAGCGGGCTGTTCCAGACCTTCTTGCCGAACATCGCCAACAACACCGATCACGGTGAACCAGGGACTTCTGAAATTGGGGTCGTCGAACTTCAAGCGCTTGCCGATGGGCTCTTCGTTCGGCCAATAGCGTTGCGCCATCGTCTCGTCAATGATGATGACCGGCGGCGCGTCTTGGATTGTGTCCGCCCGGGTGAACACGCGGCCGTGCATGAGAGGAATGCCCATCACTCGAAAATAATCGGGCGTCGCTTCACCGTTCGGAAGAAACGGACGCTGGCCGGAGGGTTCCGTGGGCTGGCCCTCGATCACGAAAGGTACTTTGTACATTTCGCTGGGAAAAAGAACATTTGAAGTTGCGCCGGCGGAAATAACTCCAGGCAACGCGCGGAGCCGCGCCAGCAATTCCATGTACAGGGAATTTCTCTTTTTCTCGTCGGTAGAGTTTGCGGGAGCGCCCGGCCAATAGACATGAAGAGTAAGCACGTGCTCGGCATCGAAGCCGGGAGGGACGGCAAAAATCCGCCACAGGCTGCGCACCAGCAAACCCGAGCCGACCAGCAGAACGAACGCGAGCGAAACCTGCGCGACGATAAGCAATTTGCGCAGCGCCTGCGCGCTCGGTGCGGCGTGGCCAGAACTTGCTTCACGCAAAGCGCGGCTCAAATCCACCTTCGGCGCGGAAAGAGCAGGAAGCAATCCGCAAACCAGCGATGTGAGCCCGGTGATCGCGATGGTGTAGGCCAAGACGCGGGGATCGAACACGGACCCGCTGAGCTTCGCGAGATCGGGATTGAGTTTTGCAACGAGATTCAAAATCCAAACGGCGAGAAGGATGCCTGCAGCGGCTGCCATGGAAGCAAGCAGAAGACTCTCGCACAAAAACTGTTTGATGATTCTGCTGCGCGTCGCGCCGAGCGAATAGCGAATGGAAATTTCTTTTGCCCGCCCAGCGGCGCGCGCCAGAATGAGATTCGCCGCGTTCAGACAGGCGATCAAGAGCACTCCCGCAATTGCGGCCCAGAGAAGCACCAAGCCCTGACTGACCTTTTGCGTGAGTTGCTGGCGCAATGGAACGATGCGCACGCCGACTCCGCCATCAATTGCCGGATATTCCGCCGCGAGCCGCGCTGCAATCGTATCGAGTTCAGCTTGTGCCTGCGTCCACGTCACTCCGGGATTCAAGCGTCCGATGACATGCTGGTTCGGATATTGCCGCGCCTTCGTTTTGAAAAAGCCACCGACCTCCCGCGGCGTCCAGACGTCTGTTTTATCCGGAAAGGAGAAGCCCGGCGGCATGACGCCGATAACGGTGTGTTTCTCCCCGTTTGCTGCTACAACACTGCGTCCGAGGACTTGCGGATCGCCGCCAAATCTCGTGCGCCAGAAGTGATAGCTGATGACAGAAACATTTGCGTGTCCTGGAATTTGTTCATCTGGAGAAAAGCTGCGGCCTATCGCTGGACTCACGCCGAGAACGGAGAAGAAATTGACGGACACCAGACCACCCGATATGAATTCCGGGTCGCCGCCCTTGCTGGTAAGGATAGATTTGCCGCTCATAAAAAACGCCATGTCCGCGAAACTGTGGCTCTGCGAGCGCCAGTCCGAGAAATTCGGATACGAGACAAGACCTTCGGCTTCTCCCGTGCGCCGGTTGTTCTGCCAGAGGAATGCAAGCCGCTCCGCATGCGGATAGGGAAGCGGCCGAAAGAATGCGGCGTTCGCAAGGCCGAAAATCGCGGTGTTCGCCCCGATGCCGATGGCCAGTGTGAGGACTACGATAGAAGTGAAGCCCGGATTCTTGTGAAGAACGCGCGCGGCGAAATACAAATCTCGAAAGGAGGTTTCGAGAAACGGCAAGCCTCGGCGTGCGCGATACTCCTCTTTCGTTTGTTCCACCCCACCGAGTTTCAGGAGCGCCTCGCGCCGCGCTTGTTCCGGCGTCATCCCAGCGCGCAAATTGTCTTCGACGTGCATTTTGAGATGGCTTTCCATCTCGACGGAAAGCTCGCGTTCGCGCCGCTCTTTGCCAAACAGCCCACCGAGCCGCGTGAACCATGCTCGCAGTTGCCTCATCTGAGTCCTCCGCACTCACAAGACCGCTTAGGCCCGCTCCCCGCCCGGCGCCAGGAACCGCGCCAGGATCGCAGTCGTCTGTTCCCACTCGCGCTCTTCCTTATTCAATTGTTTCCGCCCCGCGCGCGTTAGCTTGTAATATTTCGCCTTGCGATTGTTATCCGAGAAGCCCCACTCCGAAGAAACGTAGCCCTCTTGCTCCAGCTTGAGCAACGCGGGATACAAAGTCCCGTAATTCACCATCAACTGATCGCCACTCGTCTGTTCGATGCGCCGCGCAATACCATATCCATGCAGCGGGCCCATGCCTTGCAGCGTCTTCAACACCATCAGTGCCAGCGTCCCCTGCCAGACGTCCTTCTTCTCGCCCGCTTTATCGCCCATCGTTCTCCTCGGGCTCCTCTCCGTTCCTATGGGAAACCCATACCAAACATGCCACAAGCCCTATGGGAACGCAATAGAAGAAACGAATGAAGCCAAAATTGTTTTCATCGCGCTCGCAGATTTTTCCCGCCTCGTCTTGACTCTGCCGCAACTTCTGATTAGCCTCATGCGTCTACAGAAAAGACGGTCTGGGGAAGTGGTTCTCGACTATTCCCAAAAAGGAGCTCGCATGCGTTCTGTCCTCGAGCGCCGGTGCCTCTCGGCATTCGCGTTTGCTGTAACTCTCCTCGCTCTTCTCGTCATGGCGCCGCAACTGTTTGCCCAAGGCGGCGAGCCGGAATACTTTGCAATTCGTGGAGCAAAAATTGTCCCCGTATCCGGGCCCCCTGTGGAAGGCGCAACAATAGTCATGGCCCACGGCATCATCACTGCGATCGGCAAGGATGTGGCCATCCCGCCCGACGCCTGGGTGATCGAAGGCAAAGGTTTGACGGTCTATCCCGGCCTGTTCGATTCCTTCACCGATGTGGGCATTCCCTCTACGCCTCCGGGACCGGGCGGCGCCGGAGAAGGTGGCCCTCGCCGTTCTCAGCCCCAGCAAATCTCGCGCGGCCCCGAAGACCGCCCCGCGACCACGCCTTGGGACAGCGCCGCCGACCAGGCAAGCCTTAGCGATAAGCGCATTGAATCCTGGCGCGAGG